>NZ_CAACUY010000568.1 GCF_900659615.1 Actinomadura fibrosa | reverse complement strand
ATCTGCGATTTGTTTTGATCGTTTTGTGTGTTCAAGTTTTTAAGGGCATACGGTGGATGCCTTGGCATCAGGAGCCGATGAAGGACGTGGGAGCCTGCGATATGCCTCGGGGAGTCGGCAACCAGACTTTGATCCGGGGATTTCCGAATGGGGAAACCTGGCACTCGTCATGGGGTGTCGCCGCCGTCTGAATGTATAGGGCGGTTGGTGGGAACGCGGGGAAGTGAAACATCTCAGTACCCGCAGGAAGAGAAAACAATAGTGATTCCGTGAGTAGTGGTGAGCGAAAGCGGAGGAGCCTAAACCGTGCGCGTGTGATAGCCGGCAGGCGTTGCGTGTGCGGGGTTGTGGGACCATCCTGGTCCAGCTGCCGCTGGGTCGAAGAGTTATAAAGCATCGTGATAGTCGAACGGCATGGGAAGGCCGGCCATAGACGGTGAGAGTCCGGTAGGCGAAATCATGGTGTCTCTTGGGTGTGTTCCCGAGTAGCACGGGGCCCGTGAAATCCCGTGTGAATCTGCCACGACCACGTGGTAAGGCTGAATACTTCCTGATGACCGATAGCGGACCAGTACCGTGAGGGAAAGGTGAAAAGTGCCCCGGTGAGGGGTCGTGAAATAGTACCTGAAACCGTGTGCCTACAAGCCGTCAGAGCGTCCTCACAGGGGACTTGTTTCCTTGTGTTCGTGATGGCGTGCCTTTTGAAGAATGAGCCTGCGAGTTATGGTGTGTGGCGAGGTTAACCGGTGGCGGGTAGCCGTAGCGAAAGCGAGTCTGAAGAGGGCGTTTTTAGTCGCATGCTGTAGACCCGAAGCGGGGTGATCTAGCCATGGGCAGGGTGAAGCGCCGGTAAGACGGTGTGGAGGCCCGAACCCACCAGGGTTGAAAACCTGGGGGATGACCTGTGGTTAGGGGTGAAAGGCCAATCAAACTCCGTGATAGCTGGTTCTCCCCGAAATGCATTTAGGTGCAGCGTCGCGTGTTTCTTGCCGGAGGTAGAGCTACTGGATGGCTAATGGGCCCTACAAGGTTACTGACGTCAGCCAAACTCCGAATGCCGGTAAGTGAGAGCGTGGCAGTGAGACTGCGGGGGATAAGCTTCGTAGTCGAGAGGGAAACAGCCCAGATCATCGGCTAAGGCCCCTAAGCGTGTGCTAAGTGGGAAAGGATGTGGAGTTGCTGTGACAACCAGGAGGTTGGCTTAGAAGCAGCCATCCTTGAAAGAGTGCGTAATAGCTCACTGGTCAAGTGATTCCGCGCCGACAATGTAGCGGGGCTCAAGCACACCGCCGAAGCCGTGGCATTCCAGTCATTGGCTGGGATGGGTAGGGGAGCGTCCTGTAGCCGGTGAAGCCGCCGAGTGATCGAGTGGTGGAGGCTGCGGGAGTGAGAATGCAGGCATGAGTAGCGAATCACACGTGAGAAACGTGTGCGCCGGATGACCAAGGGTTCCTGGGGCAGGCTAATCCGCCCAGGGTAAGTCGGGACCTAAGGCGAGGCCGACAGGCGTAGTCGATGGACAACGGGTTGATATTCCCGTACCCGCTGGTATGCGCCAACGCTGAATCCTCTGATGCTAACCGCCCGAGCTGTTCCGGTGACCTTCGGGTTGCTGGGGTTGGTGAGCGCGGGACCCGAGGGGGTAGTAGGTGAGCGATGGGGTGACGCAGGAGGGTAGCTCAGCCCAGGCGATGGTTGTCCTGGGGTAAGCATGTAGCCCGGTGTGCAGGTAAATCCGCATGCCATCAAGGGTGAGATGTGATGCCGAGCCGTTTTAGGTGAAGTGAGTGATCCCATGCTGCCGAGAAAAGCCTCTAGTGAGTGTACCGGCGGCCCGTACCCTAAACCGACTCAGGTGGTCAGGTAGAGAATACCAAGGCGATCGGGTGAACTGTGGTTAAGGAACTCGGCAAATTGCCCCCGTAACTTTGGGAGAAGGGGGACCTCGTCTGGTGATCGCATTTACTCCTTGAGCTGGGTGGGGTCGCAGAGGCCAGGGGGAAGCGACTGTTTACTAAAAACACAGGTCCGTGCGAAGTCGTAAGACGCTGTATACGGACTGACGCCTGCCCGGTGCCGGAACGTTAAGAGGACCGGTTAGACCTTCGGGTCGAGGCTGAGAATCTAAGCGCCGGTAAACGGCGGTGGTAACTATAACCATCCTAAGGTAGCGAAATTCCTTGTCGGGTAAGTTCCGACCTGCACGAATGGCGTAACGACTTCCCCGCTGTCTCAACCACAGGCCCGGCGAAATTGCAGTACGAGTAAAGATGCTCGTTTCGCGCAGCAGGACGGAAAGACCCCGGGACCTTCACTACAGCTTGGCATTGGCGCCTGAAGCGTCTTGTGTAGGATAGGTGGGAGACTGTGAAGCCGGCACGCCAGTGTCGGTGGAGTCATTGGTGAAATACCACTCTGGTCGTTTTGAGCGTCTAACCCGCACCCGTGGATCCGGGTGGGGGACAGTGCCTGGTGGGTAGTTTAACTGGGGCGGTTGCCTCCTAAAGTGTAACGGAGGCGCCCAAAGGTTCCCTCAGCCTGGTTGGCAATCAGGTGGCGAGTGCAAGGGCACAAGGGAGCTTGACTGTGAGACGGACGTGTCGAGCAGGTGCGAAAGCAGGGCCTAGTGATCCGGCACCTACGTGTGGAAGTGGTGTCGCTCAACGGCTAAAAGGTACCCCGGGGATAACAGGCTGATCTTCCCCAAGAGTCCATATCGACGGGATGGTTTGGCACCTCGATGTCGGCTCGTCGCATCCTGGGGCTGGAGTAGGTCCCAAGGGTTGGGCTGTTCGCCCATTAAAGCGGCACGCGAGCTGGGTTTAGAACGTCGCGAGACAGTTCGGTCCCTATCCGCTGCGCGCGTAGGAGAATTGAGAGGGTCTGTCCCTAGTACGAGAGGACCGGGACGGACGAACCTCTGGTGTGCCAGTTGTCCCGCCAGGGGCACGGCTGGTTGGCTACGTTCGGTCGGGATAACCGCTGAAAGCATCTAAGCGGGAAGCCTTCCTCGAGATGAGTTCTCCCTCCCACCTTGTGTGGGGTAAGGCTCCCAGTAGACGACTGGGTTGATAGGCTGGAGATGGAAGCGCGGTAACGTGTGGAGTCGACCGGTACTAATAGGCCGAGTGGCTTGAACACACTGAACGTTCAATCCAAATCGCTGCTCGAATGGGTGTTCGCGTCCCTGTGTGGTTCCCAGGAAACAACCGGGAACCCCGGTTTTGATGTGTGAAGAGCCGAGCCTGGTCTCGGACGACGAGTTTCCCGCACCCCTTGGGGGGTGTTGGGGTTGGTCGTTCGGTGGTTATGGCGAGAGGGAAACACCCGGTCCCATCCCGAACCCGGAAGTTAAGCCTCTCAGCGCCGATGGTACTGCA
>NZ_CAACUY010000567.1 GCF_900659615.1 Actinomadura fibrosa | reverse complement strand
CGCCCCCGCCGCCGGGTCGGTGACCGCCATCACCGTGTAGAACTCCGACACCCCCGCATTGGTGATCCACATCTTGGCGCCGTTGAGCACCCACCCATCGCCCTCGCGCACCGCGCGGGTCTTCATCCCCGCCGCATCCGACCCCGCCTCGGCCTCCGACAGCGCATAGGAGAACATCGCCTCCCCCCGCGCCACCGGCCCCAGATACCGCTTCTTCAGCTCCTCCGACCCCGACAACAGCACCGGCACCGTGCCCAGCTTGTTCACCGCCGGAATCAGCGACGACGACGCGCACGCCCGCGCGACCTCCTCGATCACGATCACCGTCGCCAGCGCATCGGCCCCCGCACCCCCATACGACTCCGGGACGTGCACCGCGTGCAGCTCGTTGGCCACCAGCGCGTCCAGCGCCTCCTGCGGGAACCGCGAATCCTCGTCCACCTCCGCCGCGAACGGCGCGATCTTGGCATCGGCCAGCTCACGCACCGTCGCACGCAGCAACTCGTGCTCCTCCGACGGCGCGTACGTG
>NZ_CAACUY010000566.1 GCF_900659615.1 Actinomadura fibrosa | reverse complement strand
TCGGCCTCCTGCTTGACGGGCTTGTAGACGGTCATGCACTGGCTGCCGTCCAGGATGTTCTGCAGCCCCTGGGTGGTGGCGTCCTGGCCGGTGATGGCGACCTTGCCGCTCTGCCCGTTCTTCTTGGCGACGGCGACCGCGGCGTTGCCGAGGTTGTCGTTGGCCGCCAGCACGCCGTCGATCTTGCCCTTCTGCTCGGTCCACATCTGCTCGAAGATGGTCGCGGCCTTCTCCGGCTTCCAGTCCGGGACCGGCTGCTCGGCGACCTTCTTGTAGGTGGAGACCTTGTCCAGGATGTTGTGCGCGCCCTGGGCGAACAGGGTGGCGTTGTTGTCGGTGGGCGAGCCGTTGAGGTAGGCGATGTTGGCCGACTTGCCGCCCAGGCACTTCTGCAGGCCCTTGCCCAGCTCCTCGCCGACCTTGACGTTGTCGAACGAGACGTAGTAGTCCGACACCCCGCCCAGCGTCAGCCGGTCGTAGTCGATCGTCTTGACGCCCTGCGACTGCGCCTTGCGCTGCACCGCCGCCGCCGAGTT
>NZ_CAACUY010000565.1 GCF_900659615.1 Actinomadura fibrosa | reverse complement strand
TTGGGTCACTGTGGGTTGATGGGTCGTCGTGGTGACTTGACCGATGCGCAGTGGGAGCGGCTGGCGCCGTTGCTGCCACCGACGGGCGGGCGGGGTGGTCGGTGGGTCGACCATCGGCGGGTGATCAATGGGATCTGTCATCGCGTGCGGACGGGTGTGCCCTGGCGTGATCTGCCGCCGGAGTTCGGGGAGTGGATCACCGTCTACAAGCGGTTCCGGCGCTGGTCGGCGGATGGGACCTGGGAGCGGCTGCTTCAGGTGGTGCGCGCCCAGGCCGACGCCGCCGGGGACATCGACTGGCGGGTGTCGGTCGATTCCACGATCGAGCGGGCGCACCAGCACGCGGCCGGCGCCCCGCACCGGCCGCCGCCCGCCCCACCGGAAAAGGGGGACGACGCCGGGACGAACCAGGACAACCCGTCATGGCGCGAGCTGGTCGCCCTGCTGGAGGAGGTGGCCCGGCAGGCGAAGCACTAGGACGTTCCCGCGGCGGGCTGTCCAGCAAGATTCATCTGGCCGCCGACGGCCGCTGTCGGGTGCTGTC
>NZ_CAACUY010000564.1 GCF_900659615.1 Actinomadura fibrosa | reverse complement strand
CGCAGGCTCCCACGTCCTTCATCGGCTCCTGATGCCAAGGCATCCACCGTATGCCCTTAAAAACTTGAACACACAAAACGATCAAAACAAATCGCAGATGAAAACACGACTCCAAAGAGCCGCATCCTCACCAGAGATGCTCGCGTCCACTGTGCAGTTCTCAAAAAACAACCGGGCCCACCAAAACCACACCCCCGATGAGGGGATGCGGTCTTGGTCCCGCGATCCAGAGGCACCCGGGCTCAACGCCCGTTTCCTCAGGACCCAACAGCGTGTCCACCAAACCCCCCGCCCGGACTCGTCGTTCCCACTCCCCGCGAAGGGGCGGTACTTGCCGAGCCGCACGAACGGCCGATGAATAACCAGTGCTCCACATCTATGAGCAGCCACCTGACGAACATTCGCCGTCAACAGCGGCCACCGACCCGAACACTCCCAAAGGGAGTCGATCCGAGCCAGCTTGTGCTCCTTAGAAAGGAGGTGATCCAGCCGCACCTTCCGGTACGGCTACCTTGTTACGACTTCGTCCCAATCGCCGGCCCCACCTTCGACCGCTCCC
>NZ_CAACUY010000563.1 GCF_900659615.1 Actinomadura fibrosa | reverse complement strand
CTCGGCGACCAGCAGGCCGCGACGGTCGGGCAGGTGTGCTTCGCGCCCGGCGAGGCCAAGAACACCTACGGCACCGGCAACTTCCTGCTGCTCAACACGGGGAACGAGCTCGTCCGCTCGAAGAGCGGCCTGCTGACGACGGTCTGCTACCAGTTCAACCGCGACAAGCCCGTCTACGCGCTGGAGGGGTCGATCGCGGTGACGGGGTCGGCGGTGCAGTGGCTGCGCGACCAGCTGGGCATCATCTCCGGCGCCTCGCAGAGCGAGGCGCTGGCCCGCCAGGTCGACGACAACGGCGGCGTCTACTTCGTGCCCGCCTTCTCCGGCCTGTTCGCCCCCTACTGGCGCAGCGACGCCCGCGGCGCCATCGTCGGCCTGTCGCGCTACAACACCAACGCCCACCTGGCCCGCGCCACCCTGGAATCGATCTGCTACCAGTCCCGCGACGTCGTGGAGGCCATGCGCGCCGACTCCGGCGTCGACCTGGACGTGCTCAAGGTCGACGGCGGCGTCACCGCCAACGAGCTGTGCATGCAGATGCAGGCCGACATCCTCGGCGTCCCGGTCTC
>NZ_CAACUY010000562.1 GCF_900659615.1 Actinomadura fibrosa | reverse complement strand
CGCAGGCTCCCACGTCCTTCATCGGCTCCTGATGCCAAGGCATCCACCGTATGCCCTTAAAAACTTGAACACACAAAACGATCAAAACAAATCGCAGATAAACAACAACACCCAACCCAGAAGCCGAAACCCCCAAGCAAGGCGTCATCATCTACCAGAGATGCTCGCGTCCACTGTGCAGTTCTCAAAAAACAACCGGGCCCACCAAAACCACACCCCCGCGAGGAGGTGCGGTCTTGGTCCCGCAGTCCGAAGAAACGTGCCCGTTTCCTCAGGACCCAACAGCGTGTCCACCGAACCCCCCGCCCGGACTCGCCGTTCCCACTCCCCGCGAAGGGGCGGTACTTGCCGAGCCGCACGAACGGCCGATGAATAACCAGTGCTCCACATCTATGAGCAGCCACCTGACAGACACTCGCTGCCAAAGACGGCCACCGACCCGAACACTCCCGAAGGAGTCGGTCCGAGCCAGTTTGTGCTCCTTAGAAAGGAGGTGATCCAGCCGCACCTTCCGGTACGGCTACCTTGTTACGACTTCGTCCCAATCGCCGGCCCCACCTTCGACCGCTCCC
>NZ_CAACUY010000561.1 GCF_900659615.1 Actinomadura fibrosa | reverse complement strand
CGTCCGTCCCGGCGCTGGGGCCGGGCCGGCACCAGATCGTCGTCCTGCGCCGGGACGGCCTGGAGCGGTGGATCCCCGAGGACGCCGCGCGACGCGGGCGGAGGTGCGGTCGAGCATGGTCTCGCCTTCCTGTGCGGGAGCCGGACATGGGAACGGGGGCGGCACGTCCGCCGCCCCCGCTCGCCTCACCCGTGACCCGATCGCGGACCCGCCCGTCCGGCCGTATGCACGGCGACCGGTTCGGAGCCGGGACCGCCCGTCGAGCACGGTCGATCCAGCACGGTCAGTTCTGCACGGTCAGTTCTGCACGGTCAGTTCAGGACGGGGGTGCCGCCGATCAGCAGCGGGACGCCCTTCACCATCGGGAGCTTCGGCTTGAACTCCAGCGAGTCGCCGTTCTCGCTCGGGACGGAGTCGCGCAGCGACTGCACGACCTCCTGGACCACGGGCAGCTTGCGCGGGTTGAGCTGGCTGAGCGGCGGCTCCTTCGGCTGGGAGTCCGGGGTCTGGCGCGGGTCCTGCTCACCCTGGCCGTCCGTCCGCGGGTCCTGCTGCGGGCCGGCGGCGTTCCAGCGCGGGTCCTGCGCGGCGGGACGCGGGGTGCGCGGCTTCGGCTGGCCGCCGCCGATCGGCCGGGGCGCGCCCGGGTCGG
>NZ_CAACUY010000560.1 GCF_900659615.1 Actinomadura fibrosa | reverse complement strand
CGGTGGAGCGGATGATGCGCGACGCCAAGATCACTCAGATCTACGAGGGCACCAACCAGATCCAGCGCATGGTCATGGCCCGCCAGCTCCTGAAGTAGCCGGCGGCCCTCCGCGCACGATGGCGGGGCCCGTCCGCACGCGGGCGGGGCCCCGCCATCGTCTCGTCACGGCCGGTAGGCCATGGTGAGGATGACGGCACCCTCCTCCTTGGCCGGACGCACCCGCATCCGGAGGTTGCGGAACATCGCCGTCGCTCCGGGCGACTCCGCGTCCATCGTGGTGACCATCAGCGTGTGGGCCCCGCGCGAGGTGAACGTCACCCGCGTCCCGTGGACGCCCACCCTGATCGGCGGGATCCTGTAGGACTCGTCCAGCCTGATGACGTCGCCGTCGTGGACCTCGACCTCGCAGTTCCCGGTGTAGCAGGCGCCCAGGTCGGTGCCGTCCAGCGCCTCGCCCCGCTGCGGGTCCGAGTCCTCTTGCGGGTAGGCGTCCGGAGCCGGAGCGGGCTTCCACGGCTTCCTGGGCTTGACGGGCTTCGCGGGCGAATCCTGCGGGACGGGCTTGAGCGGCTTGACGGGCTTGACGGGCTTCGCCGGATACGCGGCGGGCTCGTCCGTCGGTGCGTTGGTCAACGCGGGCCTGGAGGCGTTCGTGACGGCCGCGGTGATCGAGATGCCGCGCGGGCTGCGGGTCAACGCGGTCGGTCCCG
>NZ_CAACUY010000559.1 GCF_900659615.1 Actinomadura fibrosa | reverse complement strand
GCTACTTCAGGAGCTGGCGGGCCATGACCATGCGCTGGATCTGGTTGGTGCCCTCGTAGATCTGAGTGATCTTGGCGTCGCGCATCATCCGCTCCACCGGGAACTCGCGCGTGTACCCATACCCGCCCAAAAGCTGCACCGCATCAGTGGTGACGTCCATCGCCACGTCCGAGGCCAGCGCCTTGCACGCCGACGACACAAACGTCAGATCCGCCACCTTCTCACCCTGCATCGCCCGCTCGGACTTGATCGCCGCGTGGTAGGTCAGCTGCCGCGCCCCCTCCAGCCGCATCGCCATATCGGCCAGCATGAACTGCACACCCTGGAAATCGGCGATCGCCTTGCCGAACTGCCGCCGCTCCTTGACATACCCGACGGCGAAGTCCAGCGCGCCCTGGGCGATCCCCAGCGCCTGGGCGGCGATGGTGATACGGGTGTGGTCCAGCGTCGCCAGCGCGGTCTTGAACCCCGTCCCCTCGGCCCCGATGATCCGGTCGGCCGGGATCCGCACATCCTCCAAGATCACCTGCCGGGTCGGCGACCCCTTGATCCCCAGCTTCCGCTCCTTGGGCCCGAACGACACCCCCGGATCGGACTTCTCCACCACGAACGCCGAGATCCCCCGCGCCCCCGCCGCCGGGTCGGTGACCGCCATCACCGTGTAGAACTCCGACACCCCCGCATTGGTGATCCACATCTTGGCGCCGTTGAGCACCCACCCATC
>NZ_CAACUY010000558.1 GCF_900659615.1 Actinomadura fibrosa | reverse complement strand
CTAGATCGTTGATGGGGAATGATGGTGCTGGTTAGTGGTCATAGGCGATCAGGGAGCGTTTGACGGGTGCGTTGATCAGCCAGTTGTGCCAGATGGCGGCGTTGAGTGCCGCGATGCGCTGGCAGACGCGGGTCCAGAGCCCCTCGGTGGTGCGGGCGGCGTGGCGTTCCAGCCCGAGCTGGTTCTTCAACGTCCAGATCACCGCCTCGATGCGCTGGCGCAGCCAGCCGGGGAACACCTTCACGGCGGGCTCGGGTTCATCGTCGCGGACCGGCCGGATCAGGACATGCCCCAGGTCGGCGGCGGCCTTCTCCACCCCGGCACCGGCGAATCCCTTGTCGCACACGATCGGGCACGGGCCAGGCGCGGGCGGCTGGACGTGCAGCAGGTGCACCGCCTGCAGCCGCTCGTCCAGTTCCTTGGGGTGGGCCAGGCTGAAGGCGCATACCGCGCCCTCGGCGGTGGTGATCAGCATCAGCTTGGCGCCCCAGTAGAAGGCGTGGTGGGATTTGTCCATTCCGTAGCCGGCGATCTCACCCAGCGCCGAGCGGTCCACGGTGGTGCGTGAGGCACCGCAGCGCACCGGGGTGCCGTCCATCAGTCGCAGCCGGTCGTGCCAGGACGGGACCTGGCGCACCAGCCATCCCGCCGCGGCCAGCAGCAGCGGGGCCGCCTGGCGCAGATGCCGGTTGTATTCGGATTGGCAGGGCAGGCGCGGGAACAGGTGCCCGATCCGGGCCGGGGCCAGGCGCAGCCAGCGGTGCTCGGCATCGCA
>NZ_CAACUY010000557.1 GCF_900659615.1 Actinomadura fibrosa | reverse complement strand
AGACGACATCTCATTTGGTGAGTCGGCGGTGACAGATCAGGGCGGCGGCGATGCCGACGAAGGCCAGGAAGTGCTCGGGTTTGCGTTCGTAGCGGCGGTGCAGTCGGCGGAAGCCGTTGAACCATGACACCGTCCGCTCCACCACCCAGCGGTGTCGGCCCAGCCTTTGTGAGGACTCGATGCCACGGCGCGCGATGCGCGGGACGATGCCCCGGCCGCGTAGCCAGCGGCGCAGGTCGGCGTAGTCATACCCCTTGTCGGCGTGCAGCTTGCCCGGACGGCGCCGACGCGGCCCATGCCGGGAGCGGACCGGCGCGATGCCGCGCACCAGTGGCTGCAGAGCGAGCTTGTCGTGGGTGTTGGCGGTCGAGATCCCGACAGACAGCGGCAGTCCGGCACGGTCGACCAGCAAGTGGATCTTCGACCCGGGTTTGCCGCGGTCGACAGGATTCGGGCCGGTCAGTTCCCCCCTTTGCTCGCCCGGACGCTGACCGAGTCGATCGCGCACCGTGACCAGTCCAACTCCCCGCGCGCACCCAGCTCGTCCAGCACCAGCCGGTGCAGCTTGGCCCAGACCCGCGCCGCACTCCACTCGGTGAAGCGGCGGTGCGCGGTGGGACCGGACGGGCCGAACACCGGCGGCAACTGCTGCCAGGTGCAACCGGTGGTGGCCACGAAGATGATCGCGGCCAGCACTTCACGGTCCCCGTACCGGCGTCGGCCTCCACCCTGCGGCCGCTTCGGAGCAGGCGGCACCACCCGCTGAAACAGCTCCCACAACTCCTCAGGCACCAACCGCTCGACCATCTCCACGAACGGCAGGCTACCGCCGACACACCAAATGAGATGACGTCT
>NZ_CAACUY010000556.1 GCF_900659615.1 Actinomadura fibrosa | reverse complement strand
CGTGAAGATGTGCGCCGGCTGGACGTGGGGGTCCAGGCGGACGTAGTTGTGCTGGTGCCAGGTGTAGGTGGTGCCGGTGAGCTGGTCGGTGACGGTGAAGGGGTGGTCGCCGTCGTCGGGCAGGCCCAGGGCGGGCAGGTCGAGGTGGACGGTGGCTTCGCGGGGGTGGGTGGGGTTGAGGTTGACGACGGCCAGGACGGTGTCGCCGTTGTGGTGTTTGGAGAAGGCCAGAAGTTCGGGCTGGTCGATGTGGTGGAAGTGCAGGTTGCGCAGTTGTTGCAGGGCGGGGTGGGTGGTGCGCAGGGTGTTGAGGCGGGTGATGAGCGGGGCGATGGTGGTGTTGTCGCGTTCGGCGGCTTCCCAGTCGCGGGGGCGGTACTGGTACTTCTCCGAGTCGCGGTACTCCTCGCTGCCGGGCCGCACGGGGGTGTTCTCGCACAGTTCGTAGCCGCTGTAGATGCCCCAGGTGGGTGACAGCAGCGCGGCCAGCACGGCGCGGATCTCAAAGGCGGGCCGGCCGCCGTGCTGGAGGTACTCATTGAGGATGTCGGGGGTGTTGGCGAAGAAGTTGGGGCGCATGTAGGCGGCGGCGGGGCCGGTGAGCTCGGTGAGGTAGTCGCGGAGTTCCTCGGCGGAGTTGCGCCAGGTGAAGTAGGTGTAGGACTGGTGGAACCCGATCTTGGCCAGGGTGTGCATCATTGCGGGGCGGGTGAAGGCCTCGGCCAAAAACAGCACGTCGGGGTCGGTGCGGTTGACGTCGGCCAGCAGCCGCTCCCAGAAGGGGAGGGGTTTGGTGTGGGGGTTGTCGACCCGGAAGATCCGTACCCCGTGGTCCATCCAGTGCTGGAGCACCCGCCGGATCTCGGTGTACAGGCCGTCGGGGTCGTTGTCGAAGTTGAGGGGGTAGATGTCCTGGTA
>NZ_CAACUY010000555.1 GCF_900659615.1 Actinomadura fibrosa | reverse complement strand
CCCCGCCCGCCGCACCGGCCGCCGCGGACGGCCCGGCCCCGGCGCAGCGTCCGGCGCGCGGCCGGCGCAAGGCGAAGGGCAAGCGCGCCTCGGTCCCGTCCTGGGACGAGATCATGTTCGGTGCGCGCCGCCCGGAGTAACCGGCGGCTCCCCCGAAGCGGCCGAGGGTTCACCCGGGGTGGCCGACGACGCGCCTGGGGCAACCGAAGATCCGCCCGGGGCGACCGACGGCCCGTCCGAGGCGCCCGACGACGCGCCAGGAGCAACCGCAGGCCCGCCCAAAGCGGTCGGCGGCTCATCTGGGACGGCCTGAGGCCCGCTCAGAGCGGCCGGAGGTCCACCGGAGGCGTCCGACGGCCCGTCCAGGGCAGACGACGGCGCGCCAGGAGCAACCGGAGATCCGCCCGGGGCGTCCGACGGCGCGCCAGGAGCAACGGGAGGTCCACCCGGGACAACCGGAGGTCCGTCCGGGGCGGGCGGAGGCCCATCTAGAGGGGCCGGTGGCGTGCCTGGGTCTGTTGGAGGCTCTCCCGTCGCGGGCGGTGGGGCGGTTGTCAGGAACGGGTGGACCCAGGCTGGGGTGATCTCGGCGGCCAGGGCTACGGCGTCCGCTTCGGCCATGTCGGTCGCCGGGTAGCCGCCCTCGCCCGCGCCCACGGCGACGACGAGGGTCGCGAGGCCGAGGCGGCGCTGGAAGAGCGTCCGGCGGACGCGCCAGCCGACGATCGCCGTGTGCTCGACGACGACCTGGCGGCGGCGCAGCGAGCCCGACCGCACGCTGAGCCGCGCGCCATCGGTGCCGTGGCCGAGCTGCCGGTACCGGTCGAGCCCCAGCGGGACCGCCAGGACGGCGAGGACCGCGCAGCCGGACCCGACCCAGGGCTGACCCGCGAGGAAGGCCAGCACCGCGACGCCGAGCGGCGGGGCG
>NZ_CAACUY010000554.1 GCF_900659615.1 Actinomadura fibrosa | reverse complement strand
CGCTCATGCCGCAGATCGGTTGGCCAGCGTTACGCCTGGGCTGGTTGTGTCCTCGCGACGTAGACCGTGTTGGTCACGGTCCGCTCCTGAAGAGGGCTGTGAAATTCGACGACACGTGCTTGTGACTCGTGGAAGACCTGGGCGAGTACGGCGTTGAAGTGTTCGTCCGGCGGGTCGTTGGACCACAGGGCAAACACACCGCCTGGGTGAAGCCGACCGGTGAGCTCGCGCAGGCCATCGGGCTCGTAGAAGGGGGCATGGGCGGGGTCGAGTACGTGCCGCGGCGAGTGATCGATATCGACGATGATGGCGTGGGTGCGGCGTCCCTGGATGCTGGGATCGAAGCCGTGGGGATCGGCGGTGAGGGAGAAGAAGTCCGCGCGGAGGAGGCGGCAACGAGGATCGGACGTCAGGTTCGCGCCCAGGGGTACCAGATGTCGTTGGTGCCATCCGATCACTTCATCGAGTGCTTCCACGACGGTGAGTGAACGCACACGCGAGTCTTCCAGCACGGTATGGGCGGTGTACCCGAGACCCAGCCCACCCACGATCACGTCGAGGTCGGTGTCCGGCAGCGGCTCCAGACCGAGCCGGGCCAGCGCGATCTCGCCGGCCGTGAACTGACTGGACATGAGGAAGTCATCGTCGAGCTTGACCTCGTACACCTCGATTCCCGAAGCCGGGTCTCGTCGGCGTCGCAGGCTGATGGCGCCCTTGGCCGTCTGACGCCAGTCGATCTCCTCGAAACGCGCGCCCACACACCCCACCATTTCCGTCTGCCACACCTGCGCCTCAGAGATCCGACCGATTGCCTGCGGTCACGAGCCCGGGAACGCCCTAGTCAGCCGCGCCGCCGCTGACGCTACCCTCCCGCGGAGCGAAGGACGGCACGGTTCACCACCTGGAGCTCCGGCACGCAGAAAATTCGCACGGGTCATGACGGTCACGGTGAC
>NZ_CAACUY010000553.1 GCF_900659615.1 Actinomadura fibrosa | reverse complement strand
CCCGGCGACGGCGCCGTGCGGGGCGGCCAGCCGGTCGATCACCAGCTTGGTCAGCCAGGCCGTGCCGATCGGCGCCCCGGCCGCGGCCAGCGTGGCCAGCAGGTATCCCGCCACGGCGCCCGGAGCCGCGCGGACCGCCAGCGACAGCGCGTACACCGCCGCCGCGGCGGTGTCCCGCCCCCCGAACCGCCGATCCCGCCGTCCCGGCACCCCCGGCGGCGCACCCGCCTCCGCGTCCGCCTCCGCACCCGGCGGCGTGTCCGGCGGTGCGTCCGCTTCGGCTCCGGTCATGCGCGGGTCGCGAGGGGCAGGTCCTCCAGGCGCCCGCCCGTCGCCACCACGGTGCGGTCCTCGCCGATCAGGTACAGCGCGGGCGTCCAGGTGTTCTGGAACGCCGTGGACACGGGGCCGTCGAAGTCCTCGACGACCACCCGCGCGTCGGGCGCCAGCATCGCGACGAGTGCGGGGTCGTCCCCGCCGACGACCGCGAGGACGTTCTCCCGTCCGGCTTTCCGGGCGTGCTCGGCGAAGCCGGGCGCGAGGGCGTGGCACGGGTCGCAGCCGGCGGAGAAGAAGCCGACCAGGCCGGTGAGGTCCGCGCCGGACACCGGCTCGTCCGCGGTCGTCATCGTCATGAAGTCCGCAGGACGAGCGCCGGGGCCGAGGACGACCGGCGGGCCCGCGCCGTGCGACCGCGCCGGCGCGCCGTCCACCGCCCGGAGGCGGCGGACGAGGGCGAGGGTCAGCAGCAGGTTCAGGACGCTCACCAGGCCGATGAGCACGACTGCGGCGGTCAGGTAGGGCATCACGCGCTCCCCGCGAGCAGGTCGACGATGTCGTCGAAGGAGACGATGAGGATCGCCGCCACGGCCCCCGCGGCCGCGGCGACGGCGGCGCCCGCGATCTCGGGCGTCCCGCCGGGGGTGCCGAGGCCGAGCGCGGCGGCGGCGAGCAGCAGCCCGTTGCGGGCCAGGTG
>NZ_CAACUY010000552.1 GCF_900659615.1 Actinomadura fibrosa | reverse complement strand
CCGCACTGGTTCAAGACGGCGGTGTTCTACGAGGTGTCGGTGCGGGGATTCGCCGACTCCAACGGGGACGGCTACGGCGACCTGCGCGGCCTGATCTCCAAACTCGACCACCTGCAATGGCTGGGCGTGGACTGCCTGTGGCTGCTGCCGATCTACCAGTCACCCCTGCGCGACGGCGGCTACGACATCGCCGACTACACCAAGATCCTGCCCGAGTTCGGCGAACTGGGCGACTTCGTCGAACTCATCGAACAAGCCCACGCCCGCGGCATCAGAGTCATCGCCGACCTGGTCATGAACCACACCAGCGACGCCCACCCCTGGTTCCAGGCCTCCCGCACCGACCCCGACGGACCCTTCGGCGACTTCTACATGTGGTCCGACGACGACACCAAATACCCCGACGCCCGCATCATCTTCATCGACACCGAATCCTCCAACTGGACCTACGACCCCGTCCGCGGCCAGTACTACTGGCACCGCTTCTTCTCCCACCAACCCGACCTCAACTACGACAACCCCGCCGTCCAAGACGCCATGCTGGAGGTCCTGCGCTTCTGGCTGGACCTGGGCATCGACGGCTTCCGCCTGGACGCCGTCCCCTACCTGTACGCCCGCGAAGGCACCAACTGCGAAAACCTCCCCGAAACCCACGCCTACCTCAAACGCGTCCGCGCCGAGGTCGACCGCCTCTACCCCGACCGCGTCCTGCTCGCCGAAGCCAACCAATGGCCCGCCGACGTGGTCGAGTACTTCGGCGACCCCGGCGCCGGCGGCGACGAATGCCACATGGCCTTCCACTTCCCCGTCATGCCCCGCATCTTCATGGCCGTCCGCCGCGAGCAGCGCTACCCCATCTCCGAGATCATGGCGCAGACCCCCAAGATCCCCGAGTCCTGCCAATGGGGCATCTTCCTGCGCAACCACGACGAACTCACCCTGGAGATGGTCACCGACGAAGAACGCGACTACATGTACACCGA
>NZ_CAACUY010000551.1 GCF_900659615.1 Actinomadura fibrosa | reverse complement strand
GTACTCCGGCGGCGTGGATGACGGTGGTGAGCGGGTGTTCGGCTGGGATGTCGGCCAGGAGGGCGGCGAGGGCTTCGGGGTCGGCGGTGTCGCAGGCGACGGTGGTGACTGCGGCGCCGGCGGCGGCGAGGCGCTCGGTGAGTTCGGCGCTGCCGGGAGCGGCGGGACCGCGTCGGCCGGCGAGGACGAGGCGGCGTACGCCGTGGCCGGTGACGAGGTGTTCGGCCACCAGTGCGCCCAGCGTGCCGGTGCCACCGGTGATCAGCACGGTCCCGTCGCCGAGATCCCGCGGCGGTGCGTGCTCGTCCACGATGCCGGTCAGGCGAGGGGCGTAGAGCTCTCCGGAACGGAGCGCGAGTTGCGGCTCCCCGGTCGAGACGGCGGCGGGCAGGACGTGGAGACCGGCTGCGTCGGCGTCGACCAGGCGGATGCGGTCCGGATGTTCGCGCTGCGCCGATCGGACCAGGCCCCAGACGGTCGAGAGCGGCAGATCGTCCAGGGAGTCGCCGGGTGCGGCGACGACCGCCCCGCGCGTCAGAACGACCAGGTCCGCCAGGGCGAAGCGTTCGTCGGTCAGCCAGTCCCGCAGGAAACCCAGGACCTGCTCCGCCACCTCGTGAGCCGCCGCGACCGGGTCCGTGTTCGGGCTCCGCACTGCCAGCACCACCGTTTCGGGCTGGAGGTCACGTGCGTCCTTGAGCGCCGCGAGGCCGTCGAACCAAGGGATGCCGAGGGCGTGGAGCGCCGGGTCGCCGCCGATGACGGCCCAGCGATCCAGGGCGACATCGTGAAGCGGCGCGGTGATGGTCGCCCATTCGATCCGGTACAGACCGTCGGACGAGAGCGGCGACGGCTCGACCGGACCGACCTCGGCCGGGCTGCCTGGGCTGAGCCAGTAGTGGTGGTGTTGGAAGGGGTAGGTGGGGAGGGTGGTGGTGGGGTGGTGGGGTGTGGGTTGGGGTTTCCAGTGGGGGTGGTGGGTGAGGT
>NZ_CAACUY010000550.1 GCF_900659615.1 Actinomadura fibrosa | reverse complement strand
TGAGCTGGGGTTATGCGGCGTGTCGGTATTCGTTGATCACGCCGGTGACGACGGGTCTTCGCCGGATGGATCGCAGGTCGTTGGGTTCAGCCGGGGTCCTGTTGGGCTGGCATTCGGCATCTGGAGGTCGTTGCCGGCGGGCCTGGTGTGGCCGGTGGCCGTTGTAGTGCTCCAGGTACTCGCCGAGCACCATGGCCAGGTGCCGCTCCCCCAGGAGCAACACCCGGTCCAGCAACTCACGGCGAAGGGTTCCGATCACGCGCTCACAGACGGCATTCATCCGCGGCGTCCGCGGCAAGGTCCTGACGACCTGGAGCCCTTCAACCTTGAACACTTCATCGAACGCGGCGGTGAAGATCGGATCGCGGTCGTGGATCAAAAACCGCAACGCGCCGATACGACCCTCCAACTCCATGGCCAGGTTGCGGGCCTGTTGGACCGCCCACGCCCCCGTCGGGCACGCGGTCACCCCGGCCAGATGCACTCTGCGGGTGCCGTGCTCGATGACCACCAGCACGTACAACCGCTTGAGCAGCACCGTCTCCACCACCAGGAAGCCACAGGCGATGATCGCGTGAGCCTGGGCGGTCAGGAACTGCCGCCAGCTCGGCCCCTCCCGCCGCGGTGCCGGGTCGATGCCAGCGGCGCGTAGGATTTCCCACACTGTGGAGGCGGCGATCGCGTGACCGAGCCGGGCCAGCTCCCCCTGGATTCTTCTATGGCCCCAGGTTGGATTCTCGCGCGCCATCCGCACGATCAGCGTCTTGATCGAAACACCGGTGGGTGGACGTCCCGGCCGGCGCCGGTCAGTGTAAGTCCATTCGCGGGCGACCAGGTGGCGGTGCCAGCGAAGGATCGTGGCCGGGGTGACCGGGAAGATCTCCGCCCACCGGCGGCGGTGAACCAGCCGGGACAACGCCGCCAACCACAGCCGGTCGCCGTGATCCCACTGCGGCCGACCGCCCAGCTGACGACGCAGCACCTGGTTCTCA
>NZ_CAACUY010000549.1 GCF_900659615.1 Actinomadura fibrosa | reverse complement strand
GTCCCGGCGAGCAGGGCGTCCAGCAGCGCGCGGCGGCGGCGCCGGAGCAGCCCGGCGGGGTCGCGGGCCGCCTCGGCGCGGCCCTGCGCGGTGGCGACCATCAGCCAGTTCAGGTAGGGGAAGACGCCGGAGATGACCTGGCCGTAGAGCGCGGCCGGGGCGTCGGCGCCCAGGTCCTCGGCGACCCGCGCGAAGTGCCGGACCGCGACCCGCGATCCGGCGTTGACCGCGTTGAGCGACGAGGCGGCGGCGTGCCCCTCCTGCGCCTCGGCGGCGCCGAGGCGGCGGAAGAGGGCGAGGAGGTCCTCGGACGGCGGGCCCGGCGCGTCGATCATGTCGATGAAGCCCGCGAGGGCGCAGCCGGCGGCGAGCTCCAGCGTGTGCGCGCACTCGGGGCCCGCGTACTCGGGGACCTCGCGCTGGATCTCGGTGACGGCCTCGGCGACGATCGCGGGCACCGCCGCGCGGAGCGCCCGCACGAGGACGGCCCGCGCGTCCGCCGCGAGGCCGAGGTCAAGCTCGATGACGTTGCCGGGAGCACCCATCGTTCACGTCCCTCCCCGACGGCAACCCCCGAAACACCGTCTCGCGGATCCATGTACCGCAAATTTACGTGACAAGGGTGTACGGCGAGATCGGCAAATGTCAACCACCGTACACGTTGACAAATGCGCCCCTGGCGTCTCGAAAGGGCAGGACGCGCACTCGGCCACTGTGTGCGGGTCATGTATGGGGTGACGCTGTGTTCACGCGTGGGCTGTCATCGCACGCGCTGGGCCATGCGCGAACTCGCGCCGGCGCAACGATCACGCGCGGGAACCGACGGCTCCGCGCGGGCGGTGGGGCCGCGGGCGGTGGTGCTAGGCGCTGGTCGGGCGGTGGGGGCGCGGGCGGGGGGCTAGGCGCTGGTCGGGCAGTGGCGCATCGGTCCGCGGGGCGATGGCACCGCGACCGGCTTGCGCGCCGCCTCGGCCGGGCCGCCGGCCGCGGGCCCGCCGCCGAA
>NZ_CAACUY010000548.1 GCF_900659615.1 Actinomadura fibrosa | reverse complement strand
GACCACCCACCTCACCCACACCGACCACCAACGCCTCCACAACGCCGGCGTCACCCCTCTCACGACCCCGACCGCCCTCGCCCTCCTCGACGCCGCGCTCGCCACCCGCCACCCCGCTCCCATCGCCGCGGTCTCGCCGCCCCGACCGAGACGCGAGGCGGCACGCGCCGCCGGTCCGGACACCGATGATCCGGGCTCGTTGCGCAGCCGGCTGTCGAGGCTGGACGAGCGCGGGCAGCGCGCGGTGCTCACCGAGCTGGTACGGCAGCACGCGGCCGCCGTCCTGGGACACTCCGACTCCGCCGCCATCGCGGCCGACCGCCCGTTCAAGGAGCTGGGGTTCGACTCGCTGACCGGCCTGGAACTGCGCAACCGGCTCAACACGGCCACCGGCCTTCGGCTGCCCAGCACCGTCGTCTTCGACCACCCCACGCCCCGCGAACTCGCCGCGCACCTGCGGGGAGGCGCGGCGACGAGGGAGCCGGAGACCGGCACCCACCGGCCACCGGCCGACGATCCCATCGTGATCATCGGTATGGGGTGCCGCTTTCCCGGTGGAACGCACTCGCCCGACGAACTCTGGGACCTGGTCGCCGCGGGGAACCACGTGGTCGGCGGATTCCCTGCCGACCGGGGCTGGGACCTCGACGCCCTCTATGACCCCGACCCCGACCGGCCCGGTACCACGTACGCCCGGTTCGGCGCGTTCCTGCACGATGCCGCCGACTTCGACGCCGCCTTCTTCGGCATCAGCCCCCGCGAGGCGGCCGCCATGGACCCCCAGCAGCGGATACTGCTGGAGACGGCGTGGGAGACCGCCGAGCGGGCCGGGATCGACCCGACCACGCTGCGCGGGACCGCCACCGGCGTGTTCGTCGGTGCCACCGCGCACTACTACGGCGCGGCGGCGGTGCGGTGGTCCGCCGACGGCCACATCCTGACCGGCAGTACGCCGAGTGTGGCGTCCGGTCGGATCGCCTACAGCCTCGGACTGGAAGGCGCGGCCATCACCGTCGACACCGCCTGCTCCTCATCCCTGGTCGCCGTACATCTGGCCTGCCAAGCCCTGCGCACCGGAGAATGCACCCTC
>NZ_CAACUY010000547.1 GCF_900659615.1 Actinomadura fibrosa | reverse complement strand
CGAGGCGGGACGGCCCGGTGCGCAGCGGCGCGAGCTGCCGGGCCAGCGCCTCCGCCTGCCGGACCGGCAGGGCGTCGGGCGTGCCCGCGAAGGCCGCCCGCTCGGCGGGCTCGTCCGGCTCGGTCACCCGGAACCCCTCGGGGGTCACGTCCAGCCGCAACTGGTGCGCGTCCTCCGTCAACGGCATGGCCATCGCGTCGGTGAGGTCGACGACGCAGACCCCGGCCACCCCGTCGGCCAGCAGCTCCGACTCCGCCGCGCCCGCGACGCCGTCCACGACCACCACGTGCAGGGGCTCGCCCGGGTTCCGCGGATGCGACGGGGAGAACCGGGGACGCCCGGCGAGCTCCGGCTCCAGCATCCGTTCGAGGTCGCGCAGGTCGTACGCGAACAGCCGGGCGGGCCCGAGCGCGTCCTGCTCGACCGGGTGCAGCGTGTGCGGCAGCCACTTCACCCAGTCCCACCCGGGGGCCTGGACGGGCGAGGCGCACACGCTGATCCGCAGGTCGTGCGGCGCGTGGAAAGCGGCGAGCTGCGCGACCATCGCGCGGACCAGCCCGCGCGCGGCCTCCGGATCGCCCGTCACCAGCACCCGCGCGAACGATTCGAGCCGCACCGCGACCGGCAGGTCAGGAAGGACCGCGTGCGCGCGGAGGAGCCGTCGCAGCGCCTCCGCGCCGACCGGGTCCAGGTCCTCCGGCGGCGGCGTCTCCGGCGGGATCGCGGGGACCAGCGGCCGCTGCTCGCCCACCCCGATGCGGGCCTGGGAGAAGTCGGCGTCGGAGGACCGTCGCTCCCACAGCCGGTCGCCCATCACCACGGCGTACAGCGCGGCGGGCCGGGGATGCGGCCACAGCAGCGCCGCCCGCTGCGCCCGCGCGTTCGCGCCGAGCCGCTCGTCCACGTACGCGAGATAGCGCAGATAGTCCTGACGCTCCGCCGCGAGCCGGGAGCGGCGCTCGCCGCGCGCGCGGCCGGCCTGGCCGGACAGGACACCGGCGACCGCGAGCGCGACCAGGGCGATCGCGGCGGCCCGCGTCCGGGTGACGCTCTCCGCGGTGAGCAGCAGCGCGATCGCGCCGAGCCCCGCGGCCACCGAG
>NZ_CAACUY010000546.1 GCF_900659615.1 Actinomadura fibrosa | reverse complement strand
TGAGCCAGTAGTGGTGGTGTTGGAAGGGGTAGGTGGGGAGGGTGGTGGTGGGGTGGTGGGGTGTGGGTTGGGGTTTCCAGTGGGGGTGGTGGGTGAGGTTGGTGAGGTAGTGGTGGTGGGTGGGGTTGTTGCGGTGGAGGGTGGGGGTGGTGGTGCCGGGTGTGTGGTGGGTGTCGAGGGTGTGTTGGATGCTGGTGGTGAGGGTGGGGTGGGGGCTGATTTCGATGTAGTGGGTGTGTCCGTGGTTGATGAGTGTGGTGATGGTTTGGTGGAAGTGGATGGGGTGGCGGAGGTTGGTGTGCCAGTAGGTGGGGGTGAGGGTGGTGGTGTCGATGGGGGTGGTGGTGATGGTGGAGTAGAGGGGTGTGTGGGCGGGGTGGGGGGTGATGGGGTGGAGGTCGTGGAGGAGTTGGGTGCGGATGGTGTCGGTTTGGGGGTGGTGGGAGGCGTAGGTGACGGGGAGGAGGTGGGGGGGGATGTTGTGGTTGTGGCAGTGGGTGTTGAGGTGGTGGATGGCTTGGGGGGTTCCGGAGACGATGGTGTGGGTGGGGCTGTTGTGGGCGGCGATGGTGAGTGGGGGATGGCTGGTGGGATCGGTGGGGTTGGTGAGGGTGTTGATGAGGGTTTGGGTTTGGTGGGCGGGGAGGGTGAGGGCGAGCATGGCGCCGTGGCCGGTGAGGTGGGTGGCGATGGCTTGGCTGCGGAGGGCGATGATTTTGGTGGCGTCGTCGAGGGTGAGGGCGCCGGCGATGTGGGCTGCGGCGATTTCGCCTTGGGAGTGGCCGATGACGGCGTCGGGGTGGATGCCGTGGTGTTGCCAGAGGCGGGCTAGGGCGATCATGACGGCGAAGAGGGCGGGTTGGACGACGTCGGTGTGGTTGAGGTCGGGGGTGTTGGGGTGTTGGTGGAGTAGGTCGATGAGGGACCAGGGGACGTAGGGGGTGAGGGCGTCGGCGCATTGGTGGATGTGGTGGCGGAAGGTGGGGTTGTGGGTGAGGAGGTCGTGGGCCATGCCGGGCCATTGGGGGCCTTGGCCGGGGAAGACGAAGACGGTTTTGCCGGGTTGGTCGGTTCGGGTGTGGGTGAGGTCGGGGTGGGGGGTGTGGGTGGCTAGGGCGTGGAGGGCGTGGAGTGTTTGGGTGTGGTCGCGGGCGATGACGGTGCCGCGGTGGGGGTGGGTGGCGCGGCCTACGGCCAGGGTGTGAGACACAGTGACCAG
>NZ_CAACUY010000545.1 GCF_900659615.1 Actinomadura fibrosa | reverse complement strand
AGCCGCGCGACGACCTGCTGTCGTCGCTCGTGCAGGAGGCCGCCGTCGGCCGCCTCGACGAGGACGAGCTGATGGCGCTCACCACGTTCCTGTTCACCGGGCACGCCGCGTCCGCCGCGCACCACGCGCTCGCCGTCTACAGCCTCGCCGCGCACGTCGCCGGGGCGGCGCTGTGGATCGGCGGGCTGGTCGCCCTCGTCTCGGTCGCGCCGGACGTCCGCGACCGGCTCCCGCAGATCGTCGGGCGATACAGCGGGCTCGCGCTGGTCACGTTCGCGGTCGTGGGCGCCAGCGGCGCGGTGAACGCCTGGGTGCGGCTCGGCGGCGTCCACCTCGACTCGCGGTACGGGGCGCTCGTGGTCGCCAAGGCCGCCGCGCTCGCGGTGCTCGGCGCGTTCGGTTGGTGGCACCGGCGCGCCACCATCCCCGCCCTGCGCGCCGGGGCGGGCGCGCGGGCCTTCGTCCGGCTCGCCGCCGCCGAGATCATCGTCATGGCGGCGGCCATGGCGCTCGCGACCGGCCTGTCCCGCACTCCCCCGCCGGAGGTGTCCCCTGGGACGCTCGACGCGGTGACCCTGCGGCTCGGCTTCCCGCTGCCCGGACCCGCGAGCCCGCGCGCCTACCTGCTGGACTGGTGGATCGACCCGCTGTTCCTCGTGCTCGTTCTCACCGGGGCCGTCCTGTACGGGGCCGGGGTCCTCCGGGTGCGCCGCGCAGGCGGCCCGGGCTGGCCCGCGTACCGGACCCTCGCCTGGACGGCGGGCCTCGCCGTCGTCCTGTTCGGCTCGTGCGGTGGCGTCGCCCGGTACAGCATGGTGCTGTTCAGCGCGCACGCGGTGCAGCACGTGCTGGTGGGGCTGCTCGGACCGCTCCTCCTCCTGCGCGGCGCCCCGCTGGAGCTCGCGCGGACCGCGCTGCCGTCCGCGTCGATGCCGGACGCGGTCGCGGGAAGCCGCGGCGCCAGGGCGCTCACCCATCCGGTCGTCGCGTCGTCGCTGCTGCTCCTGAGCCTGTACGCCTGGTACCTCTCGCCCGCGTTCGGCTCGTCCCTCACCAACCACGCCCTGCACTCCCTCGCCATGGCGGGGTTCCTCGCGATCGGCCTGGCCTACTTCGCCGGGACGGACGGGCGGGTCCGCACGGTGCTCGCCGCAGCGCCGCTGCACGTGGCCGCCGGCGTCCTGCTCGTGCGCGCGGACGGCGTCCTCGGCGGCTCCTGGTACGGCGGCCTCGGCCGCGCGTGGGG
>NZ_CAACUY010000544.1 GCF_900659615.1 Actinomadura fibrosa | reverse complement strand
GGCGGCGCCCCTGTGGGCGCGGGCCGCCCGGCTCACCGGCGACGCCCGGCGGCGCGCGAGCCTGCTGCTGCGGGCCCTGGAGACGGCGCTGGAGGTCGCCGACCACGACCAGGCGGCCCGGATCCTGGACGACATCGACGCCCGCGACCTGCCCGCCGAGGACCGGGTGATGCTGCGGTGGCTGCAGGAGATCACCGAGGGCGGCTGGTCGGGGGCCGCCCGGCTGGGCGGCCACGTCGCCGCCGCGGAACGGCTCCGGCAGGCCGGCCGCGACGAGCGGGCCCTGTACGTCGTGCACCGGGTCGCGGTGCGCGCCTACTACTCCGCGCCCGGCCGGGACGTGCGGGACGCGATGGTCCGGCTGCTCGACCGGCTCGATCTGCCGCCGCGGACGCCCCGGCTGGTCGCCGCGCTCGGCCTGGTCGCGCCGGTCGAGCGAAGCGCCGAGGTCGTCGAGCGGCTGGACGGCATGCTCGGGGACCCCGGCCTCACCGGCATGGACCTGACGGAGCTGACCGCCGGCGCGGTCGCCGTGGGCGCGCTCGGCCACGCCGCGAGGCTGGCCGCCGACGCCACCGCCGCCAACCGCCGGCAGGGCAACCTCGTCTCGCTCACGTGGGCGCTGGCGTACCAGGCCTGGTGCGCCGTCCAGCTCGGCAACCCCACCCTCGGCCGCGTCGCGGCGGCCGAGGCCCACGAGCTCGCCGTCGAGACCCGCCAGCTCAACTACGTCTATCCCAACATGCTCAACCACGGGCACGCGGAGGCCCTGCGTGGCGACTGCGGCACGGCGCGCGACATGGCCGAGCGCTGCGAGCGGGACCTGCTCTCGAAGGGCGCGCACACCATGCTCGCCCTGGTGCAGGTGGTCCGCGGCGTCGCCGCCCTGGCCGAGGGCCGGTACGCCGAGGCGCACGAGAAGCTCGACGCGATCTTCCAGCCGTCCGCGCCCGCGTACCACCCGTTCGTCCGCTTCTCCGTCATCGCGCACCTGGCCGAGGCCGGTATGCACTGCGGCCGCCGCGATCGCGTCGCGGCCCGCGTCCGCGAACTGGCCCCCTTCGACGAGGCGGGCGCGCAGCCGCTGCTGCGCGTGGCGCTGCGCTGCGCGCGCGCCCTGGCGGCACCGCAGGAGCGGGCGGACGGGGCGCTGCGCTCGGTGCTGGACACCGACCTTACCGCATGGCCCTTCGAACGGGCGCGCCTCCAGCTCACCTACGGCGCCCTGCTCCGCCGCCGGCGGCGCCCG
>NZ_CAACUY010000543.1 GCF_900659615.1 Actinomadura fibrosa | reverse complement strand
CGCCGCGTGGCGGCCGGGTCGCCCGCCGACCTGGTGCTCCTGCGCGTGCCGCTCGCCGAGGCGCTGGCGCGCCCGTCCGCCGCGAACGTCCGCGCCGTCCTGACCGCCGGGCGGCTCAGCGAGCCCTGACGACCGCCACGCCGCAGAAGTGCGGGACCTCGGGCTCGGTCCACGGCGAGGGGTCGGGACGCCAGCGCGAGCACGACACCACGCCGGGCTCCAGCAGCTCCGTCCCCGCGAACAGCCGCTCGATCTCCTCCGGCGAGCGGGCGCGGATCGGCGTGCCGCCGCGCTCCATCACCGTCCGGACGGCCTGCCGCATGGCCTCGCCGTCCAGCTCGTCGGTGGTGGCGTCGCAGGTGTGGGAGATGACCAGGTAGCTGCCCGGGACCAGCCGCTCCAGCACCCCCGCCACGATCCGCAGCGCCTCGTCGTCGTCCAGGATGTGGTTGAGCACGCCCAGCAGCATCAGCGCGACGGGACGGTCGAAGTCCAGCGACTTCGCGGCCTCCTCCAGCACCGTCGCGGTGTCGCGGATGTCCGCCTGGACGTAGTCGCAGGAGCCCTGCTCGCTGCTCTGGAGCAGCGCGCGGGCGTGCAGGAGCACCAGCGGGTCGTTGTCCACGTAGACGATCCGCGACTCCGGCGCGACGCGCTGGGCCACCTCGTGGGTGTTGTCCACGGTGGGCAGCCCGGTCCCGAGGTCCAGGAACTGCCGGATCCCCTCCTTCACCAGGAACCGGACGGCGCGGCCGAGGAAGGCGCGGTCCTGCTTGGCCGACGTGGCGATGGACGGCAGCACCTGGAGGACGGCGTCGCCGGCCTCGCGGTCCACCGGGTAGTTCTCCTTGCCGCCCAGCCAGTAGTCCCAGATCCGCGCCGAGTGCGGCACGCTGGTGTCGATCTCCGGCGCTTCGTTGTCGGGCATGGCCCCTCCTGTGCCGATTCCTGTCCGAAAATTCCCGTGCCGAGCCGCTGTGCGGGTCCCATCATCTCCAAGATCGCCCGCCTGGCGAGCCGGTCCGGCTCCCTTCCGTCCCATGGCGTCGCCTACGATGCCGCACAGCGGTGCGGGCCACGGTCGTGATGGGGAGCAGGGTGCGGGCGAGCGGCGTGAGGCGCGGCGGAACGCGCGGCGGGACGCGGGCGCTGGCCGTCGCCGTCGGGACGGCGGCGGCGGCGACCCTCGCCGCCGACGTCACGATGATCATGTCCGGGCGGCTGGAGGGCGGCGGCGGCCCCGGGAGGCCGCGCGAACTCGTCTCCGTGGCCGGAGGCACCGCGCCGCCCCCGGCGGTCGCGCCGCTGACCCGCCGCTACAC
>NZ_CAACUY010000542.1 GCF_900659615.1 Actinomadura fibrosa | reverse complement strand
CACCGTCAGCCCGCGCCGCGCCAGTTCGCGGTAGACGCGCGCCGCCGTCGAGGGGGCGATGCGCCGCTCGCGGGCGAACGCGCGCTGCGGGGGCAGCCGGTCGCCGGGGCGCAGCCGCCCGGCGGCGATGTCGGCGGCCACGGCGTCCGCCACCCGCCGGTAGTCGTCCATCCCAGCCCTCTCCCGATATTGCACCGAGTGCAATTCGCAGTATTGCACGTGATTGCACCGACTTCTACGATCGATCACATTCCCACGACAGGAGGTCGCGTGATCTCGCTCGCCGCTCTGGCCAGCATCGCCCTGGTCGCCCTCGGGCTCGTCCTCACGCCCGGGCCCAACATGATCTACCTGGTCTCCCGCTCGGTGACGCAGGGTCGCCGGGCCGGGCTGATCTCGCTCGGCGGCGTCGCGACGGGCTTCCTGATCTACGCCGCGGCGGCGACCGCCGGCATCACCACGGTCTTCGCGCTGGTCCCGCCCGTCTACACGGCGATCAAGCTGGGCGGCGCGGCGTACCTGCTGTGGCTCGCCTGGCAGGCGGTCCGGCCGGGCGGGACGTCCGCCTTCGCCCCCCGCGAGCTCCCGCCGGACCCGCCCCGCCGGCTGTTCGCCATGGGCCTCGTCACCAACCTGCTCAACCCGAAGATCGCGATCCTGTACGTCTCGCTGCTGCCGCAGTTCGCCGACCCGGACCGCGGCGGCGTCGCCGTGCAGAGCCTGCTGCTGGCGCTCGTCCAGATCGCGGTCGCCGTCACGGTCAACGGGCTCATCGTGCTCGGCGCCGGGAGCATCGCCGCGTTCCTGGCGCGGCGGCCCGGCTGGCAGCGCGTCCAGCGGTACGTGATGGGCTCGGTGCTCGCGGGGCTCGCCGCGCGCATCGGCCTCGACCGCTCCCGCGCCGCGATCGCCTGAGGCGCGGATCCGCCGGTCCTTGCCATGATGGGGCGGTGATCGAGCGACAGGACGGCCCCCGCCGCCCGGGACGCGGGAGCGGGGCGGGGCCGTGGCGGCGGCCGGACGCGTCCATGTCACTGCTGCTGGACCTCGTCGGCGGGAGGCTCGGCGACCCCGGCTACGCGGAGGCCGCCCGCCGCCGGGCCGCGGGCGGCGGGGGAGGACCGGGCCGTAGGCGGGCCGGGAGGGGCGGGGTCATGCTCGTCCTCGTGCTCGCGGGCGTGCTGCTGGCGGCGGCCGGGGCCGAGGTGCGCCGCGCCGAGCCCGTCGCGGCCGAGCGGCGGGCGCGCCTCATCGACGAGATCCACGCCCGGACGGACGAGACCGACGGCCTCCAGCGGCGCCTGGACGCGCTCCGGGCCGACACCGAGCGGCGCCGGGAGAGATC
>NZ_CAACUY010000541.1 GCF_900659615.1 Actinomadura fibrosa | reverse complement strand
CCGAGGTCCTCGCCGAGGGCGGGCCGCTCACCGCCGCCGTCAGCGAGGGCGTCCGCCGCGCCTCGGAGTTCGTGCGGTCCGGCGCCGCCGCCGCCGTCGCGGCGCAGCTCGCCGAGACCGGCAGCGCCCGGCTCGTCCCCGAGCGCGGCGAGGACGCCTTCGACATCGTCGAGCGGACCCGCCGCGCCGGCGGCACCGTCGTCGCCACCGGCGGCTGCTTCGACCTGCTGCACGCGGGCCACGTCAGCCTCCTCCAGCACGCGCGCCGGCTCGGCGACTGCCTGATCGTGTGCGTGAACTCCGACGCCTCGGTGCGGCGCCGCAAGGGCCCGTCCCGGCCCGTGACGCCCGCCGCCGACCGCGTCCGGGTGCTGGAGGCGCTCAGCGACGTGGACGCCGCGGTCGTCTTCGACGACGACACCCCGGCGCCGCTGCTGGAGCGGCTCCGCCCCGACATCTGGGTGAAGGGCGCCGACTACGCGGGGACGGCGCTGCCCGAGGCCGAGACGGTCCGGGCCCACAACGGCGAGGTCGTCCTGCTGCCGATGCTCGAAGGGCGCTCCACCACGCGCCTGCTGTCCACCACGAAGGGAAACGCGTCATGAACGTCCTCATCACCGGCGGCTCCTCCGGTCTCGGCGCGGCCGTCGCGCGCAGGGTCGCCGAGGACGGGGGCACCCCGCTCGTCCTGGACCTGCACCCGCCGAAGGAGGACCACCGGCACATGCTGGCGGACCTCACCGACCGGGCCTGCACCGAGCGCGCCGTGCACGGGCTGGCCCGCGCCGCCGGGGGCCTCGACGCGGTCGTCACCGCCGCCGGGATCGACGCCTGCGGCACCCTCTGCGACGTGCCCGCCGAGGACTGGGAGCGGGTCGTCCAGGTGAACCTGCTCGGCACCGCCGCCGTCGTCCGGGCCGCGCTCCCCTACCTGGAGCACGGCTCCCACGGGCGGATCGTCACCGTCGCCTCGACGCTCGGGCTGCGCGCGCTCAGCGACGCCACCGCGTACTGCGCGTCCAAGTTCGGCGTCGTCGGGTTCACCCGGGCCCTCGCCGCCGAGCTGGCGGGCAGGATCGGCGTGACGATGCTCGTCCCGGGCGGCATGGACACCGCCTTCTTCGACGACCGCACCGAGCAGTACCGGCCGGGCCCCGACGCCAAGCTCAACCGGCCCGAGGACGTCGCCGCCGCCGTCGCGTTCGCGCTGTCCCAGCCCGCCGGATGCGAGGTGCGGGAGCTGGTCGTCTGCCCGGCGGAGGAACCCTCGTGGCCGTGACGGCCCCCTCGGCGGCCCGCTCGACGGCCCGCCGCGTGCTGGTGCTGCGGGCGCTCGGCCTCGGCGACCTGCTCACCGCCGTCCCCGCGCTGCGGGCGCTGCGGCGGGGCATGCCCGGCGCCCGGGTGAC
>NZ_CAACUY010000540.1 GCF_900659615.1 Actinomadura fibrosa | reverse complement strand
ATGGCGGCGCCGGAGCCCGACTGGACGCTGATCGCCGCGCTCGCCGCCGCGCTGCTCGCCGCCACCGCGGCGGCCTGCGGCGGCGGCTCGTCCTCCGGCGGCGGGAACGGCGACCCGAAGAAGCTGACCTACTGGGCCAGCAACCAGGGCACCGACCTCGCCGCCGACAAGCGGGTGCTGGGCCCCGAGCTCGCGAAGTTCGAGAAGCAGACCGGCATCAAGGTCGACCTGGAGGTCGTCCCGTGGACGGACCTGCTCAACCGCATTCTCGCCGCGACCACGTCCGGGCAGGGCCCCGACGTCCTCAACATCGGCAACACCTGGTCCGCGTCGCTCCAGGCGACCGGCGGGCTGCTGCCCTTCGACGGCAAGGCGATGGGCGAGGTCGGCGGGGCGCAGCGGTTCGTCCCGGCCGCGCTCGCCGCCACCGGCGCCAAGGGCAAGGACCCCGCCGCCGTCCCGCTGTACTCGCTGGCCTACGGCCTCTACTACAACAAGAAGATGCTCGCGGACGCGAAGGTCGAGCCGCCGAAGACCTGGCAGGAGCTCATCGACGCGGGCCACAAGCTCACCAAGGGCGGCAAGTACGGGATCGCGCTGGAGGGCGCGAGCATCCCCGAGAACGTCCACCACGCGTTCGCCATCGGGCAGATGTACGGCGCCGACTTCTTCACCGCCGACGGCAAGCCGCAGTTCGCCACGCCGCAGGCCGTCGCCGCCGTCAAGTCGTACGTCGACCTGCTCGCCAAGGAGAAGATCGCCGCGCCCGGCAACGCGGAGTACTCCGCGAACCAGTCGCTCAACGACTTCGCCACCGGCAAGGCCGCGATGCTCATGTGGCAGGCCACGACCAGCGGGTTCACCAACCTCGGCATGAAGCCCGGCGAGTGGGGCGTCGTGCCGGTCCCGACCCCGTCGCCGACCCCGCCGGGCGGACGGCCCGTCAGCTCGATGGTCGCGGGCATCAACATCGCGGTCTTCAAGAACACCGACAACCGCGACGGCGCGCTGAAGTTCGTGAAGTTCATGACCAGCGACGAGGAGCAGACCACGCTCAATAAGGCCTACGGGTCGCTGCCCTCGGTCGTCTCGGCGCAGAACGCGCCCGCCTTCGACACCCCCGACCTGAAGGTGTTCAAGGGCATCCTCAACGGGCACGCGGCGCCGCTGCCGCAGGTGCCCGAGGAGAGCCAGTTCGAGACCGCCGTCGGCACCGCGATGAAGGAGCTGTTCGCCGACGCCGCCGCCGGGCGGCCGATCACCGACGAGCGGGTCAGGGCCAAGCTCGCCGCGGCGCAGCAGCAGATGGGCAAGTGACCCCCGCATGACCTCTGCCGACGTCTCCCCATCGGGGACCGCGCGGGCGGGCGGCCCGACGGGTGCCCGGCACGGCCGGCCCGGCGGCGCGGGAGCGGCGCCCCCGGC
>NZ_CAACUY010000539.1 GCF_900659615.1 Actinomadura fibrosa | reverse complement strand
ACGGATGCCCGGCAGTCGAACCGCGAACTGGCCCGGACGCTCGGCATCGCGCCGTCCACCTGCCTCGAACGGGTGAAGGCGCTGACCCGGCGCGGCGTCGGCCGCCATGACCACCCCCCAGCCCGCGATGACGGCGATCGCGCCGGTCCGGCCGCGGTGGCAGGCGAACAGCACCCGGCCGAGGTGGGCGACCAGGCCGTAGCCGAGCAGGCCGGGCGCGAAGGCGAGCACGGCGCGGGACAGGACGTCCTGCTGGTCGGGCTGCCCGGGGTTGAACACGGCGGCGATCGGCAGCGCGACCGCGGCGAGCACGGCGGCGCCCGCGCACGACACGAGGAGCACCGCGCGGGTGGTGGACGCGGTGATCCGGTCGAAGCGGTCCTGGTCGCCGGCGCTCATCCGCGCCGACAGCAGCGGGAACGCGCTGGTGGCGACCGGCACCGCGAGGATCGCCCACGGCAGCAGGTAGACCGCCCACGCGTACTGGTAGTTGGCGAGGGCGCCGCCGGTGCCCTCGTAGCTGAGCCGGACGACGAGCAGCGCGGACAGCTGCTGCGCCGCGACCGTGGCGAGCCCGGCGACCGCGAGCCGCCGGACGCGCCGCGCGACCCCGTCCGGGAAACGCAGGGTGGGCCGCAGCCGCAGGCGCAGCCGCCACGCCGCGACGCCGGCGGTCGCGGCCATGGCGACGCCGCCGAGGGCGGTGCCGACCGCGAGGGTGAGCTCGGCGTCCAGGGGCAGCCCGGCGAGGTCGTTCTCGTAGCCGTCGCCGAGCGGCGCGTACACGAGGTAGGCGGCGATCACCACGAGGCTGGACATCAGCGGCGCGAGCGCGGGCGCGACGAACCGGCGGTGCGACTGGAGCAGCCCGTACAGCACCACGGCCAGCCCGTACATGACCATCTGCGGCGCCATGATCGCGAGCATGTCGCCGCCGACGTCGACGATCTCGCCGCGGGCGCAGCCGCGCAGGTCGCCGCCGACCAGCAGCTCCATGATCGGACGGGACGCGAGCGCCATCAGCGCGGACAGCGGGACCATCAGCACGACGATCCAGGTGAGCAGCGCCGACCCGATCCGGCGGACCTGCTCGCGGTCGCCGCGCTCGGCGGGGCCGGCGAGCACGGGCACGACCATGCTGGCGAGCGCCCCGCCCGCGACGATCTCGTAGACGATGCTGGGGAACTGCGTCGAGGTGAAGTACGCCTGGCTGAGGCAGGACGTCGTGACCGTCTGCGAGAAGGCGTAGGTGCGGCCGAAGCCGGCGAGCCGGGACAGGACCGTGATGATCCCGATGACCACGGCGGCGCCCGCGAGCCCCCCGGTGAGCCGCCGCAGCCGCGACGCCGCGACGGCCCCGCCGGTCCCGGAGTCGCCGCCCGCGCCGGTCCGGGAGTCGCTCGCCGAGCCGGTCCGCGCGGCGGCAT
>NZ_CAACUY010000538.1 GCF_900659615.1 Actinomadura fibrosa | reverse complement strand
CCGTGCCCGCCCGCGCCCCGGCGTGCCCGGTGGCGCCCGCGCCCGCGGGGGCCATGCCGTGCCAGCCCGCCTGGACGGTCTCGGCGAGCTTCGCCGGATCGGCATGCCCGGAGCCGACGAGCCGGGCGAGCAGGTCCTGCACGGACGGCCGGTTCCGCGGGTCCTTCCCGAGCGCGGCGCCCACGACGTCGCGGAGGCCGGGGTCGAGCCCGTCGAGCCTCGGCTCGTCGTGCGCGACCCGGTAGAGGATCTCCGGGACGGTGTTGCCCGCGAACGGCGGCCGTCCTGTCCCGGCGTAGGCGACGACGCAGCCCCACGAGAACACGTCCGACGCGGGGGTGACGGGTTCGCCGCGCAGCAGTTCGGGCGGCAGGTAGTTGGGCGTGCCGACGAACTGGCCGGTGCGGGTCGGCCCGTCGGCGGCGTCGAGGGCGCGGGCGATGCCGAAGTCGATGACGCGGGGTCCGGTGGAGGACAGCAGGACGTTGGCGGGCTTGAGGTCGCGGTGCACGATTCCGGCGCCGTGGATGGCGGCCAGCGCCGTGGCGACGCCGACCGCGAGACCCTCCAGGTCGGAGCCGGGCAGCGGCCCCCGCTCCTGGACGGCCTCCTCCAGGCTCAGCCCGTCGATGTACTCGGTGACGACGTACAGCGGGTCCCGGTCCAGCTCCGCGTCGATCACCGGCGCGGTGCAGAACCGCCGGACCTGCCCGGCGGCCGTGACCTCGCGGCGGAACCGGTCCCGGAACGCGGCCTCCCCGGCCAGCTCCCGGTTGATCATCTTGACGGCGACGCGCCGGCCGGACCGGTCCTCGCCCAGGTAGACCGTGCCCATGCCGCCCCGGCCGAGCCGCCCGAGCAGCCGGTAGGGGCCGAGCTCCTCCGGGTCGCCGGGGAGCAGGCCCTCGCCGTTCCGTCCTGCGCGCATGGTCATCACGGTCCTGGGGGAATCGGGATCGTTGCGGGAAAACCCTAGCGGCCTGGACGAACAACGACGTCCAAGACATCCGGGCGCCCCGGACGCGTCAGCGCGGGCGGCGGGCCCGGGGGAGCGTGCGGAACGGCGGGAACGCCTCGCCGGTCAGCCCGAACGCGTACGCGACCACCCGGCTGGACCAGCGCTGGCAGCCGACGACCAGCCCGTACAGCGCGCGCGGGTAGCGGCCCGTGAACGGGATGACCAGCCAGCTCACCATCATCACGACCACCAGCGCGGTGTACATGAGCAGCATCACCAGCAGGTGCGGGACGACCAGCAGCCCCCGGAGCAGGGTGAACCAGCGCTTCGGACCTCGCCACGCCTCCGGATAGGGCAGGTCGACGAGGACCGTCCGGGCGTCCGCGGCCGGGTGCGGGGCGGCGGCCGGCTCCGGGACGGCGGCACCCGGCTCGGCGCCGGGCCCGCTCCCCGGCGCGGCGGGTTCCGCGTCCGCG
>NZ_CAACUY010000537.1 GCF_900659615.1 Actinomadura fibrosa | reverse complement strand
GGGACGGGCGCCATCGAGCTCGCCGTGCACGGCTGGGACATCGCCTGGTCGGCCGGGCGGCCCCGGGAGATCCCGGCCGAGCTGGCCGGACGGCTGCTGCCGCTCGCCTCGGTGCTGGTCACCGGCGCCACCCGGCACGGCCTGTTCGCGCCGCCCGTCCCGGTGCCGGCGGACGCGGGTCCGAGCGACCTGCTGCTCGCCCACCTCGGCCGCGACCCGCGCGCGGTCCCGCCCCCGGGTCAGGCGCGCGGGGCGTAGGCGCGGACGCCCGCCTCCTCGTGGACGTCGAGGATCCCCTGGTCGGCCAGGACGTCCAGGTGCGCCTCGATCTCCAGGACCGCCAGCATCCGGCTGAAGGAGTCCAGGTCGGCGAGCGCTCGCCTGCGGCGCGTCCAGGGCATGGCCTGCGCGACCTCGAACGCGGTCGCGCGGCCCGCGCGGACCTGCTCGGCGGCGGCGTCGAGGCGCTCCTCGTGGTGCTTGAGCAGCTCGTCGATCCGCGTGTGGGTGCTCGGCCGCACCGGGCCGTGCGCGGGCAGCAGGAGCGTGTCGGGCATGTCCCGCACCAGGCGCAGCGACGCCAGGTAGCTGCGCAGCGGCTTCGGCTCCGGCTCGGTCTCCAGCCCGATCGACGGGCTGATGTGGGGCAGGATGTGGTCGCCCGCGAACAGCAGCCCGGCGGCGGCGTCGCGGAGCACGACGTGGCCGCGCGTGTGCCCCGGCGTCGCGAACACGTCCAGGCCCCGCCCGGTCAGGCCGACGCGCTCGCCGTCGTCCAGCCAGGCGTCCGGCATGGTGTGCGGCACGTCCCGTTCGGACGCGTCGACGGGCATGCCCGCGATCTCCTCGGCCAGGTCGGCGGCGCCGCAGCGGCGCAGCAACTCAACCTGGCGGGGGTGCAGGCCGCGGGCCCGGTCGAACGCCTCGATCGAGGGGCGCTCGCCCCGGCCGATCCGCACCCGGGTGCCGAACGACTCGCGCAGCGCGAGGGCCTGCGAGTAGTGGTCCCAGTGGGCGTGGGTGACGAGGAACTGCGCGACGTCGTCCAGCCGGTGCCCGAGCGTGCGGAGGGCGCCCTCCAGGGACGCGCGGGTGTCGGGCATGGCCCACCCGGAGTCCACGACGACGGGCCCGCCGGCGTCCTCGATGACGTAGACGTTGACGGCGTGCAGCGAGGGGATGGGCAGCGCGAGCGGGACGCGGTGCACGCCGGGCGCCACCGCGTGGGCGCCGGGTTCGGTCCAGTCCGTCGGCTGCTCCACGACCGGTGCCGTCACCGCGCCCCCTCGAAATGCGAATCCCGTTCGGGAACGGAATCTACTTCATCCGGAAAGGCCGATTGACCGGTGGGGTGCCTGAATGGGCACGTTCATGGCTTTTCGGGGCCTTGCGCGGTGTCCCGCCCGGTGGCGCGGTCGGCGGCGCGGCGAGCGTCCGCAGCCGCCTTGCGCGCCTCCCGTGCCGCCTCCTCCGCGCGGGCCCGGGCCTGCTCGG
>NZ_CAACUY010000536.1 GCF_900659615.1 Actinomadura fibrosa | reverse complement strand
CCGGTGATCGCGTAGGCGGCGTAGCCGCGGGCGCGCACGGCGGGCGCCGTCCCGGCGAGGAGGGCCTGCGCGCACGGGTGGAAGACCGCGCCGCCCGCGCCGAGCAGCACCGCCGCCGCGAGCACCGCCGGGACGCCGTCCACGACCGCCAGCAGCGCGAACCCGGCGGTCCGCAGGACGCACGCGAGCGCGCCCGACCGCGCCGCGCCGAGCACGTCCACCAGGGCGCCGAACGGCAGCAGCAGCGCGTACTGCACCAGGATCCGGACGCCGAGCACGAGCCCGATCGTCCCGGCGAGCAGCCCCGCGTCGTCCCGCAGGTGGGCGACGACGTGCGCCATCACCGCGAAGAACCCGAGGGAGGCCGAGAGCTGGACGGCGGTGACGACGCCGATCACGCGCCGGTCCCCGGCCGCGTCCGCCTGAGATGTCGTCATCACCGTTCGTGGGCCGGGAGCTGTGGACAGTGGCCCCCAGCCGGGCGGTCCTGCCGGTTCCGGGCGTGGAGGCGCCCGCCCAACCTACTGGTCGCCGTCAGGAACCAGGACAGTCGCTGATGGGCGGCGAGGGCCGCTGGCAAGCGTTCCGGCGTTGTTCGAGGTCGTGGAGCTTGGCCCTGGCGGCCTCCTGGCCGACGAACGCGAACCGGCCGCTCCGCACCGCGTCCGCGTCCGAGGTGGGCAGGTCCCGCAGGAGGACATCGCTCACATCGATCTCGACCTGTTGGCAGGCCTCCTGCCCTCTGCCTCTGACGATCGCGACCTTGCCGGTCCGGTTCGCCAGGGAGTACCTGCACACGGCCCTTTCGAGGAGGGGCACGGTCGCCGAAGGCCGGCTCACCTCGAAGGTCCGCCTGACCTGCTGCTGAAGGTTCTGCGGCAGGTCGGCGACCGGGATCGGCGGGTTCGGCTGGTCCTTCGCGGGCGCCTTGCGCGAGTAGTCGAGGATGCCCAGGACCTTCTCCGGCGTGCCGCGGTACAGCACGACCTGCCCTTCCTCCTCACCGACGTAGTAGCCGTTCCGGACGCTCTGGACGAGGACGACGACCGTGATCGCGGCGCCCAGGACGAGCACTCCGCCCGCGCTCATGAGCCATCGCCACGGGCGCATCCCGCGTCCGGACGTTCCGGTCGATCCAGACGGATCGCCCGAGGACCGCCGGGCGACCAGGCGGCGGGGCAGCGACCGGACGGCCTTCTCCGCCGCCAGCAGGGACTCGGTCACCTTGAGCAGTGCGGCCCACGGTGCGGCCTGGTGTCCCTCGCCGGGACGCGGTTCCCCGGGCATGGATGCCGGCCGCCGCGGTGCGGAGAGGGCGTCCGGCGGCACGGAGGGCGGCTCCCATGGCGCCGGCGGGGTCTCGCGAGGCGCCGGCGGCTCCAGCGGCGCCCGCCGCGGGAGCCGTGGGAGCGGCGTCGGGGGCGTGTCCCGTCCGGAGTCCGGCGGCGCCACCGGCTGCGCGGACCTGCGCGGCGGCAGGGTCGGGTCCGGCTGCGCGG
>NZ_CAACUY010000535.1 GCF_900659615.1 Actinomadura fibrosa | reverse complement strand
CAGGCCGCGACGCGCGCGGACGTCGGGCCGCGCGACCGTCCCGCCGAGGCGAGCAGGTGCCCGGCGGGCCTGCCGAGGGCCATCGCCACCCGCGCGGCGACGATCCGGGCCTCGGCGGCCGCGTCCGCCCAGCCGCCGCCCTCCAGGCGCTCCGCCGTGGCCGTGGCCGCGTGGAGCAGGATCGTGGACCGCTCACCGGACGTCCACCGTGCCCTGATCAGCAGATGCTCGGCCAGCAGCGTCCACCCGGTGCGCTCCTGCTCCGCGAAGGCGGCCCGGGCCCGCTCGGCGGTGTCCGCGGCCCGCTCGGGATCGCCGTCGGCCAGTTCCGCGTGGGCGAGCAGGAGGAGACCGTCCGCGACGTCACACCGGTACCCGTTCGCCGTGGCCGCGTCCAACGCCAGCCTCAGCATCGGACGGGCCTCACCCGGGAGGCCCGCGATGATGAGGATCTCCGCCTGGTCGAACCGGCACTGCGCCAAGCGCTCGCCCGACAGCCACGGCTCCGCCTCGGCGAAGAGCCGAAGCGCGCGCGGGACATCCCCACGTCGCCCTACCGCGAACGCTAAATTGCCCTTGGACATCGCCGTCTGATGCACCAGCCCCGCGGCCTCGCCCACCGCGACCGCCTCGGCCAAGGCATCCTCCGCGGCGGCCATGTCACCCCGCATCGTCCGCGCCAGACCGAGGTTCGTGAGCAGACCGGTCAAGGCGGAGGGATCGCCACCAACGGTACGGAGCCGGGCCAGCGCGCGCGCCGCCGTCTCGTGCGCCTCCTTGAGATGCCCGGCCCGTGCCAGGGCACAGGCGGTATTGGCCGCCAGCCGATCCGCGTCCCTCCCACGCAGGACGGGCTCCGCCCGAGAGGCCTGCGCGAGCGCGGAACCGAACTCCCCGCGCGCCGCGAGCAAACCGACCAGATTCATCCGCACCTGTGCGGTCGCGTAGGCGTCATGGTCCTCCGCCAGGGACAGGGCCCGGCGCAGCGAAGCCAGCCCCGCGTCCAACTCACCGAGCTCCTTGGCGGCCAACCCCGCCACCCGCAGCGCGACGATGCGCTCGGACGTCGTAGCGGCACGTTCGAGCAGGACCGCGGCGCTGCTCCGGGCGGAACGCGGATCCACCGCCGCCAGCCTCAGCAGAGCCCCCTCGTCCCTCACAGCCGGACCCAGCTCGTGACGACCGGCGTCCCACCCTCGAACCGGAGGACCAGGCTCACCAGCCCCGCCGGGACCCGCGGTAGGCAGAAGAACCCGCTGCCGTCCGTCCGCCCCACCGCCCCGCCCGCCGCCACCTCGGCATGGCGGACCTCCACGATGACCGGCGACGGCGGGACGAGCCGCCCGGTGATCTCACGCTCCCGGCCGGTCCCCGCCACCTCGACCTCCACGGTCAGCCCGCCGCGCGCGAACGTCAGCGGATCCGTCACCAGAACAGCCTCGCCAAGACCAAAAAGCGGAAGAAGCTGCCTCCCATCACCGTGTTCGTCGATCCTCATGCCGA
>NZ_CAACUY010000534.1 GCF_900659615.1 Actinomadura fibrosa | reverse complement strand
GGGCCCGGCGGCCCCTGGGGACCGCCACCCGGGCGCTTCGGCCCCGGACCGCGCCCGCCGTGGGCGCGCGGCCAGCACGGCCCCTGGGGCCGCGGCGCGAAGGCCCGCAAGGGCAACGTCCGCGCCGCGATCCTCGTCCTGCTGGCCGAGGAGCCCCGCAACGGCTACCAGATCATCCAGGAGATCAACCGGCGCAGCGACGGCGGCTGGAAGCCCAGCCCCGGCGCCGTCTACCCGGCGCTCCAGCAGCTCGCCGACGAGGGCCTCATCGAGGGCGAGGAGGGCGGCGGGCGCCGCACCTTCCACCTCACCGACGAGGGCCGCGCCCACGTCGAGGAGAACGCCGACGCGCTCGCCGAGCCCTGGGCGCAGATGACGCCCGACTTCGGCGAGGGCGTCCCCGACCTGTTCAAGCAGGCCGCGCAGACCGGCGCCGCCGTCATGCAGATCGTCCACTCCGGCTCGCCGGAGCAGGTCGCGCAGGCCAAGGACGTCCTGTCGCGGGCCCGCCGCGACCTCTACCGCATCCTCGCCGACGACGCCCCCGAGTCCGACGCCCCCGACGCCCCCGAGCAGGACGCGGGGCCGACGGCCGACCCCACGGGAGAGTGACGTGATCCCCCGGCCCACCTACCGCCCGCAGAACGGCGATCTTCACACCGACGGCGCGGACGACCTCCGCATCGGCGACGCCGAGCGCGACGCCGTCATGGTCGCCCTCCACGACCACTTCGCGGCCGGACGGCTCGACCGCGCCGAGCTCGACGAGCGCCTCGGCACCGTCCTCACCGCCAAGACCCGCCGCGACCTGCGCGCGGTCGTCCGCGACCTGCCCGGCGACAGCGGCCTGCCCGAGCCTTCCCCCGCCGGCCCGGCGCCCGGCCGGGCCGCCTTCGGCCATGCCGCTTTCGGCCGGGCGCCGTGGGAGCCGGGGGCGGCGGTCATGTTCGCCGGCCCCGGACATCCCCACTTCGGCCGCCACCACCACCGCATGGCCCGCGCCCGAGGCCACCGGCACGGCCCGCCCTTCCCGGCGTTCCCGCTGCTGCTCGGGGTGTTCGTGGTGCTCGCCTTCACCGTGGGCCCCGGAACGGGGTTCCTAGCGGTGCTCCAGATAGCCCTGGTCATCTGGCTGGTCCGAGCGATCCTCCTAGCCTTCAACACCCGCCGCACACGCTCACGCCAATAAGCACCCGACCACCCCGACCGCCCCACACGCCCGCCGACTGCGGATATGGCGGGCGACGCGCTCGTGGCTGGCGCGCTCGTGACGGGCGCGATAGCGGCGGAAGTGGTCGTGACGGACGCAGTTCCGGTCGGCGGTCGTCGCGGGCGCGGTCGTCGCGGGCGCGATACCGGTCGCGGGCGTGATATCGGCGGGGGTGGTTCCGGGCGTGACGTATCGGCCTGGCCGGACGGTCTCGACTCGGTGGTCCGTTAGGCGTGCCGGTGGGGGCATGGTCGGCGGGGCGGAATCGTGACACCGTCGCGCGCATGAGCTTCGAGCGCTTCCTCCATCCGGTCTCGCCGGCGGGCCGCCCGGACGAGGAGGCGCTGAGCGCCGCCGTCCGCCCGCTCGCGGCGATCGAGCGGCCGCCCTGCTCGCCCGGCGAGCGGGAGGCCGCCCACCTCATCGCCG
>NZ_CAACUY010000533.1 GCF_900659615.1 Actinomadura fibrosa | reverse complement strand
ACCTGCGCGGCGGCAGGGTCGGGTCGCGCGGTGGCGGCCGGTGGCCGGGCGGCCCGCCGGCGGGCGAGCCCGCGATCTCCTGGCCGGTGCGGAGCACCTGGTCCAGCGGCGGGGCGCTCCGGGACGCGCCGATCAGCCGCATGAGGAGCTCGTGGGCGGTCGGCCTGGCCGCCGGGTCCTTCGCGAGGCAGGCGAGGATGAGGGCCCGCAACGGCTCGGCCAGGTCGCCGAGGTCGGGCTCCTCGTGCGTGATCCGCGCGATGACGGCGGCGGCCGGGCCGGATCCGAAGGGCGATCTGCCGAGTGCGGCGTAGGCCATGACCCCGCCCCAGGAGAACACGTCGGAGGCGGGGCCGACGCTGGTCCCGGCGGCCTGCTCCGGCGACATGTAGGCGGGGGTGCCGATCAGCCGCCCGGTGATCGTCGTCGTGCCCGCCTCGACGATGCGGGCGATCCCGAAGTCGATCACCCGGGGGCCGTCCGGGCCGATGAGGACGTTGGCGGGCTTGAGGTCGCGGTGGACGATGCCCGCCTCGTGGATCGCGACCAGCGCGGTCGCCGTGGCGACCGCCAGCCGGTGCAGCGCGTTGCCCGTCCGCGGCCCCTCCGCCCGGACGGTCTGGTCCAGGGACGGCCCGTCGACGTACTCGCTGACGACGTACGGCCGCTCGGCCTCCAGGTCGGAGGCGATGACCTGGGCGGTGCAGAACGGCGCGACCCGGCGGGCGGCCTCCAGCTCCTTCGCCAGCGCGCCGCGGTGGTCCCGGCCGGGGACCAGCTCCTCGCGCAGCACCTTGACCGCGACGAGCGTCCCGTCCTCGCCGCGCCCCTGGTAGACCACGCCCTGGCCGCCCGCGCCGAGCCTGCCGAGGAGCTGGAAGCCGCCCACCCATCGCGGGTCGCGCGCGCCGAGCGGGACGATCTCCTGCATCGCGGCTCCCGGTGTCCTCGTGCACGGCCCGTGCGTTAGCCCGAGATTAGATGTCCGCGTCCGGCCCCGGGGTTCGGAGCGATGGCGTCATGTGGCCGATCCAGGACGGACCGTCAGCCCGCCTCAGGAGGCGGCGTAGGCGGGATTCGCGACGGCGAGCTTGTCGGCGACGGTCTCCAGCAGCGCGTCCCGCACCTCGGCGTGGCGGTCGTCGAGGGCGCCGTCGCGGAGGGCCGCGGCGAGGGCGGCGTCGTCGGCGAAGCCGAGGGCGGCGAGGCGGGCGGCGTGCGCGGCCTCCTGGGCGTCCCCGAGGTCCAGCTCGCGCTCCACCATGCCCAGCACGTTGATCGCGACGAGGGCGTGGAAGCGGGTGCCGCCCTCCAGCCCGGCGAGGACGTCGCGCTCCAGGAACTCGCGGACGGCGCCGACCAGCTCGGCGGCGGACGGGGCGTCGTGCGGTGGGGCCATCGCTGTGCTCCTCGCTCCGAGAACGGAACGCGATTCTAGTCCGCCCGGCCGGCGGTCAAGGGGACGGCGTGTCCGGGTCCGGCCCGGCGGGGCTGCCTGCCGGTTCGCGGGTGGCCGGATCAGGCACCGGACCGCGCCAAATAGATAGGTTACTTTCCTATTCATGTCGCTGCGATCAACGCCGATCCGGCCCCGCGACGGCCCGCCGGGCGCGCTCCCGCCGCACCGCCGCGTCCCCCGCGCCCGCCCCGCT
>NZ_CAACUY010000532.1 GCF_900659615.1 Actinomadura fibrosa | reverse complement strand
CCGCTGCCCGGGCTGCCGCGGTGGGCACGGCCTGCCCGGCGCGCCCGCGCCCGCCCTGCCCGGCGGGCAGGACGGTCCCTCGGGCGGCGGCTCCGGAAGCGGTCATCCGATCGGCCTCGCCGACCTCTGGACGGCCCCGTACCCGGTGGCACCGGTCGCCGTGAACCCGCGCACCCTCCACCGCACGGCACCGGCCGACCAGGCCGCGCCCGGCGGTCCCGCCGTCGTCCCCGACTGACGGCCGCCCACCCCCGCGAGGCCGCCGCCCGCCCCGCACCGGACTCCCGGTGCCAGCGGGCCGCCGCCTCCCTCACCGATCAGCACCGCTGATCCCTTCTGATCCCTTATCGCGAGCTTCCACCGGAAGCGGCGGCCCAGCCGCCGCCGGGCGCCGCGCAATCTCGGACGCGCCGCGCCGCATACCGACTGAACGATTCACCCGAATCGCCGAGCGAAGACAGGAGCAAGACATGCGCAACTGGGCAAGGAACACCGGCCGCGCCGCGATCGTGGCCGCGGGCTTCGTCGCCATCGGAGCCGGACTCGGCTCCGGCGTCCCGGCCTCCGCGGACATGGTCAGCGACGGCGGGTACGGGGTGCTGAGCGGCAACCAGCTCGACGCGCCGATCTCCGTGCCGGTCAACGTGAGCGGCAACTCCGCCGCCGTGCTCGGCGTGGCCAACGCCGAGAGCCCCGGCGGCGCCCACGTCGCCAACGTGTCGGGAGACTACGGGAACGACTTCTGGAGCGGTCCCAAAGAGGGGCTCTGGCAGGGCCACGAAGGCGGACCCTGGCACGGCCCCAAGGGCCGGCCCTGGCACCGGCCCGGGCACGGCCCGACGATGCTCACGTCCGGGCGCGGCGGCGTCGGCAGCGGCAACCAGCTGCGGGCGCCCATCAGCATCCCGATCGACATCTGCGGCAACGCCGTCGCCGTCATCGGCGTCAGCAAGGCGGCGTGCGAGGGCGGCGCCGACGTCCGCAACATCACGCACGGCGACCTCTGGGACAAGTCGCGCGGCGGCCTCTGGGGCCACCCGCACGGCGGGCCGCGCATGATCTCCTCGGGGGCCGGCGGCGTGCTGAGCGGCAACCAGGCCCACGCCCCGATCAGCGCGCCGATCGACGTGTGCGGCAACGCCATCGCCGTGCTCGGCGTGGGGCACGCCTGGTGCAAGGGCGGCGCCACCGTGCTGAACAAGACCGCCGGGTACGAGATGATCAGCTCGGGCCGGGACGGCGTCCTCAGCGGCAACCAGGCCAACGCCCCGGTCAGCGCGCCGATCAACCTCTGCGGGAACGTCCTGGCGGTGCTCGGGACGCCGAAGGCGTGGTGCAAGGGCGGCGCGGAGGTGCTCAACGTCCCCGGCCACCCGCGGCCCGTCCCGGAGGCCCCGGTGGTGCCGGTGAAGCCGCTTCCCAAGCCCCACAAGCCGCACAAGCCCGTGAAGCCGCACAAGCCCCACAAGCCGCACAAGGTTCCGGCGCACCGGCCCGCGACCGTCCACAAGTCGCTGCCGTCCACGTTCCGGTCGGTCCTCACCGGCTCCCCGGAGCGGCGCCCCGCCGCCCCGGCCGCCGCCGGCGCGCCGCAGCGGGCCGGGGAGCTCCTGCGGTCCGTGACGGGCGGCCTGCGTCCGAAGCCGGTCGCGCCGCG
>NZ_CAACUY010000531.1 GCF_900659615.1 Actinomadura fibrosa | reverse complement strand
CGCCGAGGCCGCCCGGCTGCTGCCCGCCCTGCTGCGGGCCCGGCGCCCGCTCCCGCCCGCCGTCGAGGCCGCCCGCGCCAGGCTCGCGCGTTACTGACCCGTGCGGGCGGGTAGTCCGCCGGTGACCGGCCGTCATGATCGACCGCCGGGCGACCGACCGTCGAGGGTCCGACCGGTGCGGACCGAAGGAGGCGCCGGATGCGCGCCGTGGTGATCAACTGCACGCTCAAGCGCTCGCCCGAGCCCACCAACACCGGTGCCCTGGCCGCCGTGGTCGAGGAGGAGCTGCGGGCGAGGGGCGTCGAGGTCGAGCACGTCCGGGCCGTCGACCTGGACATCCCGCCCGGGGTGGAGACGGACCTCGGGCCCGGCGATCCCTGGCCCGCCGTCCACCGCTCGCTCCTGGCGTCCGAGATCCTCGTGATCGCCTCGCCGACTTGGGCGGCGCACCCGTCCTCGGTCGCCCAGCGGGTGATCGAGCGGATGGACGCGATGATGTCGGAGACCGACGACGCGGGGCGGCCGGTGCTGTTCGACCGGGTCGCGGGCGTCGTCGTGACCGGCAACGAGGACGGCGCGCACCACGTGATCAGCGAGATCACCGGGGCGCTCAACGACTTCGGCTACACGATCCCCGCGCAGGCGTGGACGTACTGGAACCGCGGCCCCGGCCCCGGGCCGAGCTACCTGGACGCCGAGGAGGGCCGGGACTGGTCCGCGAGCACCGGGCGGGCGATGGCCTCGAACCTGGTCGCCGTCGCGTCCGCGCTGGCGGCGAACCCCATCCCCAAGCCGCCCTCCTGAGCGGCGCCGCGGACCCGGTGCCGGGAGGTCGGGTGCCGGGTGCCCGTCAGGCCGTCCGCGCGGCGGAGCGGCCGCGGGCCAGCACGAGGCCGCACAGGGCCCCGGCCAGCGTCAGTCCCGCGAGCGCCCAGCCGGTGGCGTACTCCGCGTGCCGGGTGGAGCCGCCGTCCTCGGCGAGGCCGAGGAACAGCGTGCCGACCGTCGCCACGCCGACGACCTGCCCGACCTGCATGAGGGTCAGCATCAGCCCGCCCGCGTCGGCGGCGTCCCCGGCCGGGACGTTCTCCAGCGCCACCGTCATGATGATCGGCATCACGCCGAGGCCGAACCCGATGACCGCGGTCAGCAGCTCGTAGGGCGCTCCGCCGCCCGCCAGCGGGCCGATGAACAGGTAGCCCGCCGACGCGACCGCGAAGCCCGCCGGGACGGCCCGCCGCTGCCACCGCGCGGGGAGCCGCTGCCAGTTCAGCCCCACGAGCGCGAACGCGGTGACGGACGGGACGAACGCCAGCCCGGACTCCATGGGCGACATCCGCAGGTCGCCCTGGAGGTGCAGGGTCGTGGTGAACAGGAACGACGCCCACGTGCAGGGCCCGAAGAGGATGCAGACCGAGGCCGGGAGCAGCCCCGGCAGGCGCAGCACGCGCGCCGACACGAGCGGCCGCCCGCCGTCCGCGGCCACGCGCCGCTCCACCTCGGCGAACGCGGCGAGGAACACGGCGCTCGCGCCGAGCGAGACCCAGCCCCACGCGGGCCAGCCGAGCTCGTGGCCGAGGATCAGCGGGACCACGAACAGCAGCCCCACCGTGACCGCGCTGTCGTCGAACGTCGCCGCGTACGGCGCCGCCAGCCCCTCCGGGACGACGTAGAACGCGCACAGCCACGCG
>NZ_CAACUY010000530.1 GCF_900659615.1 Actinomadura fibrosa | reverse complement strand
AGAAGGCGGTCGTCTTCGGTGGGGGTGGTGCCGCGCCATTCGCCCCAGCCGGTGTCGGTGTCGTCGGACGTCTGGTCCGGGAGGATTTCGAGGTCCTCGCGGTCTTCATCTGCGCGGCGCTCGCCGAGTACGCCGCGTCCACCGGGCGCGACGGGCTGCTCGACGAGGCGCTCGCGGGCGTCGGGCGCGTCCTCGCGCCCTGAGTGGACCCCGCGCGGCGGATCGGCCCGCACGCGGTCAGGTGCGCGCGTGATCAAATGCGCGTGTGGTCGCCCGCGCGGCGGGTCAGATCCGCATGTACACGCGGATGGCGGTGCCGTCCGGCCCGGTGTGCGTGCGGACGAGGTCGGCGAGGTGGTTGACGAGCAGGATCCCGCGGCCCCCGTACGGGCTCAGCGCGGCGGGGCGCCGCCCGGCGAGCGGATCGGTGATCGTCCCCGCGTCGCTGATCTCGCAGACGACGTGCCCGTCCTCGGCCCACATGCGGATGGTGCCCGACCCGCCGCCGTGCAGGCACGAGTTCGCGGCGAGCTCGTTCACGGCGATCTCCAGGTCGCCGGCGGCGGCGGCGCCGAGGCCGTGCCGGGCCGCCTGGTCGCAGGCGAACTCGCGGACGAGCGGCAGCCCGTCGAGGTCGAAGGTCATCCGGGCGGCCTCGGGCGGCTCGGGCAGCGGCCGGTTGTGGTCATCGATGACGCGCAGCGGGGCGTAGTCGCCGCTCGGGCGCTCCCCGTCCCGGTCGATCAGGACGGGGTGGGTGGCGCGCGCGTCGGCGATCACCTCGGGCGCGAGGCCGGCGACGTCGTAGGGGCACAGGATCGCCACCGCGCGGTCCGCGAAGGCCAGGTTGATCAGCGCCTCGTGCTGGGCGCACGCCGGGTACTCGGTCGCCGAGCGGCCCGGCCAGATGGGCTCCCCGATGATCCGGACCCGGCCGGTGGTGTGCCGGTCGGCGAACGCGCGCAGCACCCCGGGGATGATCCGCCCGGGATTGCGGCCGGCCTCGGACATGTCGAGCCAGGTGACGTCCGCCGCGTCCGCGCCCATCGCCTCGCGGAGCACGCCGAGGCGCGGCCCCGGCACGGCGACCGCGACCGGCTCTCCCGCCGCGCGGCCCTCGCGGACGAACGGCACGGTGCCGGCGAGGTACTCGTCGTCTCCGGAGTAGAACAGCGCCGGGTGGACGAAGGGGCTCACCGGCGGCGTGCCCGGGGGCGCGGGCTCGACGATCATCGCGCCGTCACTCCGTTCCGAACTGCCTTCGCGTGCATCGGGTTCGAGGGTACGCGTCGTCGCAGGCCGGTGCGAAACGGACCCCGTGGGGCCGCACGTCCCGGGACGGGCGGGCGGTGCCCCATCTGCCGGTTACCCGCCGTGCTCCGCGGGAAACCGCTCGCGAGGCGCCCCCGGGTCGCACGAAGCCCGGAGGCAGCCTCCGTGTCCGGCGGGCGGAGACGGCGTCGCCCGGTCCGGATCAAGGAGGCATGTCAGCTCCGGGCCGGGGCGTCCCGCAGGAGGACGGAGTCGACGACGTCGGTGAGCAGGCCGCGCGCCCGGTGGGCGGCCCGCTGCCGCTCGGCGCCGGTGCCGCCGGCCAGGAGGCGCCGCACGCCGCGGGCGACGCGGCGGGTGTTCGTCAACTCCATGTCCGACCTGTTCCACGACAAGGTCCACTCGGTGTTCATCGCGCGGGTGTTCGCGG
>NZ_CAACUY010000529.1 GCF_900659615.1 Actinomadura fibrosa | reverse complement strand
CGACCATGGAGCGGGCGAGCGCGGCGGGCTGGAGCGTCCCGAGCGCGGGGGAGGGGTCCCACCAGCGGCGGACCCGGACGGTCAGCGGCCCGGCCTCGACGCGGCCGTCGCCGACCCACGCCTCCGCGCCCTCGCGGACCGGGCGGAACGGCTGGTCGCGGCGGGACGCGACGACGACCACGGCGTTCGGCAGCCGGGTCGCGTCGGAGCCGACGACCGCGAGCACCCGGGGCTCGCCGCCGCCGCGCGCCTCCAGGTAGAGCGCCGACGGGAAGACGGCGAGGACGCGGGCCGGGCGGCGCGGCGGGTCCAGCAGCGGCCGCAGCGCGAGGCTGGCCGCCCCGGCGACCGGGGGCCGCGCTCCCGCGCGCAGCGGGATCGGGTCGCGCACGAGGGCAGTCACGGATCCTCCCGAGACCGGTGTCGGATGCCTCCGGCGCGCGGGGGCCCGGCCTCTGCGGGAACCGTAGAACGGGGCCCGCGGCGGACGTATGGAGAAAGCTGCCAATGATGGTTGTCATCGTTCGTCTTTGTTGTCAGGGTTGATCAGGATCAGGTAGCGATCACGCCGTGTCGGGCGATGTACGCACCAAAAGCGAGGTGACCCCTGGCATGAGCTACACCACTGCGGACCCGGGCCCACCGGCCCTCCGGCTCGCGAGCACCGGAACACTGACCTACGGCCTGTCGGTCGGCGAGGTCCTCGGCGTCTCCACCCTGAACGAGGCGCGCCTCATCGCCGGACGGACCGGACTGGAGCGCGTCGTCCAGCGGCTCAACGTGATGGAGGTCCCCGACATCCTGTCGTGGGTCAAGCCGAACGAGTTGCTGCTGACCACCGGCTACCCCCTGCGGAACACCCCCCAGTCCCTCGACAACCTGGTCGCCGACCTGGACGAGCGCGGCCTCGCCGCGCTGGCCATCAAGCTCGGCCGCTACCTGGAGTCGCTCCCCGCCGAGATGATCGCGCAGGCGGACCGGCGCGGCTTCCCCCTGATCCTGCTCCCGAACGACGTCGGCTTCGACGACATCCTCAACCAGGTCCTCACCGACATCCTCAACCGGCAGGCCGCCGTGCTCGCCCGGACGGAGGAGGTGCACCGGGCGCTGGTCCAGATCGTCCTGTGCGGCGGCGGCCTCCAGGAGGTCGTCGACGAGGTCGCGACCCTGCTGGACGTGGCCGTCGTCGTCCTGGACGGCGAGCAGCGCGTGCTGGCGGGCGCCGGGCCCGACGAGGACGTCCAGGCGATGCGGGCGTTCGACGCGGGCCGGCACGCGGCGTGCGGGCGCGGCGGCTGCGGCATCGCGGGCGCGCACGGCACGTCCGACCACCTCGTCGTCCCCGTCGTGGCGGGCGGGTTCGACCACGGCCGCATCATCGCGTTCAGCCCCGGCGGGGCGCTGCGCGGCACCGACCTCGGCATCCTGGAGCGCGCCGCGACCGTCGCCGCGCTCGTGGTGACCAAGCAGCAGGCCGTCGCGGCGGTGGAGAGCAAGTACCGCGCCGACTTCCTGCGGGACATCCTCGCGGGACGCGCCGGCGAGGACGACCGGGTCGTCGCGCACTGCGACGGGTTCGGCTGGGACCTCGACCGCCCGATGATGGTCGTGGTCGCCGAGCTCGACGGGCGCTCCCGCGGCCCCGGGTCGGCCCCGGCCGGCTCCGAGGGCGAGGCCGCCTCCGGGGGCAGGCCCGCCGGCGCGGCGCGTCCCGCCGACAAGG
>NZ_CAACUY010000528.1 GCF_900659615.1 Actinomadura fibrosa | reverse complement strand
CGCGCCCCGCCGGGCAGGGCCGTCCCGGCGTCGACGCGCAGCACCGCGTCGGGGTCGAGGACGGTCAGCAGGGCCTCGAAGTCGCCGCCGCGCGCCGCGGCCCGGAAGGCGTCGACGACGCGGCGCTGCGCGGACGGGCCGCCCGGCTCGGACGCCGCCTCCCGGACGCGCCCGCGGGCCCGGGAGGCGAGCTTCCTCGTGGCGGCCGGCGTGCGTCCGATGATCGGCGCGATCCGCTCGAAGGGCAGGCCGAACAGGTCGTGGAGCACGAACGCGAGCCGTTCGGCCGGGCCGAGCGCCTCCATCACCACCAGCAGCGCCAGGCCGACCGCGTCGGCGACCATCGCCTGCTCCTCCGGGTCCGCGCCCTCCTCGGACGCGACCACCGGGTCGGGCAGGTGGTCGAGGGGATCCTCCGGACGCAGCCGGCGCGACCGGAGCATGTCCAGGCACACGCGGCCGACGACGGTGGTCAGCCAGCCGCCGAGGTTGCCGATCTCGCCGGCCTCCGAGCGCGCCAGCCGCAGCCACGCCTCCTGGACGGCGTCCTCGGCCTCGGCCGGGGAGCCGAGCACGCGGTGGGCCACCGCCTGCAACCGGGCGCGGTGCTCCTCGAACCGGCGCGCCAGCAGGTCGTCATCGCTCATCAGGTCTCCTCCTTCAAGGATGACGTTGGGAGCCCCTCCGATGTGACCCTTGGGCGCGTGGCCTGCGCGGAGTCGCACTCGTCCGCCGCTCACCGTCATACGGGCGACGGACATCGACCCAGAGGAGACCGACATGACGGAACCGCGCCTGACCAACACCGCCGAACTCTTCCCGGAGCTCAACGGGTTCGCCGCCGCCCTGTCCAAGGCCCTGGACAACGGCTCGGTGCCGCGGACCACGATCGGCCTGGTCCAGATGCGCGCCGGGCAGCTCGCTGGCAGCACCTACCTGACGGTCAGGCACGCCGGCGCCCTGCGCGAGGCCGGGGAGCCCGAGGAGCGGATCACCGCCGTGTCGTCCTGGCAGGACGCGCCGTACTTCACCGCCGCCGAGCGCGCGGCCCTGGCGCTGGTCGAGGCCGTCCTGACGCCGAACCCGCACGGCGAGCGCGTCCCCGACGAGCTGTTCGACGCCGCGGCCGAGCACTACGACGCGACGGCGCTCAGCACGCTGACGATGGCGATCGGGCAGGTCTGCTTCTTCGTCCCCTACGCCCTCATCATCAAGCCGCCGCCCGCCCCGGTCGCTTCCTGACCCGTCCACCGGACGCCGTCCTCGGGCCGGACGAGGCGGTCGCCGCGGTCGGTGAGGGCGCGGACGAGCCGGGCCGAGGGCGTCTCGTCGTAGGACGCGGGGATCGCGGCGCAGACCCGGCGGGCCAGCGCGACGACGGCGGTGGTGCGGTGCTCGGGCGGCAGCGTCCGCAGCGCGGACCCGGCGTAGGCGAGCCCCTCGTCGACGTGCCCGTCCCCGATGAGGATGAGGCTCCGCTTCAGGTCCGCCTGAGCGCGCCGGCGCACGTCGAGGGGGCCGAGCCCGGCGACTTCGGCGCGCAGGTCGGCGTACACGCTGGGGTCCTCGGGCAGCGTGCCGGCCAGCAGCGCCCGGACGTGCGTGCGCACGGACCGCAGCCGGTGCGGGGGCCATCCCTGGACGGCGTACGTCTCGTCGCGGGCCGTGAACGGCATCCCGGCGACCAGCCCGGTCAGCCTCGCCAGCGCCGACAGCGCGCGGCGGGCCTCGCCGCGGTCCGCCAGCGCCGCGGTCCGCGCCGCGACGGCCTCGG
>NZ_CAACUY010000527.1 GCF_900659615.1 Actinomadura fibrosa | reverse complement strand
GCCGCCGACCGGCTGGAGGCCGGGCCGCCGCCGAAGCCCGCGCCCGTCCACCGGCCGGCCGACGACCTGCCGCACCTGTCCGACCAGGAGTACACGCACGTGACGCGGTCCGCGCCGATGCTGGTGCGGCACGTCATGGGCGGCCTGGCGGAGCGGTTCCCCGCGATGGCCGGGTACGGCGAGCAGCAGCTCCGCCACACCGCGGAGGACATCGCCCACATCGTCGAGTTCCTCGGCACGGCCCTGTACCTGGACGACGCCGAGCTGTTCACCGGCTTCCTCACCTGGACGGCCGGGATCCTCACCGCCCGCGGCGTCCCCGCGCGCAGCCTGCCGCCGGCCCTGGACCTGCTCGCGGGGCGGCTCGCCGACTACCCCCGCGCCGCGGACCTGCTCGCCCGCGCCGGCAAGGCGCTCGAAGAACCCCCCTCGGACTCCGGCGGCCGGCCGTCCGGCACCGCCGCGGGAGGCCCCGACCCCGCCCCCGGCCAAGGAAGGACTGCATGACCGCCTCCGCCCCCGACACCTCCGCCCCCGACGCCCCGCTGCGCCTGGTCGCCACCGCCCCGGACGCGCACTCCGTCCGGATCGCGCTGCACGGCGACCTCGACTACGCCACCACCGCCCTGCTGCACGACGCGGTCGGCTCGGCGCTGGACGGCTCACCGGACCTGCGCGACCTCTGCCTCGACTGCGCCGGGCTCGGCTTCTGCGACTCCTCCGGGCTGGGCGCGCTGCTGCTTGTCCGCCGCCGGACGGCCGCCGCGGACATCCGGCTCCGGATCACCGGACGCGGCCCCCAGCTGAACCGGCTGCTCGACATCACCGGGACGATGGAGTACCTCACCGGCGAGGAGCCCGCCGCCGTGGGCTCCGCCCTGGGGTCCGCCGTGCCGTCCGCCGGGGAGCGGCACGACGGAGAGACCCCGGGCGGGTCGTGAAGGACCCGGTCACAGCGACGCCATGACGCGGGCCCGGTGCTCGGCGGGCGTGCCCCACGCCGTGTACAGGGCCCGCGCCTTGCGGATCCACAGGGACGGGTCGTACTCGTCGGTGTAGCCGATGGCGCCGTGCACCTGGAGGGCGGTCCTCGCCGTGGCGTAGGACGCCTCGGACGCGGCGACCTTGGCGGCGGACACGTCCCGCGCGAAGTCCGGGGTCCCGTACGCCAGCGCGGCGCCGTAGAGGAGGGGCCGGGCGAACTCCAGCTCGACCAGGGCGCCCGCGAGGTGGTGCGCGATCGCCTGGTACTCGCCGATCGGACGGCCGAACTGGCGCCGCGTCTTCGCGTACTCGACCGACACGTCCAGCAGCGCCCGGCCGACCCCGAGCTGCTGCGCCGCGCACAGCAGCGTCCCGAGGTCGGAGATGCCGGGCACGGGCGAGCCGACGGGGAACAGCCGGCGGGCGGGGTCCAGGGACGGCAGCGCCCGCCCGGCCGGCTCGCGCGGGGTGCCGTCGAGCGCGAGGACCGCGTCGGCGACGTCGGCGTCCAGCGCGTGCGGGACGGCCAGCGACACGAGCGCCGCGCCCTCCGCGATCCGCTCCGGCAGCGCGGGCTCGCCCAGCGCGTCCGGGTGCAGCCGGACGAGCAGTTCGGCGGCGGCGAGCGTCTCGACGTAGGGGCCCGGCGCCGCGGCGCGCCCGAGCTCCTCCATCGCGACGACCAGCTCGACGGGCAGCGGCCCGGCGCCGCCGTGCTCCTCGGGGACGGCGAGCGCGAACACGCCGGTCCCGGCGACCGCCGACCACAGGGCGCGGCCATGCAGGGCGCCTGCTTCGGCGCCGCCCTCTCGTTCCGGCGGGTCCACGTGACCCGG
>NZ_CAACUY010000526.1 GCF_900659615.1 Actinomadura fibrosa | reverse complement strand
CCGGCGGTGCGGGTGCCGGCGCCGGTTCGGAGGGCGCGGGTGGTGCCGGTGCGGGAGGTGCCGGTGCGGGAGGCTCTGGCGCGGGCGGTTCCGGTGCCGGGGGTTCGGGGGCGGGAGGTTCGGGGGCGGGAGGCCGCGGCGGCCGGCAGGGGGGCGCCCCGCCGACGTTCACGTCGAGGTCGAGGCCCACGTGGACGCCGACGCCGACGCCGACGCACACGTGGACGCCCGGGCCGGGCGGGCCTGGCTGCGCGAAGGCGCAGGTCGGGAAGGCCAGCGCTCCGGCGGCCGCGGCCGGCAGCACCACCAGGACGCGTCGCACCGTCATCCACCCCCCGTGATGCGCTGCAGCTCGCCTTGCAGGTTGGTGAAGGCGTCCGGCGCGACGGCCAGCGCGCCGGTGAACGGGCGCATGATGTCGAGGACCAGGTAGCAGCCGAGGGCCAGCAGCGCCGCCATCACCCCGAGCGGGATCAGGGTCATGCCCCGGGGGCGGGCGCCCGAGAGGAACGGCAGCAGCATGACGACGAGGCCGCTGAGCAGCGTCACGATGAGCAGGCTGGCCGGGGGCGAGGTGCGGGCGTCCATGGCCCGCTGGTGCCGCGCGGCGGAGATCTCGGAGATGTGCTCCAGGACGGCGCCGCGGGCGTCCTTGTACTCGTCGTCGTCGGCCTTGATGGCGATGGTGTCGCGGCGCATGGCGTCGAGGCGGGCCCAGCCGTCGGCGGAGAGCCGGTGGTCCTTGCGCATCAGGCGCCATTCGGGGCCGCGGACGACGTCGGTGTACTCGCGCAGCTCGGACTGCAGGCGCCGGGCGTCGGCGGCGGGCAGCCGGGAGGCGGCCCAGAACGCCTCGGAGATCGCCTGGGTCTCGGCGTAGGTGTTGGAGCGGGCGGAGTCGGCGGTGGTCCACGGGACGACGATGGCGATGGCGAACGCCAGCAGGAACAGCGCGGACAGCATCGACCCGGCGTGGGCGGACGTGGGCCCGTCGGGATCGGGGTCCTCGACGCCGTGCTTGAGCCGCCGGACCATCCGGCTCGCGATGAACACCACCGCGACGGCGCATGCGGCGGTCAGAACGTAGACCATTGATTCCCTCCCGGTGTGTTGCGGAGCGCCCGGCCACTGGCCGCGCCCGATAGTCGACACTGTCCGTGAGTATAGATTTACCGAACGTAGTTATGTGGTGATTGAGTGCGAATCTCACCTGGAGGTGACGTGATCGAGCGGCGAAGGGAGTTAATGCTGGCCATGGGTGAGATTTCCGCCGCCGGACGGGGCGCGCGGGGCGCCGGTGGCGTGGGCGGGACCAGGGCCACCGAGCGGATATGCCGGGAGTTCTTGCGGAATCCGGGCGCGGTACCGGAAGATCTTCCGAAGAAGGCTCGCCGAGGACGGCGATCGTTCGGATCCGGCCTGAGAGGGGCGGTCGCGTGAGGGGAGACGGCAATGGCGCCGCAGGGGAAGCTCGACCTCGATCCGGAGGTGGTCCGCACCGCCCGCCGGCTGGCCGCGCGCGCCGCCGAGCCGATCATCCGGATGGCCCGCTCCCACACGACGGTCTCGGTCGAGCGGGCGCTGCTGCGGCTGGCGGGGCTGGCGGGCGCCGACGACGGCGGCCGCCCCTGGGCCAACCACCTGACCGACGCCGTCCGCGACCAGGTCGGGCTGGAGCACGGCGTGGCCCTGCCGGTCTGGGACGCCCTGCTGGACGGGCCGCACGCCTCGCTCGGCGACCTCGCGAGGGCCGCCGCGCTCGGCCGGGTGTCCTTCCGGATCCCCGAGGGGGCCGACGCCCGGCGGGCGCGTGAGGCCGCCCGCGAGGCC
>NZ_CAACUY010000525.1 GCF_900659615.1 Actinomadura fibrosa | reverse complement strand
CCGGCACGATCGGCTACCTCCCGCAGGACCCGCGCGGCGTCGACCTGGCGGCGCTGGCCGGCGGCCTCCTCCCGCTCGCTTCCGCCCCGGCACGCGCGGACGAGGTCCGCGCCCGGCAGCGGCCCGTCCTGGACATCCTGGGCATGGACGCCGCCTGGAGGATCACGCGGGGCCGCGGCGTGACGGTCGCCGTCGTCGACACCGGCGTGGACCCGAACCAGGCCGACCTGAAGGGCTCGGTCACCACCGGGCCCAACATGATCGCGCAGGTGGACGCCGGGTCGAAACCGGCCCGGGAGCACGGCACCGGGATGGCGTCCCTGATCGCCGGGCACGGGCACGGGCCGGGCGGCGGCGCCGGGATCATCGGCCTCGCCCCGGAGGCCCGCATCCTCGCGGTCCGCGCGATCGGCGAGCCGGAGGACCCGAGCTACGCCCGCTACAAGGCCGACGACAGCGCGGAGGACGGCGTGGCGCGCGGCATCCGCTACGCGGCCGACCACGGCGCGGACGTGATCAACCTCTCGCTCGGCAAGGACGACGAGGTCCCCGCCGAGCGCGCGGCCATCGCCTACGCGATCGGCAAGGGCGTCGTGGTCGTCTCGGCGGTCGGCAACGACGGCGACAAGGAGCGCGAGCTGGACGCCGACGGCTTCGCGCCGTACTCCTACCCGGCGTCCTACCCGGGCGTCATCGCCGTGGCCGCGACGGCCCCGGGCCACGCCCGCGCGCCGTTCTCCAACCGCAACTACTCGGTGCTGGTCGCGGCGCCCGGCGCCGGCCTGGCCGCGGCCGGACCCGGCGGCGACTACTTCATCACCAGCGGCACGAGCGACTCCAGCGCGCTCGTGTCCGGGATCGCCGCACTGATCCGGGCGAAGTACCCGAAGCTCCCGCCGGCGCTGGTCTCCCAGGCGCTGGTCGCCGGGACGCGCTACGGCCCGTCCGGCAAGTACGACCCCGAGATCGGGTTCGGCGAGGTCAACGCGCAGCGGGCGCTCGCCGCCGCCGCGTCGCTGACGTCCGGCCGCCCCGCGACGTCGGCGGGCAAACCGGCCCGCCAGCGGTTCGGCGCCGGGGACCCGGGGCCGGTGGACGTCATCGACCGCCCCATCTGGGTCAAACCCGTCATCACCGTGATCCTGCTGGTCGGCGTGGGCGGCACGCTCATCTCGTCGGGCGTCGCGATCACCTTCGCCCGCCGCCACCCGCGCACCGCGCCCACCGGCGGCCCGTCCTCCGGTCCCGCGACGGCAGGCGGCCCCCCGACAGGCGGAGGCCCGCCCCTCGGCGCCGCACCGGGCGCCGCACCGCCCTTCGGCGCGCGGTTCGCCTCCCCGCCCGGCGCCCGCCCAGCCACGCCGGGCGGTTCATCGCCAGGCCCGCATCCTGGATCGCAGGGCGACCCGTCGTTCGGCCCGCCGGAGCGTTCCGCGTGGACGCCGCCGGGCCGCGCGGCGCCGTCGCCACCGCCTGCGGGCGTGCCGTCCTCGGGTCGGCCGTCGTTCGGCCCGCCCGAACCCGATCCGCTGTACGACCCGCCGTCCGACCCGCCGTCCGACCCGCTGTACGACCCGCCGTCCGACCTGCCCGGCGGTCCGTCCTTCGCGCCGCCCGACTCCCGGTACGCGCCGCAGGCGGAGCCGTCGTTCGAGCCGCCGGCGGACCCGCCGGTCGCCGGGCAGCGCTGAACCCGGCTCGGCTACGCTCCGCAGCGTGTCGCGCGCCGAGATCTCGACCCCGGACCTGGGGCCGGAGCCCCCGCCGGACGAGGTGCCCGGCGCGGCCCGGTGGCCGTCGCGCACCGTGGTCGCGCTGGCCGCCGCGGCGGGATGCGCGGTGGTGCTGGTG
>NZ_CAACUY010000524.1 GCF_900659615.1 Actinomadura fibrosa | reverse complement strand
CCGAGATCTACACTCTTTCCCTACACGACGCTCTTCCGATCTCGGGCGCGCGGACCGGTTCCGGCGTGGCGGGCGACCCCGGTGGCACGCCCGGCGGCCGTCCCTCGGACTCGGGGTCCCACGCCCGGCACCGCAAGGCGTCCGAGAAGGGCTCCGGGCGCAGGCGGCCGGTGTCGCTCCTCGTCGCGGCCCCGGCGTTCATCACGATCGCGGTGGTGGCCGCCGCGCTGTTCGGCGTGGGCGGCGGCGGGTCCGGGCACGGCAGGGCGGCGAAGCCGTCCGGCGCGTCCACCAGGGTTCCGCCGCCGCGCCCCGGCTGGTACACGGTGATGCCGATCCCGGTGACCGACGGGAAGCAGTCCGGCGACTGCCTGTCGGTCCTGCTGGACGACGATCTCGAATCGCGGCTCGCGCAGGAGCGGTGCCGGGCGGACGACAAGCTCCAGCGGATCCAGCTCGCCGCCGCCCCGGGCGCCGCGCAGGCGTACCAGATCAAGGCGCGGACGAAGGACGACGACCTGTGGTGCGTGACGCTGGACGCCACGGAGGAGCGGGCCGCCCTGCACCTGAAGGAGTGCGCGGACGATCCGCTGCAACGGTTCGGGGTGGAGTCCACCGGAAGGTCGATCAAGGCGGGCCGGCTCTACCGCATCGCCCCGCAGGCGACCCGCGACCAGGACATGTGCGTCGGCGTCGACATCGGCGTGACGGGCGGCGTGCACGCCATCCACACCCCGTGCGACCGCGCGGGGATCGGCTACCTGTTCACGCCCGCCTCCGCGCCCTAGGACCGCCCGCGCTGACACAACTCTGCCCGGACGGGCCGCGGACGCCGGGCGGCGGTCAGACGTGCTCGCGGAGCCGCTGGCTGACGACCTGCGTGACGCCGTCGCCGCGCATGCTGACGCCGTAGAGCGCGTCGGCGCCCTCCATCGTGCGCTTCTGGTGGGTGATGATGATGAGCTGGGACGACTCGCGCAGCTCCTCGAACACGGTGATCAGCCGCTGGGTGTTGGTGTCGTCCAGCGCGGCCTCGACCTCGTCGAGCACGTAGAACGGCGACGGGCGGGCCTTGAAGACCGCGACGAGGAACGCGATCGCGACCAGCGACCGCTCGCCGCCCGACAGCAGCGACAGCCGCTTGACCTTCTTGCCCGGCGGCCGGGCGGCGACCTCGACGCCGGTGGCGAGCATGTCATCGGGCTCGGTGAGCGACAGGCTGCCCTCACCGCCGGGGAACAGCCGCGCGAAGATCCGCTCGAACTCGCGGGCGGTGTCGTCGTAGGCGGCGGCGAACACCTCCTGGACCCGCTCGTCCACCTCCTTGACGAGGCCGAGCAGCTCCCGCTGGGTCTTCTTCAGGTCCTCCAGCTGCGAGGTGAGGAAGGCGTGCCGCTCCTCCAGCGCCGCGAACTCCTCCAGCGCGAGCGGGTTCACCTTGCCGAGCTGGTTGAGCTGGCGCTCGGCGGCCTTGGCGCGCTTCTCCTGGACGGCGCGGTCGTACGGGACGGGCCGCGCGTCCTCGGCGGCGTCGGGGCCGGGCGGGACGGGCTGCTCCGGCCCGTACTCCGACACCAGCGACTCGACCTCCAGGCCGAACTCCTCCAGCGCGCGCTGTTCGAGCTGCTCCAGCCGGAGCCGCTGCTCGGCGCGGGCGACCTCGTTGCCGTGCACGACGTTCACGAGGCGCTCCAGCGTGCCGGACAGCTCGCGGACCTGGCCGCGGACGACCCTCAGCTCGGCCTCGCGGGCGGACCGCGCCTGCTCGGCGGCCTCCCGCTGCCGGACCGCGGCGGCGAGGGACGACTCGATCCGCTCCAGCGTCACGCGGGCGCCCGCTCCCCCGTGGAACGGGTCGAGCGCGAGGACGACGGTCCCGACGGTGAACACGGCGAAGCCCGCGTTGTACATCCGGACCCGCCCGAACA
>NZ_CAACUY010000523.1 GCF_900659615.1 Actinomadura fibrosa | reverse complement strand
AGCCGCGCGGCCGCCTCCAGCGCGCGGGCCGCGGCGATGCGCTGCGGCCCCTCCGGCCGGACGAGGCCGGGCGCCATGCACACGAGCCAGGCCGCGGCGGCACCGAGCAGGCCGAGGGCCAGGTGCGCCGGGACGTCCGGCAGCCGCTGCGGCACGAACGCGCAGCTCGCCGTGATGAACGTGAAGATCAGGCCGCCGGGCGGGCCCGTACGGGCCGCGTCACAGACCGCCTTGTAGGCGCCGGCCAGCAGCGCCGCCACGGCTACCCGGACGGCGACCGAGCCGGTCAGGGCCGCGGTGGTGAGGGCGATCCCCACACCGCCCAGCATCCCGAGGATCACCCAGCCGAGGACGCGCGCGCGGGCGGCGTACGGCTCGCCGTGGGCGTAGAGGGCGCAGAGCGACCCGGCGGACGTGTAGAGCGCGAGGTCGAGGCGGCCGCAGGCGAGGAGGACCAGCGCGGGGACGCCGAACGCGACGGGCGCGCTCAGCGCCGCCTTGTGCCAGATGTCGGCGGGCCGGCCAACGCGCAGGATCTCTCTCACCCCCGAAGCTTACCAAGTATTTTACTCGTAAATCAATGTGTGCGTCCGTGCTCAGGGTCCGTCCCGCACTTCGTTGCGCCGCGCCCTCGACGCGGGTCCCCGGTTCGCGGACGATCGGGGCGGAATCCCGACCGATCCCGCCCCCGGAGGTCCGATGCGTCCCCGTCCCTGGATGCTCACACTCGCGGCCGCCTCGGTGACCGTCACGCTGGCCGCCCCTCCCGCGCTCGCGGCGCCCGCGACCAAGGCCCCCGCGCTCACGGTCTCCGCGACCGGAGCCCATGCGACCGGTGCCTATGCGACCAGGGGACCCGCGGCCGCCGCGGGTGAGCCCGCTCCGCCCGCCGCCGTCGCGCAGGACCCGGCGGGCTTCGACCCGCTGCTCCCCTCGTCCCGTCCGGTGGAGCTCCGCGAGGCGTACCGCCCGCTCCAGGTGACCTACACCTACGAAGGCCAGAAGCACACGCTGGACGACTACCTCGCCCGCACCGGCACGCAGGGCTTCGTCGTCCTGGACGGCCAGGACATCGTCTTCGAGCGCTATGCCGCCGCCGACCGGGCCACGCTGTTCCAGTCGTGGTCCATGGCGAAGTCGTTCACCTCGGCCGCGTTCGGCATCGCCCTGGGCGAGGGCGCGATCCACTCGGTCGACGACACCGTCACCCAGTACCTGCCGGAGCTGAAGGGGTCCGGCTACGACGGCGTCTCGCTCCGCGACCTGCTGCGCATGTCGTCGGGCATCGAGTGGAACGAGACGACCGACGTGCCGTTCGTGCACGTCGCCGCGAGCCTCGGCTACCCGCTGCCGGAGCTGGCGAAGCAGCGCAAGCGCGGCTGGGAGCCCGGGACGCGGTTCGAGTACACGAGCATGAACTCGTTCGTGCTCTCGTGGGTCGTGGCGAGGGCGACCGGCGTCCCGTACCACACCTACGTCCAGCGGAAGATCTGGGAGCCCGCCGGGATGGCGTCCAAGGCCTACCTCGGCAACGACTCCCACGGCAGCGCCATGGGCTACTGCTGCTACTACGCGACCGACCGCGACTTCGCGCGGTTCGGCCTCCTCTACCTGAACGGCGGCAGGGCCGGTGGACGCCAGGTCGTGCCCGCCTCGTGGGTGGCCGAGTCCACCCGCCCGTCCGCGCCGTTCAACCGGGGGTACGGCTTCCAGTGGTGGCTGGGGAACGAGGGCGACTTCAGCGCGAGCGGCCTCGCCGGACAGAAGATCTACGTCTCGCCCCGGTACGGCGTGGTGATCGTCAAGTCCACCCTCGCGACCGTCCTCGCCGCGGACGAGACCGGCGCGGCGTTCGAGGCGGTCGCCGCCGAGGTCGCCCGCACGCGCCCCTTGAGATCATTAGGGTCCTTCGGCGGCGGAGTAGGAGGACCGGCA
>NZ_CAACUY010000522.1 GCF_900659615.1 Actinomadura fibrosa | reverse complement strand
CTCCGCGCCCGCGTCCGGCTCCGCGCCCGCGTCCGGCCGCGCGCCCGGTCGCGGCTCGTGCCGTCCCCGCCCGTCCCGGTCGGCCCGGACCTCGCCGCTGTCCGCCGTCATGCACTGCCCCCCGCCGTCCCGCGCGACCCGACCCTCTGACCGGCGCGGCTCGAAACTCTGGCTCGACGGTGCGCCACACTACGGTCGGTGATGAAACGATCACGGGGGCGACACACCATCGGGCATCCCGAGAAGGGGACGACGGACGACTTTGGGGTTCTCTTGGCACGGACCAGACCCGCGCGGGCCGGCGGAGCGGCCCGGGCGGGCAGGCGGCGGGCCGGGGATCAGAGGGTGGCGGCGGGCTCCCGGCGCGGCGGCCGGATGCCGTGCCGGAGCGTCCCCTCGTCGAGCCAGCGGTCGAGGTGCAGCCAGGCGCTCTCCTTGGCGGACCGTCCGGTGAGCACGCCGAGGTGCCCGCCCGACGCGACCGCGAAGCGCACGTCGGGCGCGCCCGGCAGCAGCCGGGTCAGCGGCCGGACGGCCCCGGGCGGCGCCAGCGCGTCGCCGCGCCCGGCGATGGCGAGCACCGGCACGCCCACCCGCGCGAGCTCGACCCGCCGGTCGCCGATCTCCATTCCGCCCGCGGCCAGATCGCCGTCCCGCGAAAGCCCCCGGGAAATCTCCGCGGCGGCGAGGCCGGGGGACGCCGGCGACAGGCCGGTGAAATGATCGACCGCCTCGATCTGCGCGAGGAAATCGGCATTGTGGAGATTGGTGAGCACCTTGTAGGGCCGGAGGACGTATCTGTCGATTCCGAAGCGCCGGCGGGCGCGTTTCACCACCGGCTGCGAGAGGTCGCCGGACATCGGCTCCGCGGCGTCCTTCCCGGAGCCGCGGGCGAGGCGCGCGAGCGGGCGGGCGGGCTCCGCGGGGCCCGCGCCGCGCGGGTCCACCGCGGTGCCGATCATCGCGACCGAGGCGATCGGCAGGCCCGGGTCCGCCGCGGCGGCCAGCAGCGCGACGAGGCCGCCGAGGCACCAGCCGACGAGCTGGACGGGCTGCCCGCCCGCGTCCCGGCTCACCGCGCGGATCGCGCCCGGCAGGACCTCGTCCACCCACTCGCGAAGCCCCAGGTCACGGCCGTCGGGGTCGGGCGGGCCGCAGTCGAGCAGGTAGCCGCGCCGGCCGGTCGCGACGACGTGCTCGGCGAGGCTGCATCCGCGGCGGAGGTCGTAGCAGCGGGCCGGGGCGGCGAGCGGCGGCACCAGCAGCACCGGCGGCCCCGTGGGGATCACCGCCTCCGGCGGCCGGTAGCGGTAGACCGGCCGCTCCGGCGCGGCGTCGACCGGGTCCGCGGGCATCGGCCGGAGATCGGCGAGCCGGCCGTACAGGACGAGGTGCGCGGCATTGGACGCGGCATGGGACGTCGCGGCCAGCAGGCCTTTCGGGGAGAGCATCATCGCGTCATCGTCCCTCTCCATTCCGGAGCGGCTCAGGACGGCGCAACGATCGACGGCCGCCGGACCCGTCCGGAGCCATTAACACACGACCACATTAAGAGGGATATCACATGCCCATGACGCATGTGTTAAATCATCTTGACTCGGACGTCCGCCGGTACCGTAAGGGGCCGAGTGAAATGATCGACCTGGTCACACGGCCGGGGAGCCGTGCGGCATCACCTCGGCGGCGATTCCGGTCCCGGTCTCGCGTCACCGCGGCGGCTCACGCATAATGCCAGTTACACCCCGTAGCAGTAGCGCTACGGAGCAGGCGGCCAGGTGGGTACGTGATGGCTACCCTGAATCCGGCGAACTCCACAGGCCCGGCGGGCGCCGCGGTCCCCGGACGGCTGCGCGAAGGCGACCACGGCGATGTCTCTGCTCATTTGCCTCGCTCCGCTCGGCGGCGCGCGGCCGCTCTCCCGCGCGTCACAGGTAGTCCTTGATCG
>NZ_CAACUY010000521.1 GCF_900659615.1 Actinomadura fibrosa | reverse complement strand
GTGCCTGCTCACCACCGACCGCGCCTCCGACAGGCACGGACGATGGCCCTGCTGTACCTGCCGGACGGCGACCACATCGTCGCCTCGCGGGCCGGGACGGCGGCGGCGGAGCCGAGCCGCGCGGCGACCTCGCGGAGCCCGCGGACCTCCCGCGCGCAGTCGCCGCACTCGCCGAGGTGGTCCTCGAAGCGCCCGCGCTCGGCCTCCGGCAGCCCGTCGAGCGCGTACGCGCCCGCGAGGGCGTGGACGTCGGGCGGGGCGTGGGTCATCGTTCCACTCCGAGGCAGTCGCGCATCCTGATCAGCCCGTCCCGCATGCGCGTCTTCACGGTCCCGAGGGACACCTTCAGCAAGCCGGCCACCTCGCGGTAGGTGTAGCCGCCGTAGTAGGCGAGCGTGACGGACTCCCGTTGCAGTTCGGTCAGGCCGCCCAGGCACCGCCGGACGCGCTCACGCTCCATCCGCGCCTCCACCTCCTCGGCGACCTCGTCGAAAGCGGGCCCGGACGCGCGGTGGGCGCGCTCCTCGCGGTCCGCTGCCGCCTGCGCCGACCGGACGCGGTCGACCGCCCGGCGATGCGCGAGCGTCATCACGTACGCCATCGCGCTGCCGCGCTCGGGATCGAACCGGGACGCGGTGCGCCACAGCTCGACGAGGACCTCCTGCGCGACCTCCTCCGCCTGCGCCGGGTCGCGGAGGACCCGCAGGACGAGCCCGTACACGGGCGCCGCGACGAGGTCGTAGACCCGCGCGAAAGCGGGCTCGTCACCCCGGGCCACCCGTTCCAGCAGCGCCGTCAGCTCGTCCCGCGGTCCCGTCCCCCGGCCGCGCTGCCGGGGGGCGGACCGGGCATGACCGGTTCCCACGGTCTCTTGTTCGTCCCGCGGGAGGCGGTGGATTGCCCCCGGTACAAGATCTTTTCGGACGCCGTCCCGCTCAGGCGGTCAGCCAGTCCAGCAGGAGCCGGACGCCGAAGCCGGTCGCGCCGCGCGTGAGCTCGGCGTCCTCGGCCATGGACCGGCCTGGTCCCGCCACGTCCAGGTGGGCCCAGGTGCGGTCGCCGACGAACTCGCGCAGGAAGAGCGCCGCGGTGATGGACCCGCCCCCGTAGCCGGGACGGCCGATGTTGTTGATGTCGGCGACGTCGGAGTCGATCGCGGCGCGGTAGTCCTCGACGAGCGGCAGCCGCCACACCGGCTCGCCCGCCGCCGCCCCGGCCGCGGTGAGCGCCCCGGCGAGGGCGTCGTCGTTGGCGAACAGCGCCCCGGTCCGCAGGCCCAGCGCGACCTTGGCGGCGCCGGTCAGCGTGGCCACGTCCACGATCACGTCCGGGTCGAGCTCGGCGTCGGCGTAGGCGAGCGCGTCGGCCAGCACGAGCCGCCCCTCGGCGTCGGTGTTCAGCACCTCCGACGTCGTCCCGCCGAAGTGCGTGATCACGTCGCCGGGCCGCATGGACGACCCGGACGGCATGTTCTCCGCTGCGGCGACCAGCCCGGTGACGCGGTCCCGGACGCCGAGGTCGCGCAGCGCGCTCATCACGGCGATGACGGCGCCGCCGCCCGCCATGTCCGTCTTCATGGTCTTCATGGCGTCGTTGGGCTTCAGCGACAGGCCGCCGCTGTCGAACGTGATGCCCTTGCCGACCAGCACGACGTGCCGCCCGGACCCGTCCGGCGCACCGTCCGGGACGTAGGACAGCTCGATCAGGCGGGGCGGCCGCGAGGATCCGGCGCCGACGGCCAGGATGCCGCCGAAACCGCCCTCCACCAGCTCCTTCTCACCGAGCACGCGGACGGTGAGACCGGCGTCGCCGGCGATCCGACCGGCGCGGGCGGCGAGCCAGGACGGGTCCTTCTCGGCGGCCGGGGTGTTGGTCAGGTCGCGGGCCAGCGCGGTGGCGCGGGCCCGCGCGGTCGCCCGCTCGATCGCCTCGGCGCCGGCCTCGGGACCCGCCTCGGTCAGCACGGCCAGCGTGCCGAGCGGGCGGCG
>NZ_CAACUY010000520.1 GCF_900659615.1 Actinomadura fibrosa | reverse complement strand
CGCCGTGCCGCTCGGCGAAGGCCGCCGCGCGGTCCGCGTCCAGGTCGCAGACGGTGAGCCCGCGCACCGGCCGCAGCTCGGCCAGGCCCCGCAGGACCAGGTCCGCCTGCGCCCCCGCGCCGATCACCGCGACCTCGTCGGCCTCTGGGCGGGCCAGCGCGTGGGTGCCGAGCGCGGCCGCCAGCCCGGTGCGCCACGCGGTCACGGTGGCCGAGTCGAGCAGCGCGAGCGTCTCCCCGGTGCGGAGGTCGTGCAGGCAGACGACGCCGCGCAGCGCGGGACGGCCGCCGGGGAACTTGGCGTTCACCTTGACCGTGTAGGCGGGGACGCCCGCGACCAGGCCGGGCAGCAGCGCCGTCGCCGTCCCCGGGCCGGGCAGCGGCGCCACGACCCGCCGCGGGACGGCCTCCCCCTCCTCGGACGTGAAGCCGCGGCGGAGCGCGTCCAGGCACGCGGCCGGGTCGAGCAGCGCTTCGAGGTCGGAGCGGGTGAGGAGCAAGGTCACCGGCCCATCGTGCCAGCCGCCCGTTGGCACCGGCCCGCCGCGGTCACGCGGTCACTGCGGGCGTTCCCGGGCCGCGGTCAGGCCGTCCCACTCGTTCAGCCAGTCGCGGCCCTCGTCGTCGATGAACGAGCCGGGCGGCGGGGTGACGCCGTGCTCGCGCAGCCACTCCCCCGGCCGCCGCATCGAGGGGCGCGGCCCGCCGTCGCTCGGCATGAGCTGCGGCGGGATCGGGGCGGGCATCACCGCCGGGGCGGGCCCCTCGCTCTCGACCTCGGCGAGGTCCTTCTCCTCCGCCATGCCGATGGGCCCCTGGCGCCGGGCGTTGAAGAACTGGTTCACCGCCGGGTGCGTGCTGGACAGGATCATCTCGCGCGGCCCGAACATCACGAGGCCGCGGCGGAACAGCAGGCCGAGGTTGTCCGGCAGGACGCGCGCGGTGCCGATGTCGTGGGTGACGATGAGGAAGGTCGCGCCGAGCTCGGCGTTGAGGTCGACGAAGAGCTGGTTGAGGTAGGCGGTGCGGACGGGGTCGAGGCCGGAGTCCGGCTCGTCCGCGAGGATCACCTCGGGGTCCAGGACGAGCGCGCGGGCGAGCCCGGCGCGCTTCCTCATCCCGCCGGAGATCTCGCCGGGCAGCTTCTCCTCCGCGCCGGTGAGGCCGACCATCTCCATCTTCTCCAGCACGATCCGCTTGATCTCCGCCTCGCCCTTCCTCGTGTGCTCGCGGAGCGGGAAGGCGATGTTGTCGTAGAGGTTCATGGAGCCGAACAGGGCGCCGTCCTGGAAGAGCACGCCGAACTTGCGGCGCATCTCGTAGAGGTCGTGCTCCCGCAGCCGGGGGACGTCGCCGCCGCCCACGTACACGTGGCCGCGGTCGGGGCGGAGCAGGCCGACGAGGTTCTTGAGGAAGACCGACTTCCCGGTCCCGGACGGCCCCAGCAGGGCGGAGATCTCGCCCGCGGGGATGGTGAACGACACGTCCTCCCAGATGACCTGCCGTCCGAACGACTTCTTCAGCCCTTCCACCCGGATCTCGACGCCCATGGGCACTCCCGTGCGGGGGAACCGGGGGCGGGGGGTCCGCGTACGTCGTCCGGCCCCCGTCCCCCCGACTGTACGGCGGGAGCGGCGCGCCGGGGAGGCCCGGTCCGGACCGAGATCGGACATCAGGGTCCTGAAGAGTCTTTTGCAGGCGATCTGTCCCGCCCGCGTTCGGACGTCGCATCCGGCTCTAATGTGACAACTTTTCACAGTCCATTCGGGCACTTTTCTGCCTTCCGTCCTCCTTGTGGCGTCTTGAACCATGTGCGGTGACCTCCGGCGCACCACACGGGTGCGCCCAAACCCCCCTGGAGGCGCAGTGAAAACCCGTCATGCACGCATGAGCGGCGCCGTCACCGCGACGGCGACGGGACTCCTGGCGACGGCCCTCGTCGCCGCCCCCGCCGCGCAGGCGGCCCCCCGCGCGCCCGCCGCGCCCGCGGCGCCCTCCGCGGTCT
>NZ_CAACUY010000519.1 GCF_900659615.1 Actinomadura fibrosa | reverse complement strand
AGCGGCCCGTGAACCCGGACGGCGGCCAGCCGAACGCCCGGTCGGCGTTGACCGAGTTGACCAGGACGACCAGCAGCGGCACGTAGATCACCGCGAGGCGAGGGCCTGCCGGGTGCCGGGGGACGCGAGCCAGCCGGGGGGCGTGAACCCGGTGACGCCGATGTCGGCGTCGGCGAGCAGGCCGAGGCCGGCCCGCAGGCGCGCGACGGCCTGCGCCGAGGTCAGCGACCAGAACTCGCCGGCGCCGCGGGCCATGACCTGGTTGACGCCGCGGCGCCAGGCCGGTCCGCCCGGCACGCCCTCGTGCCGGTAGCCGTGGAGGGCGAGCTCGTGGCCGCGGCGGGCGGCGGCGTGCAGGGACGCGACGAGCGGGGCGTCGGCGGGCAGGGAGGGGCCTCCCCCGAACGGTCCGGGGATGACGAGGAGCGTGGCGGGGACGCCGCGCTCGTCGAGGTCGGCGAGCCAGCGGGCGGTCGGTCCGGCGGTGGACGGGGCGACGTCGTGGAGGGACACGACGAACGGGAACCGGGTCGTCATCAGGCGGCGCTCTCCGTGCGTCCGCGCGGGGAGGCGGGGCGGCGCCGGGCGGACGGGCCGTACACGAGTTCCCGGTAGTGGCCCATGAGCTCGCCGCAGACGGTGTCCCAGTCGCGGCCCCGGACGGACTCGGCGGCCTGGACGGCCATGCGCCGCCGCATCCGGTCATCGTCCACGAGCGTGGACACGGCGGCGCGGAACCCGGCGCCGTCGCCGGGCGGGTACAGCAGCCCGTTGACGCCGGGGCGGACGAGGTCGAGCGGCCCTCCCGCCGCGGCGGCCACCACGGGCACGCCGGCGGCCAGGCCCTCCTGCACGGCCTGGCAGAACGTCTCGTCGGTGCCGGGGTGCACGAACACGTCGAGGGAGGCGACGAGCTCGGACAGCTCCTTACCGGTCTGGAAACCGGTGAACACGGCGTCCGGCATGCGGCGGCTCAGCCGTTCCCGCTCCGGCCCGTCGCCGACGACGACGACCCGCGCGCCGGGGACGCCGACCAGGCGGGTCAGCATCTCGGGGCGCTTCTCGGCGGCGAGCCGCCCGACGTAGCCGACGAGGGCGCGGCCGTCCGGGGACAGCCGGGCGCGGAGCTCCGCGGAGCGGTGCGACGGGTGGAAGCGGGAGCGGTCCACGCCCCGGCCCCAGCGGGCGAGGCGGGGCACGCCGCGCCGCTCCAGCTCGTCCAGCACGGGGGTGGACGGGGCGAGCGTGCGGTCGGCGCGGCCGTGCAGGCGGCGCAGCCACCACCAGACGAGCGGGTCGGTGCCGCGCAGCCCGTACCGGCGGGCGAACCCGGCGATGTCGGTCTGGAACACGGCGACGGCGGGCACGTCGAGGCGCCGCGCGGCGGCGAGCCCGGACATGCCGAGCACGAGCGGGGAGGCGAGGTGGACGATGTCGGGTCCGAAGTCGCGCAGGATCGCGGTGACGCGCCGGGTGGGGACTCCCACGGCGAACGACGGGTAGAACGGCAGCGCGACGCCCCGGACCTCCGCGACCGGCGCGCCGGCGTGCGAGCCGGGTCCGGGTCCGGGGGCGACGACGAGGGCCTCGTGGCCGTGGGCGGCGAGGTGTTCGAGAACGCGGCAGACCGAGCCCGTGACCCCGTTCACGCGGGGGAGGAACGACTCGGTCACGATGGCGACCTTCACGGCGGAGAGAGTCTCCATGGAGCGCGACGTCCCGGTCGCGTCCCGACACCCGCGAGGCGAACATCACGCGAACGTGCGTCTGCGCCTCGTGATCATCCGGTCGCGCTGAGCCGCCGCGCGCACCGCGCGAGCAGGACGAGCAGCAGCGCCGGGGCGACGAGGACCGCGGCCCGCAGCGTGGTGAGGTCGGCGAGCGTGCCGAGGACGAGCGGCGCCGTCCCGATCGCGACGCCGGACGCGAGGGCGCAGCGCGCCGCCGCGCGGACCGGCGCGTCCGGCCACGCGGCGAGCGCCCGGCCGAGGATCACCGGGTAGAGCAGCGCGACGCCGAGCCCGGCGACGAGCAG
>NZ_CAACUY010000518.1 GCF_900659615.1 Actinomadura fibrosa | reverse complement strand
GTCCAGGCCGTCGGCGTCCTCGGCCGCGCCGATGCCGCCGGTCTGGGTCGGCAACGCCTCGGCCGCGGCGATCCGGCGCGCCGCGCGGCGCGGGGACGGCTGGTTCCCCTCGCTGATCTCCCCCGCCGAGGTCGCCGAGGGCGCGGCCCGGCTCGCCGAGCAGGCCGCCGGGCACGGGCGCCGCGTCCCGGTGATCGCGATCGGGGCCGCGGCGGCGCTGGGCGACGCCCCGGGCGTCCCGTCCCGGGAGGAGATCGCGGCGGGGATCAGCGGCGCGTACGGGCGTCCCGTCGAGGAGGTCGCGGACATCCCGCTCACCGGGACGCCCGAGCGGGCCGCCGAGCGGCTGGCCGCCTACCGCGCGGCCGGAGCGCGGCACGTGGTCGTCGGGATCTCCGGCGGCGACTGGCGCGCCCAGGTCGACCTGCTCGCCGAGGTCCGCGCCCTGCTGAGGGCGGACGGGCCGCGCGGATAAACCGATGGCCGCCGAGGGGCGGCGGCCGGTAGGGTCGGGCGCGGAACGCGAAGGAGGTGGGGTGCATGGCCGTCGTTGCGATGGCTGCTGCCCGCAGCACTCAGCCTGTCCTCATCTTCCGGGCCGCCGGCTGAGCCGCCCCTTACCTCTTTGGCGGCGTTCTCAGCGGGGTCCCTTGAAGCAAGGGTTCCTTCCGTTGTCCTTCGCATCCTCCACCGGGTCTCCCCTCGCCGCCTACGGCTGGGATGAAGGCCTGGAGAACGAGTTCACCCCGCACCGCGCCGCGGGCCTGGTCCCCGCGCGCGTCATCGCGGTCGACCGCGGCCTGTGCGACGTGGTCACCGAGCACGGCCCCCTGCGGGCCGAGACGAGGCCGGTCGCCTCGTCCGATCCCCTGGCGGCACCGTGCACCGGCGACTGGGCCGCACTGCGCCCCGCCGCCGACCGGCAGGCCGACCGGGAGGGCGAGCGGGCGGTGCTGGCCGCGCTGCTGCCCCGCCGCACCGCGATCGTCCGGTCCACGGCCTCACGCGACTCGCACGGCCAGGTGCTGGCCGCCAACGTCGACACCGTCGCCATCGCCGTCTCGCTCGCGGCCCGGCTGGACCTCGGCCGCGTCGAGCGGCTGCTGGCGCTGGCCTGGGAGAGCGGCGCCCGCCCGGTCGTCGTGCTCACCAAGGCCGACCAGGTCGCGGGGACGGCCGACGCCGAGGCGGAGGTCGCCTCCGCCGCCCCGGGCGTCGACGTCGTCGCGTGCAGCGCCGCGACCGGGGACGGCGTGGACGTGGTCGCCGCCGTCCTGAGCGGGACCGTGGTGCTGGTCGGGCCGTCCGGCGCGGGCAAGTCCACGCTGGGCAACGCCCTGCTGGGCGGCGACGTCCTCGCCACCGGCGCCGTCCGGGAGCAGGACGGCAAGGGCCGGCACACCACCGTCCGCCGCGAGCTGCTGCCGATGCCCGGCGGCGTCCTCATCGACACGCCCGGCCTGCGCGGCGTCGGGCTGTGGGACGCCGAGGAGGGCCTCCAGCAGACCTTCGCCGAGATCGAGGAGCTGGCCCGGGAGTGCCGGTTCGGCGACTGCGCCCACCGCACCGAGCCGGGTTGCGTGGTCCTGGCCGCCATCGAGGACGGCCGGCTGCCGCGACGCCGCCTCGACAGCTACCGCAAGCTGCTCCGCGAGAACGCCTGGATCGCCTCTCGCACCGACGCCCGGCTCCGCGCCGAGCGGCAGAACGAGTGGAAGGCCATCTCCAAGTGGCAACGGCAGATGTACAGGGAGCGGGGGCGGGACCGATGAGCGCGGCGGTCGCGCACCGGGGAGAACGCCGCTGGCTGACCAGGCCGGAGACCGCCGCGGACGCCGCGGCCGTGCGCCGCGTCGTGCTGTCGGCGTTCCCGACCGCGGCGGAGGCCGACCTCGTGGACGCGCTGCGCGAGGACGCGGCGTGGCTGCCCGGCCTGTCCTTCGTGGCCGCGGCGCCGGACGGCGAGATCGCCGGGTACGCGCTGCTGACCCGGTGCCGGGTCGGCGGCGCCGCCGCGCTGGCGCTCGCGCCGGTGGCCGTCCT
>NZ_CAACUY010000517.1 GCF_900659615.1 Actinomadura fibrosa | reverse complement strand
CCCTCGGGCTCGGGTCCGGCCGCCACCACCAGCGTGATGAGGTCGAACTTCCCGCGGGTCGGCTCGGTCCGGCCGCCCTGGCCGCCCGTCCCGGCACCGCCCGCGGCGGCCTCCTCCTTGTCGCAGAACGAGCGCACGAACGGATCGACGGCCTCGCCGCGCGCCTTCCTGGCGCGGACGCCGAGGCACAGCGAGGTCACCTTGTTCGGCTCGCCCACGCCGTTCTGCGCGTTGACCGTGTTGGCGAACCGCTCGCGCTGGCGGCAGTGGAACGCCAGGTTGAAGTCGAGTGTCGCGTCCCCCCGCGCCGCCCGCGCGTTGACGGCCTCGCAGGTCGCGCTGTTCCGCATCGCCGGCTTCTCGCCCGCGGCCCGTGCCGCCTGGCGCTCGTTCTCCAGCGCCCCGAACTCCACCTGATCGCACTGCTGTGCTGCGCCGACGTCGACCGCCTGGCCCGCGGCGAGCTGCCCGTGGATCCGCGCGCACGCCGAGGACTCCGCGGCCACCTGGCCCGCCACGCGCTCCCCTCCGCTACCGCACGCGGCGGCGCCGCCGATGACCGCCAGCAGCCCCGCCGCACCGAGCACCGTGCGGGCACGCCTCATCTGGATCACGAAGCCGTTCCTTCCGTCGGGGGATGTCGCCGGGGTTACGGGAGCGGCCCGTGGAGCAGTTCATCGCTCAAATGCGCCTTAAGCGCGTCCGAAATCTCGCCTCCGGCGGATTGCCCAGCCCTGGCCGATCTTTACTTGATCTTGCAGTGGCACGGTCGGCCGGAACTTGCGGACGGGGCATGGATGCCTAGGTACATCGGAGACAGGCACATCGCTGGACCATGAGGGCGGCGCCGGCCGGGGCGGGGCGCCGACGGGCGGGAGCACGCGCATGCAGGTGAAGCCGGGGGCCGGGCTGGGCCGCGTCCCGATTCTGGACGTGGCGCCGGCGGCCCGCTGCGGCCCGTGGCCCGCCAAGGCGGCGTCGGGCGAGACGGTCGAGGTCGGCGCGACGGTGTTCCGCGAGGGGCACGGGATGCTGGGCGCGGCCGTGGTGCTGCGCACGCCCGCGGGCGAGGAACTGCCCGGCGCGCGGATGGCCGAGGTCGGCGAGGGCCTGGACCGGTGGGCCGCGAAAGTGACGCCGGACCGGCCCGGCTCGTGGTCGTACCGGGTCGAGGCGTGGGGCGATCCGGTCGCGCACTGGCTGCACGACGCGCGGATCAAGATCCCGCGCGGCCAGGACGCCGAGCTGGTGCTCGCGGAGGGCATGGCGCTGTTCCTGCGCGCCGCCCGCGGCCTCCCGGCCGGGGACCGGCGGGTCCTCGCGCGCCTCACCCGCGTCCTCGCGGACGAGGACCTGGACCCCCTCGACCGGCTCGCCGCCGCCGAGCGCCGCGAGGTCAGGGGCGTCCTGGAGCGCCATCCGCTGCGCGACCTGCTGACGGTGAGCGAGTGGTTCCCGCTGGAGGTGCACCGGCGGCGGGCCCTGTTCGGGTCCTGGTACGAGTTCTTCCCGCGCTCGGAGGGCGCCGCGGTGGAGCCGTCCCGGCACCGGACGCCCCTGTCCGGCACCTTCCGCACGGCGGCGAAGCGGCTGCCCGCCATCGCCGACATGGGTTTCGACGTGATCTATCTGCCGCCGATCCATCCGATCGGGCGGACGTTCCGCAAGGGCCCCAACAACACCCTGGACGCCGGCCCCTACGACCCCGGCTCCCCCTGGGCGATCGGGTCGAGCGCGGGCGGGCACGACGCCGTCCACCCGGACCTCGGCACGATGGAGGACTTCGCTGCCTTCGTCGGCTATGCCCAGGATCTCGGGATGGAGGTGGCACTCGACCTGGCGTTGCAGTGCTCGCCTGACCATCCGTGGGTGCGCGAGCATCCGGAGTGGTTCACCACGCGGGCGGACGGGACGATCGCCTACGCCGAGAACCCGCCCAAGAAGTACCAGGACATCTACCCCCTCAACTTCGACAACGACCCCGACGGCCTGTACACCGAGATCCGGCGGGTGCTCCAGCACTGGATGGACCACGGGGTACGG
>NZ_CAACUY010000516.1 GCF_900659615.1 Actinomadura fibrosa | reverse complement strand
GGCCCAAAACCGGGCCGAGTCCGGTCGACCGTGGCCGGCCGGGCTCTGAGCACCACGTGCTGACCGACGGCCACGGCACCCCGCTGGCTGTGTCCCTGACCGGTGGGAACCGCAACGACGTCACCCAACTGGCCCCGCTGCTGGACAAGGTCGCGCCCATCCGGGGCCGGGTGGGACGGCCCCGCCGAAGACCAGCGTGTCTGCTGGCCGACCGCGGTTACGACCACGACAAACACCGCCGCCTGGTCCGCGCCCGCGGCATCCGGCCACGCATCGCCCGCCGCGGAACCCCGCACGGCTCCGGCCTGGGCGTGCACCGCTACGTCGTCGAGCGCACCATCGCGATCCTGCACTGGTTCCGCCGGCTGCGCATCCGCTGGGAGATCCGCGACGACATCCACGAGACCTTCATGACCCTGGCCGCAGCCATCATCTAATAAGGGTCGTCGCGTCGAAGCCTGTGGCATATCTGGTCCGTTGAGGCCTGGAGCAAGACCGTGCAGGCGCGGCCCGTCGTGGTGGACGGGCTGGAGGAATCATGCCCGCCACCGCGGCGGCATCGGGCACGTTGTCGATCGTGGTTCGAGCCGCCCGCGCGGTGCATCCCTCGCCATCATCAGAGTCTGTGAGGCCTATCAGCAGACTGGGAGCCCGTGCGGGTCGCTGGGATCGCGAACGGCTCCATCGGAGGCCAGGCCACGAGCCTTGTTATTAGAGCGCTGCGCGTTCCCTGCCAGGTCAAACCCACAGTCCAGCATGCCGAGGGCGACCAAAGGAGAGAGCCCCACGTGAAAGTGTTCTGCGGGATCGACTGGGCCGAATCCCACCACGACATCGCGCTGATCGACGGCGCCGGTGACCTGGTGGCCAAACGCCGGATCAAAGACACCGCCGACGGATACGGTGAGCTGCTGCAATTGCTCGCCGACGCCGGCGACGACCCGGCCGACCCGATCCCGGTCGCCATCGAGACCCCGCGCGGCCTGCTGGTCGCCGCGCTGCGCGGCACCGGCCGCAAGGTCTACTCCATCAACCCGATGGCCGTGGCCCGCTACCGCGAACGCCACACCGTGTCCCGCAAGAAATCCGACCACCTCGACGCCATGACGCTGGCCAACATCCTGCGCACCGACGCCCACGCGCACCGGCCGCTGCCCGACGACACCGAACTCGCCCGCGCCATCACCGTGCTGGCCCGCGCCCACCAAGACGCCACATGGCGGCGCACCAAGGCCTCCAACGAGCTGCGCTCGCTGCTGCGCGAGTACTTCCCCACCTTCCTAGCCGCGTTCGCCGGCCGCACCACCAACCTGACCAGCCGAGAGGCCCGCGCCGTTCTGGCGATCGCCCTCACACCGACAGCTGCCGCCCAACTGACGCGCCCCCGCATCGCAGCGGCGCTGCGCCGGGCCGGTCGGCAACGCGGCATCGACGTCCTGGCCGGGCAACTCCACCAGGCGCTACGGCAGCCGCAGCTACATCACCCGCCGCTCGTCGAAAGGGCCATGGGCGAACAGGCCCGCGCGCTCCTGGCCGTCCTGGACACCGAATGCGCCAACGCCGACCGCCTGGGCGAAACCGTCGCCGAGGCCTTCCACCAGCACCCCGACCATAAGGTCATCACCAGCTTCCCCGGCCTCAGCGACCAACTCGGCGCCAGGGTCCTAGCCGAGATCGGCGACGACCGCGACCGCTTCGCCGACGCCCGCGCGCTCAAGGCCTACGCCGGATCAGCGCCAGTCACCCGCGCCTCCGGCCGGAGCATCTCCATCACCCACCGAACGATCAAGAACGATCGCCTCGCCGGCGCCGGGTTCGTCTGGGCCTTCGCGGCCTCGACCAACCACGAACCAGCCCGAGCCCACTACCAGCGACGCCGCAACCAAGGCGACCGGCACTCAGCCGCTCTCCGGCACCTGTTCAACCGGATGCTCGGCCAGCTCTTCCACTGCCTCCAAACCAGCCAGACCTACGACCCCGACAAGGCCTTCACCCCCACCCTCATGACGGCCGCTTGACGGCTTAGCACCATCGGAGGTCTGCTGGCGACGCCTCG
>NZ_CAACUY010000515.1 GCF_900659615.1 Actinomadura fibrosa | reverse complement strand
CGCCCTGCGGGCCCTGCGCGAGCGCGGGCCGTCCCGGCTGGTCCTCGCGGTGCCGGTGGGCGCCGCCGAGACCGTCCGGGCCCTGGAGCCCGAGGCGGACGCCCTGGTGGTGCCCGCGGCGCCCTGGGAGTTCCGCGCGGTCGGCCAGTGGTACCGCGACTTCGGCCAGCTCGCCGACGGCGACGTGATCGCCTGGCTGGACCGCGCGGGCCGCGCGGCCGGTTGAGCGACCGCCGAATGGACCGTGTGAATTTCCATGAAAAAGCCCCGCGGTGACGCGTCGTGCGGTAAAAGCGGGCCCGCGCGGGAAAATCCGGTGGCCGCTGTCACCGAGCTGTGACGCACATGTGACGAAGCCGTGCGCGCCCGGGCCCGCGGATCGGGGCCCGGGCAACGCAAACGGCCCCGCGGAGGCGGGGCCGTGACGTTTTTCGGTGGCGTGCCGGGGTGCGCGACGAGAGCGTTGTGACGGCCTGGCCGGCCTGTCAGGCGGCGTTGGCGCGACGCATCCGGCGACGGCGCTCGGATGCGCGCTCGTCTTCGTTGAGACCGCCCCACGTGCCGTACTTCTCGGGCCTGGACACGGCGTAGTCCAGGCACTCCGAGCGGACCGGACAGCCCATGCAGATCTGCTTCGCCTTGCGCTCGCGGATCTCACGTTCGGGCTGGCGCTCGCCGTCGGGACCGAAGAAGAGGACGAGGTCTTCCCCCCGGCACGCCGCGGCGTCCTGCCAGCCCCAGCTGGGACGAGGGAGGTTTGCCTGCCGACGTACCTGAGCCATGGAACACCCACCTTGATTGGTTTCGAACAATTTCGGGACATGGACGCTCGACATGCTTCGGGTGACATCCGTCAGAAGCGCCGAAAGGTCCAACGTCTGGAGTTGCCGCTCTGTTCCCCGTCCGGTTAGTCCGGAAACCTGGGGTCGTGCGACAGGGAGACCCTCGAATGGGGCCTCCGAGAGATTACACGAGGGCCGCCTCGTTGAGAAGGGTGAGTTCCCTAACAACGTAGGTCCCGAGGTTCTCCTCGCAGTCCGGGCCGCAGGGGCCCGACTGCTGGACCGCCTCCAGCGCGACCCGGTAACGACATCCCTGTCCGGCGACGAGTGCTTCGTACCGAGATGTCCCTGTGACGGACTCCACTGCGAACGCGTCCACGCCGAGCAGGCCCGTGTGCGCGCGGACGAAGTGCTCGGCCGCCTGCGCCGGCTCGGGCAGCCCCGCCCGGCCGCGCAGCCGGTCGAGGACCACCTCGCCCCGGAGGTAGGCGTCCACGGCCGCGACGGCCTCGGTCTCGCCGAGGTCGCCGTAGTAGATCCCATGAGGAAGACACACCAGGTTCGCTGCATATCGATCGCCGCCGACGTGGGTGGTTTCCCAGACAAGGCGGTCGAAACGCGCATTCAGGGCGCGTGCCAGCGGCGCGCCGGTGCGGGCGCAGCAGGCGTTGCGGCGCCCGTGCGTGCAGACGAGGAGGACGGGCTCGGTCACCGGCTCGCCGAAGCCCGGCCGCCGCCCCGCCGCCAGCGCGCCGAGGTCGAGGTCGGCGAGCTCGGCCGGGTCGGCGAGCTCGCGCCCCTCGGCCCAGACGTCGTCCCCGGCCGACCAGGCGGCGAAGACCTGGAGCGGCGGGATCCCGCGGCGCCGCCCCGGGCGGCGGATGAGCTGCGGCCGGACGCCCGCGGCCTGCGCGGCGCGCACGGCCGCCGCGATCGGTGCCGGGCCGGCCAGCCGCTCGACGCGCTCCGGCCAGGGGCCGGGATGCTCGACGAGCAGCCAGGCGCGCGCCTTCGTCGTCGCGCTCGCCAGGCACGGCCGCTCGCCGCTGTGGCTTCCCGGGCAGTGCCCGCAGCCCTTGCCGCGCGTCACGGATCCCCCCAGCCGATCGGAATGGGCAATTAGGTTAGGGTAACCTAACACTTCCCGGACGGCCAGCGAGGTGACGGTCGTCATACCGGCGAGTCGATCAACATTTACCCCGGCGCGGTGCTGGTCAGAGCGTTATAGGGCACTTCACCGGGGTTTGTCGGGCCGGGCGTGTCGCCCGGCCGGCGCCGGTCCCGCGAGCGGCGATCCGGCCAGCAGGG
>NZ_CAACUY010000514.1 GCF_900659615.1 Actinomadura fibrosa | reverse complement strand
GATCAGCCGCCGGCTCGGCGAGATGACCGCGACGGGATGGCCGGTGCTGGTCGCGGTGTCCAACAAGGACTTCATCGGCGAGACCCTCAGGCGCCCGGGCGGTCCACCTGGCCGCGCCAGCCGCCGGTCTGGACGCCCCGCTCCTCGATGAACGTCTTGAAGCGCTGGAGGTCGCCCTTGACGCGGTGGCCCAGCGCGCCGGACTTGTCGCCGACCTTCTCGACGAGCCCCTCGGGATCGATCTCGATCTGGGCGGTGACCCGGGTGGTGGTGTCGTCGAGGCGGTGGAAGGTGACGACGCCCGCGTGGGTGGGGCCGTCCACCGACTTCCAGGCGACCCGCTCCTCCGGGAGCTGCTCGGTGATCTTGGCGTCGAACTCGCGCGCCACACCGGCGATCTTCGTCTTCCAGTGCGTCGTCGTGTCGTCGACCTGGCGGATCTCCTCGACCCCCTCCATGAACTCGGGGAACGTCTCGAACTGCGTCCACTGGTCGTAGGCGGTCCGGATCGGGACGGTGACGTTGACCGACTCGGTGATCGTGCTCATTCGGCGTCCTCCTCGTTGGCGTTCCGCGCGGCGCCCGCGCCTCTCGCCCGCGGGTGCCGCGATGGTGCTCAAGTCCGTCCCGTTCCCCGTAAAGGCCGGTCGATTCCAGTGATCCGGACCACGGGCCCGCTCCCCGTCCCGCCGGTACGGGTCAGCGGGCGGCCGCGGCGGCCGGCTCCGGGAGGGCGCAGGACCCGCCGAGCACGACGTGGTTGCCCTCGCCGAGGCAGCGGGCCAGCAGGTAGGTCTGCTGGCCGTAGTGGACGCCGCGCCGGACGGTGACGGCGCCCGCGCCGTCGACCTCGCACGGGTTGTTCATCGTGCAGCGCTCGCCGTCGTCGTTGCCGGTGTTGTTGATCCCGACGACCCGGTGCGTCCCGGCGTCGACGACCGGCGATCCGGAGGTGCCGTGGACGGTGGCGCACTCGGGCGCGTAGCGGAGGGAGTCCTTCCAGGTCCACTCGGCCTCGCGCAGCCGGTGGACGGTCGCGTCGATCTTGCAGCCGTAGATCGTCCTCCAGTAGCCGGAGACGATCCGGATGTCGGTGCCGTCGGACGGCTTCGCCGTCGACAGGCTCAGCGCGGGCGCGCCGTACCGCGCGCGGACGGCGGCGTAGGTGCTGTCCAGCCGGTAGACCGTGACGTCGGTGTCGGTCATCGTGGCGTACTCGACGCGGGTCGCCCTCAGGGTGCCGAGATCACCGGTGCCGGCCGGGTCGAGCAGCGTGAACGTCCGGGTGGACGGCTGGTCGACGATCACCTGGCCGGCCTCCGGCATCCCGGTCTCCAGGCAGTGGCCGTTGGTCATCACCAGGGCGGCGTCGGTGTCCAGGGAGCGCGGCCCCCGCACGAGGGAGCCCGAGCAGTTGCTGAGCTTGACGATCCCGGAGAAGTCGACCTCGTCCCGGGCGCCGTGCCCCGCCGGGACCCGCCGGCCGGACTGGAGGGCCGGGGCGGCCCGGGCGGCGCCCGTCCCGGCGGCGGCGAGGACGGTGGCCCCGGCCGCCGCGGCGAGCGCGGCTCCGGCGAGTCGTCTGGTCATGGGGTTCCTCTCGGGCGGACCGGCGGGACGCTCGGCCGGGACGGCGCTGTCCCGCCGGATGCTAGATCTTCCGCTGCCCCCCGGACGGAGAGGCGCAGCACCCCCGCACCGTGCGGCCATGCCCGTCTCACCTCCGCGCGCGGACGCACGGGGGCGCCGCCGCGGTCCCGTGCGCGGCGGCGGCCCCTTCGCGTCACGGCCGTCAGTCGACGTCGACCCAGCCGTAGGTGCGTTCGACGGCCTTCTTCCAGCCGGTGTAGCCGGCGTGGCGCTGGTCGTCGTCCCAGGTGGGGTGCCAGCGTTTGTCCTCGTTCCAGTTTTGGCGGAGTTCGTCGGTGGTGCTCCAGAAGCCGACGGCCAGGCCGGCGGCGTAGGCGGCGCCCAGGGCGGTGGTCTCGGCGACGACGGGGCGTGAGACCGGGACGCCGAGGATGTCGGCCTGCATCTGCATGCACAGCTCGTTGGCGGTGACGCCGCCGTCGACCTTGAGCACGTCCAGGTCGACGCCGGAG
>NZ_CAACUY010000513.1 GCF_900659615.1 Actinomadura fibrosa | reverse complement strand
GTAGCCGCGCTCGGCGAGCGTCCGCTCGGCGGCGGCGAGGCGGGCCGCGACGGCGCGGGCCACGGCGCGGCGCAGCCGCTCGCGCCGCTCGGGCGTCAGCTCGCCGGTCACCCGCACGGTGACCGGCACGTGGCAGCGGATCGTCATCGCGGATCAGGGGGCGGTGTAGGTGATCTGGAAACCGTTCAGCGTCACGGGGTCGCCGGTGCCCGGCCCGCTGCCGACCGAGATCGTGTACCGGAAGTTCGCGAGGTCCACGACGCTGCCCTGGACCGCCGGGAACGGCACGGCCGTCCCGAACGCGGCGTCCTTGGGGATGGCGAACGCGACGAGGGCGCCGGGGGTGGCGCCCGACAGCGGCACCTGGTTCACGATGACCGAGGTGTTCACGCCGGTCGGCGGGCTGCCCTTGCCCAGGACCTTGATCGTGGCGAGCCGCACCTTGTCGGGCAGCACCAGCGGGACGACGCCGAGCGGCGAGGCGTTGGCCGGCGCGACGGCCTGGCCGGAGATCTGGATGCTCCAGCCCGTCGCGGCGGCGACCGGCAGCAGGGTCGGCGCGATCGTCGCCAGCACGGTCGCCGGGGCGACCGGGACGGGCGGGTTGAGCTGGTCGAACGCGGTGCCGATCTGCCCGATCACGGTGCCCGCGGCCTTCAGGTCGCTCTCGATCGTGTCGAACCGGAGGTTGAAGCCGTTGGGCCCGCCCGCCGCGACGAGGTCGCGGCCGTCGGTGTAGGGCGGGAAGTGGAACTTCGGGTTAAAGCTGAAGCTGGCCATCGGTGGTGCTCCTTCGCTGGAGGACGCGCTGCGGCGGCAGCAGGCTGCGCACGCGGAACTTGGGGAAGGTGAAGGCGGGGTTCGCGGCGGCCAGGTCGCCCCGGACCTCGACCGTGTGGTCCCGGACGATCTGGGTGTCGATCTCCACGCCGACCGGGTGCAGCGCGTTGAGGATGTTGAGGATCAGGTCGTACTGGTCCTTGGAGATGATCGTGTCCGGGTGGTCGAGCTCGGGCCGCAGCCCGACCCGGAACGTGTACGGCGCGGGGCCGTCGCCGAGCAGGTAGGTCGCCTGCACCCAGGCCGCGCCGGCGGCGTCGCCCTGGAGCGCGGTCGCGGGCTGGCCGGGGCTGCCGAGCGTGGTCCGGGCGGGCCCGGTGCCGTCCGCTTCGAGCGCGGCGGACGCCCAGCCGAGCCGGACCTCCCCGGTCGCGGGCGGGTCGGTGCTCGCCAGGACGGGCGTCACCGACAGGTTCAGGGCCGCGCCCTCGTCCACCTCCAGCACCAGCCCGCCGTCGGTGCCGGACGGCCCGTGCACCACGACCAGCTCGCCGGGCGCCTGCCGGACGGTCACGTTCGTCCCGTCGCGCGTGACGTGCCCGAATCCGACGTTGTGCGCGATCGCGGCCAGCGCGCCGGGGGTGAGGGCGGAGTGCCGCAGGGTCAGGGTCCGGCCGTGGGAGGCGAACTCGTCGCCGCCCGCCTTGAACGCCGAGGTCACCGAGAGCTGCCCGGTGACCGCCTGGCGCGCCAGCTCGTCCAGCAGCGCGTCGAGCGTCTGCGCCACGGCGGGCTGCATGAGCTTGTTGTTCGGGTCGGTCCCGTAGTCGACCCGCGCGTCGCCGTGCTGGACGAGGAAGCGGCTGTCGAAGAACTCGCGCGGGTCGCTGACCACGGTGGTGGGCGCGCCGAGCGTCCCGTCGTCCGCGACCGACTGCTTGTCGGCGAGGTCGGTGATCCCGATCCGCAGCGTCCGGGTCGCCGGGACGGTGTGCCCGCCGAACGTCACCTCGGCCTTCACCACCAGCGTGCCGGGCGCGGTCGCCTGGAGCGCCGTGGTCGCGGCGGGGCTGCCCGCCGCGCCGTTCGTGGTCAGCGTGGCGCGCCCCGCGCCCGCCGGTACCGTCACCCAGCGCAGCTCCGAGCCGTCCGGCGCCGGCGGGCGCAGCGACAGCCCCGTGGACGCGCCCGCGTTCAGGTCGGCGGGCCCGGCCGGCGGGGACGCGAGGTCCACGGCGAAGTAGTCGCCGGGCGCGATCGCGGCGTAGACGCTCGTGCCGTCGGGGTCGGCGACCGGCCGGACGGCCGCGTAGTCGAACCCGGCGCGGTGGG
>NZ_CAACUY010000512.1 GCF_900659615.1 Actinomadura fibrosa | reverse complement strand
GCTCGGCGCGACCGTCCACTGCTGCTCACGTCCGGCGACGGTGCCGCCTGGACCCCGGCGGCGCTCCCGGCGGACCGGCCCGGCGAGCTGTCCGGCGCCGCCCACGGCCGGGCCGGCTACGTCGTCGTGGGCTCCGACAGCGGCGGCGTCCTCGCCTGGCACTCCGACGACCTCGCCCGCTGGACGGCCGGGACCGGCGACCTCCAGGGCGGGAAGGCGCACGACGTCGCCACCGTCACCCGCGGCTACGTCGCGGTCGGCGCGTCGGCAAATGGCGCGCCGGCGGCGTGGACCTCAGCCGACGGCGCGGTGTGGACGGCCGTACGTCTCCCCGCGGGGCCCGCGCCGACCCGGGTCGTGGCGCGCGGTGACACGGCCGTCGCGACGGGGCCCGGCGGCACCGCGGCCGTCTCGTCCGACGGCGGGCGGACCTGGCGCGCCGAGCCCCTCAAGGCGGCCGGGCTGACCGCCGCGCTCGCCACGCCCCGCGGGTTCGTGCTGGCCGGGACGCCGCCGGGCACGTCCGACGTCGCGCTGTGGACCTCGTCCAGCGGCGGCGACTGGCGGACCGTCCGCCCCTACGGCCGGGGGCTCGACGGCGGCGGGCCCCAGTGGCTCACCGGCCTGGCCCTCCTCGGCGGCGACCTCCTCGCCACGGGCACGGACGGCGGCGTCCCCACCCTCTGGCGCGCCCGGCCGCCCTAGAGCGGCCCGGGTGGGGCTAGGTCTCCCGGTCGTCGCCGCGCCGCGGGTGCCGCTGGCGGTCGGCCGCGGCGGCGCCGAGGATCATCTCGTCGACGACCCAGCGCGCCTCCGGCGACAGGTCGACCAGCGCGCGCAGCACCTCGGGCCGGATCGTGCCGTGCTCGACCTCCCGGCGCAGCGCCTTCAGCGTCAGGTCGTCGTCGATCGGGCCCGCCTCGCCCGGGAACCCGAAGTAGCCGATCGGGACGCCGAAGAACGTCGCGAGCGCCGTCAGGGTCTTGAGCTGCGGGTTCTCCTGCCGTCCCGTGCGCAGCTTCCACACCGTCGTGGACGAGATGTCCTCACCGGTCGCGCGCGCGATCGCGGCGGCGGTCTCCACGTTGTTGCGCGGCGCGTCGGCGTCCGCCGGCCACAGGTTGCGGATCAGCCACTCGACCTTCTCCGCCAGCGTCGCGCCCGGCGAGACCTCCTCCGCGCTCCCCGCCCGCACGGCCCCGGTCCGATTCTGCATCGCCGCCCCTCCCGTCCCTCACCTGCCAACGACTTTAGTTGACCGCAGGCCACCTCGTCAGCCAAGGACACGGGATGGTTCCCTACGGTATCGGGCCGATCACGGAAGCCCAACCCGCCGTGTCGGACGGGACGGGCGGCGCGGCGGCTGCTTTCATCGGTACCGTCGCAGGTCATCATCGGGGGAGGTGGCCGACTGTGCCGGCCCATGCCACGCACCTGAACCCGCCGCGGCTCCGCCTGGTCGGCGGAGCGGTGGCGATCGCCCTGGTCGCCGCGCCGTCCGCGGGGCCCGCGCTGGCGGCCGGGCCCGCCGGCCCGGGACCGCGGGGCTGCCCGCACACCCGCGGAGCGGCGGACGCGATGTTCGACCGCGACGCCCTGTGCCGGAACGTCGAGTCGGAGATCGGCTCAGGGCATCCCGACCTCGGCCGCGCGCTCCGCGGCTCGGTGCGAGGCAGGGCGCACCGTCCCCCGGTGCGGATGGGACGGCCGGAGCACGGCCTCTTCCCGGGGAAGGCCCGGCCCGCGCGGCCGAAGGTGCCCGTCCGGCCGGGGACGCCCGCCCGTCCGGGCTTCGAGCAGGTCCGGCCGGAGCGCGAGCCCACCCGGCACAAGCCGATCCGACGGCAGGTGGAGATCCCCGTCGCGGAGCCCCCGTCCACGGACGCGCCCGCCGCCCCGCACGGGAGGCGCCACCCGGAGCAGCCCGCGAGCGCGCCCACCGTCCAGGGGCACGAGACGGCGACCACGGCGAACGGCGCGCCCGGAGGCGCGACGCCCACCACGGTCGCGGTGATCCTGCTGCTCGCCGCGTTCGCGCTGCACCAGCGGTTCACCCGCCGCGTCCCGGTCCCCCGGCCGCTGGCGCGGCACCGGCGGCACCTGGCGGCGGCATCGCGCGCGGTGCTGCACGCCGCGCCCATGCCCGCCGTGGAG
>NZ_CAACUY010000511.1 GCF_900659615.1 Actinomadura fibrosa | reverse complement strand
TTCACCGTCACCGACCAGCTCACCGGCACCACCTACACCTGGCACCAGCACAACTACGTCCGCCTGGACCCCCACGTCCAGCCGGCGCACATCTTCACGATCCAGGCGGACGGCGAAGGCGTGCGGGGCGGGACGCGCGGAGCCCAGGCGGACGGAGCGGGAGCGCGGCACCGGGACCGGACGAGAGGTACGCGCTGACCGGCGGATCCGAGAGCCGGCCAGGCGGAGCCCCGTTCGAGCGGAACCGGTCGGGCGCGCCCGGTGACGGAGCGGCTCAGGCGGGGCCGGCGGCGGGACGGCACGGCGTGAAGACGGAGCCGAGCCCCTCGCGGTCGATGATCTCGCGGAGCCGGGCCGGCAGCTCCAGCAGCGACAGGCAGCCGCCCTCGGCCGCCACGCGCCAGCGGATGCCGAGCAGGATCGGCAGCGGGTCGCAGCGCAGGCCGAGCCTGTCGTTCATCCGGACCATCAGGTGGCGGAGGTTGTCCTCGACCAGGGTGGTGAGCGTCTCGCCGAGCCGCCGCACCGTCGTCTGGTCGAGCACGCCGGACAGGTCGACGACCGTGTGGTCGCCGTCCCCGGCCGCCGTCGTGGTGATCCTTAACTCGGAGGCGGACGCGGGGGCGAGGGACAGTCCCGCGTCACCGGGATGCATCGCGCGGATCGCGTCCAGGACGTGCGTGGTGTCCACGCCGGCCGCGCGGTCCTCGGGCGGCGGCGCGGCCGTCGCCGCGTCCACGTCCGGGAACACCGGGACGACCTGCGCGAGCCCGGTGAGGTGCAGGGCGCGCCGCACCGGCCCGGCGAGGGCGGGCACCACGGCGCGGAGCGGGCAGCCGAGGAGCTGCGCGCGGGTCTCGGTCCGGGCCAGCAGGACGAGGCCCGCCGCGTCGAGCAGGATCGAGTCGCCGAAGTCGACGACGACGCCCGTCCGCCGCCGCCCCGGCGCCGCGGCGAGCGACAGCGCCCGGCACACCCCCTCCCGGATGCCCGCGTAGTTCTGCCAGCTGATCTGCGCGGGGAGGCTCAGCACGATGAAGCCTCGCCGGGTCGCGATCTCCAGGCCCGGCACGGTGGTGTCTCTCATCTGTCACATCCCGATCGGAGTTGGGGCGGCCGCGCGGGCCTTCCTGGACGGAGCGGTGCGGCCGGGCGGTCTGGCCGTCCGGCCCCCGTCGGGATGGGGCGGGCGCCCACCGTCCGGGTAGGCCCTGTCCGGGTAGGCCCTGTCCGGATAGGGGGGCCGGCCCCGCATCACGCCCATCAGCCGGGACGCCGCGAGGCGCTCGATGGTCCGTTCCTCGGGGCGCACGCCGAGGTGGGTGCAGCAGCACCACAGGTCGTCCACGCAGCGGCGAACGCGCTCAGCCGGGATCTCGGCGAAGCGAACGCGCAGCCGCGCCACGAGGTCCTCGCGCCCCGGTACGACCGATGGCGACATCTCCCAGCGCTCCACTGTCCCTCCGATCGCTCTGGACGGGACATCCCCCGTCCCTAGGCTCCGCATCGGCGGATTTCCGCCGATAACGTCATTGACCGCCTGCTGGCAGGCTTTGAGCTTGGAAATGACCTACCCGGGCCCTCCGCCAGAAAAAGCGGCGAAGCTAAAAACACGGACATGACACAGCCGTCGCGCGGCAAGCACGGCGCGCGGCGGCGCCAGCGACACGACCGGGGAACACCGCGAATTTGCGCGACTTTCCCGCGCGCTGCCCGCACTCGACCGGCGGATTACCTGATTCCGACCCGCGCGACCCACCCGGACGCGCACGTCCCACTGAGGGATCTACCAGCCCGTTTAGGTCCGGGATCCGGCGAACCGGGACCGGGCGGTGCCCCGGGAAGCGCACCCGTCACGCACCGTACGGAGATTTTTGCGGATGCTTGCCTGGCGCGGACGCCGCGGGCGGCACGGACGGGAATTGCTGATCTAGATACCTTTCAACGCACCCCGGGGTGGCCCATGCACGTCCAGTCGAAGCCGTCCACCGCACCGCCCGCGACCCCGGTCGCCGCACCGGTCGCGGACCCGTTCAGCAAGGAGACACCGCGCCAGCCGCACTGGTTCAAGACGGCGGTGTTCTACGAGGTGTCGGTGCGGGGATTCGCCGACTCCAACGGGGACGGCTACGGCGACCTGCGCGGCCTGATCTCC
>NZ_CAACUY010000510.1 GCF_900659615.1 Actinomadura fibrosa | reverse complement strand
CGCGCCCGCCGGCGAGCTCGCCGAGCGGCCCGCGGCGGCGCCGGACGGCGGCGCGGACGCGCCCGCGGTGGAGCTGCGCGGGGTCACGTTCGCGTACGGGGACCGGGCCCGTGCCGTGATCAGCGGGCTGGACCTGATCGTCCCGCGCGGCGACCACCTGGCGGTCGTCGGACCGAGCGGGATCGGGAAGAGCACCCTCGCGGCCCTCATCGCAGGGGTGCTCGCCCCGGACGAGGGCGAGGTGCTGGTGGAGGGGGCGCCAGCGGGCGATCCGCGCCGCCGGGTGCTCATCCCCCAGGAGGCTTACGTGTTCTCGGGCAGCGTCCACGAGAACCTCACCTACTACGCGCCGGACGCCTCCGACGCGGACGTGGACCGGGCCGTGGACGAGGTCGGCGCGACGCGGCTCGTCCAGGGCCTCGGCGGCTACGGCGGGCACGTCGACCCGGCCGCGCTGACCGAGGGGGAGCGGCAGCTCCTCGCGCTGTGCCGGGCCTACCTGGCGCCGGCGCCGGTCGTCGTCCTCGACGAGGCCGCGTACCGGCTGGACGCGGCCGCGGAGGCCCGGGCGGAGGAGGCGTTCGCCCGCCGCCCGGGCACGCTCATCGTCATCGCGCACCGCGTCGCCTCGGCGGCGCGGGCCCGGCGCGTCCTGGTGCTGGACGGGACGCGCGCCCGGCTCGGCCGGCACGCGGACCTGCCCGCGGTGTCGCCGCTCTACCGGGACCTCGCCGGGCACTGGGAGGCGGGGGACGGGGCCGCGGCGGCCCCGTCCCCCGCCGGCCCGCGGGCGACCGGTGGGTCACAGCCATCCGGCGTCCTCCGCGATGCGGATGGCGTGCACCCGGTTCCGGGCGCCGATCTTGCGGTTGATGCGGGACAGGTGGTTGCGGACCGTCCCGATCGTGAGGACGAGGTCCTCGGCGATCTGCGCGGCGGACGCGCCTCCTGACGCGAGCGAGAGCACCTCGATCTCGCGCTCGGTCAGCGGGCTCTCGGCCCCCCCGAGCTCGCTGAACGCGAGGTCCGGATCGACGACCCGCGCGCCCGTGGCGACCCGGCGGATGGCGTCCACCAGCTCGCTGGGCGAGGTGTCCTTCAGTACCAGGCCCGCCGCGCGCACCGCCGCCGCGCGCCGCAGGTCCCCCTTCCTGACCTTGCCCGTCATCAGCACCGTGCGGCACTCCGGCAGCTCGCGGCGCAGCGCGTGCGCCGCGGCGAAGCCGTCCAGGCCGGGCAGGCCGATATCGATCAGCGCGACGTCGGGACGCCGGGAGAGCGCGGTACCCAGCACCTGCTCCCCGGACGAGACCTCCGCGACGACGTGAAGATCGTCCAGCTCCGTGAACAAAGCGACGAGACCACCGCGGAGAAGGGGCGCCTTCTCCGCGAGAAGCAGTCGGATCATTTCCCGTTCCCCTAGGCCAGCCACCCACGTGGCCCGAAGAATTACAGAATCGTATTCGGGGCGGGGGCGGTGGGCGGCGATCGCGACGCCGGCCCGCGGGCACGGGTCGGGCGGCGTTCCTGATCCATCGGATCACCTTGACGGCAGCAGTCAGCGGACAGGTCCCTACACAGTGGAGTCAACAGTAATCGCCGTGTCAGCGTAAAGAAAGGATAGATTCTCGGTAATTTCGCTGCGCTACGGATTTCGGGCGGCGCGAATCTGTTCCCAGGTTTGGAGCAGAACAGGGCAACTCAGGCAAGGAAATCGAACTCGCGGCCGATTCCGGCGGCCCGCGCCGCCTCGTAGGCCGTCCAGCTCAGCGCGAGGTCCTGCCAGGGCAGCCCGACCGGGGCGTAGACGGTGACCTCGCCGTCGCGGACCCGTCCCGGAATGTCGCCCCGCAGCAGGTCGCGCAGCGTTCCGGCGGCGTGCGCGGCGCTTGGCCCGGTCCCGGCGAGCACGCCCATCTCCTCCGCGAGGACCACGTCGTCGACGACGACGCGGGAACGCTCCAGCAGGTCGGCGCCGAGCTCGGCCTTGCCGGGCTCGTCCGCGCCGAGCGAGGTGACGTGCGCGCCGGGCGCGATGTCCGCGGCGGCCAGGAGCGGCCGTCGCGACCATGTCGCGGTGACGACGATCCGCGCGTCCCGGGCGGCGGCCCGCGGATCGGCCGCGACCGCGCCGACGGCGCCGAGCCGGGCGCCG
>NZ_CAACUY010000509.1 GCF_900659615.1 Actinomadura fibrosa | reverse complement strand
GGCGGCTCCCACCGGCGCGCCCGCGGCGCCCGCCCAGCGACGCCTGGCCGAAGCGCAGCCCGATGAGGCACATCAGCAGCCCGGTGCCCGCGACGTGCGCGACGGGCGCGAACGCGAGCTGGAGGGCGGGCAGCGCGAACACGGCGACCCGCGTCCCGAGCGCGAACGAGCGCCGGGCGAGGCTCACCAGGACGAGCAGCGCGACGCCGAGCGCGAACGCGGGCGGGCAGATCACGGCGAACCCGCCGGCGAAGGCGAGGATGGAGCGCCCGCCGCGCCATCCGGCGAACACCGGCCAGGCGTGGCCGAGCATCGCCGCCGCCACCGCCGCGTACACGGGCAGGACGCTCCCGCCCGCGACCGTCCACGCCGTGCCCGTGTCCGCCCCGCTGACCGCGAGGCCGAGCAGCCCGGCGAGCGTCCCCTTGAGCATGTCCCCGGCGAAGACGGGGACGGCGGCCCGCCATCCGAGGAGCTCCATGACGTTCCAGAACCCCGGGTTGCGGTCACCGGCCTCGCGCGGGTCGAAGCCGCGGGCGCGGCAGGCGAGCACCGCCACCGGCACCGAGCCGAGCAGGTAACCGCCGATGACCGCCGCGAGCACAGGCACCATCGCCTCGTTCCACCTCATCCGATACGCGGGTGTCGACGCCATGCCGTTCATGGCGTTCGACCGGCCGGTGCTGCGCGGCACCGCCGGGCTGTCCTTCTGGCGGCTGCTCGGGACCGGCCGGGGCCGTTCCATGACCCTCGGCGCCGACCTGCGCCGCTGGGCGCTGTTCGCCGTGTGGGACGCCGAGCCCGCCCTCGACCGGTTCCTCGCGTCCTCCCCGGTGGCGGCGCGCTGGCGCGACGCGGCGGAGGAGGCGTGGCACGTCCGCCTGGCGCCGCTGGGCTCCCGGGGCCGCTGGGGAGGCCGCGACCCGTTCGCCGGGCACGCGGGGACCGGACGCGGGACCAGGGGCGGGTCCGGGCCGGTGGCCGTGCTGACCAGGGCGTCGATCCGCGCGTCCCGGCTGGCGGCGTTCTACCGGTCGGTCCCGGACGTCGACGCCCTGCTGCGCCGCCAGGACGGCTGCGTCGCGTCGGTCGGCGCGGGCGAGTGGCCGCTGGTCCGGCAGGCGACGTTCTCGCTGTGGGAGGACGAGTCCGCCATCGCCCGCTTCGCCTACCACGGCGACGCGCACCACGACGTCATGCGGCGCGTGCGCCGGGAGGGCTGGTACGCGGAAGAGCTCTTCGCCCGCTTCGCCCCCTACGGGAGCGAGGGCACCTGGGACGGCCGAAACCCCCTGGCCCCCGACCTTCCGCCCTGACCACCGCACGCTGTGCGCATTCCTTGGATGCTTCATGCGAGGTGTGCTGGACGTTCGTGCGCCGGGGCGGGGATCACGTGTGCCGGTGCGATGTCCGGCTCGCCAGGCGGGGCGATGGGCTCGTCCGCGGCCAGGGCGCGGGCCATGACGCAGGCGCGGGCGATCGCCGCCCGCCGGGACGAGCCGTGCGCGACGACGACCGTGCCGGTCAGGCCGAGCAGGGCCGCGCCGCCGTGCGTCTCGGCGGCGTAGAGCCGCGCGACCTCGCGCAGCCGGGCCGGGTCGGCGATCCCGGCCCGCGCGACGAGGGCGAGGGTGGTCCGGACGCAGCCCTCGATGGTCTTCAGCGCGACGTTGCCGGTGAAGCCGTCCGTCACGACGACGTCCACGGTCCCGGTCAGGACGTCGTGGCCCTCGACGTTGCCGTGGAAGCGGACGGGCAGGCCCGGCAGCAGCCGGGCGGCGTCGCGGGCGAGCCGGTCGCCCTTGCCCGGCTCGGCGCCGATCGACAGCAGCCCGACCGACGGGTCCGCCACCCCGAGGACGCGGCGGGCGTACTCGGTGCCGAGGACCGCGTGCCGCGCGACCATCTCCGCCGTCGGGTCGGCGGTGGCCCCGGCGTCCAGCAGGACGGTCGTGCCGGTCAGCGACGGGAGGGCGACGGCGAGCGCCGGGCGCGGGACGCCCTCGCGCCGGCCGAGGACGCGGACCGCGCTGGTCACGACGGCGCCGGTGGAGCCCGCCGACACGAACGCGGCGCCCTCCCGCCGGGCCGCCCGCCGCCCATAGGTTGCCGTACCAGGCGACGACCGCGGCGCCGATCGCGGTCCGCGTGGGGGCGTTCCGCGGCCGGTCGAGGAGGTGGTG
>NZ_CAACUY010000508.1 GCF_900659615.1 Actinomadura fibrosa | reverse complement strand
CGTGCCCGGCGGCGCGCAGCCCGCGGACGAAGCCGACGCCGTCGAAGTTGTCCGCGCGCCAGCGCCCGTCCGGCTCGCGGCGCAGCGCGTTCGCGCTCCCGGCGACCGCGGCCGCCGGCGCCAGCTCGTCGGCGTACCGGCAGATCTCGATCTTGTGGGGGACGGTGACCAGCAGCCCGTCCAGGTTGCCGATCCGCCGCAGCCCGCGCACGGCCTCGGCCAGGTCGGGCGGCCGCACGCGCATCGGGACGAGCACCGCGTCCCGGCCGAGCCGCTCCAGCAGCGGATTGACCAGCGACGGCGCCCGGACCTGCTCGACCGGATCGCCGAGGACGGCCAGCAGCCGGGTCGTGCCGGTGATCCGCCCCATCCCTAGCCTCCCTCGACCGGCATCTCCGCCAGCGCGGCGGCGACCGCGGACTCCGGCACGTCCCGCACGGGCTCGGCGCCGCGCGGGCCGTCCAGCACGAACGTCAGCCCGTCGGTGGCCTTCTTGTCCCGCCGCATGAGTTCGATGAGCGCGCCGTGGCCGGCGTCCGCGGGCAGCGCGGTCGGCAGCCCGTACGCCGCGACGACCGACTCGTGCTCGGCGACGCGGTCCGGGCCGATCCGGCCGAGCAGTCCGGCCAGCCTCCCCGCGAAGACCGTGCCCACCGCGACCGCCTCCCCGTGCCGGAGCCGGTAGCCGGTGGCGCGTTCGAGCGCGTGCCCCAGCGTGTGCCCGTAGTTGAGCAGGTGCCGGAGGCCCGCGTCGCGCTCGTCGGCCGCCACGATCGACGCCTTCAGCGCCACGCTCGCGGCGATCTGCTCCTCGACGGGCCGCCCGCGCAGGTCGCCCGCGCCGATGAAGTGGCACCGCGCGATCTCCCCGTACCCGTTGATCCGCTCGCGCCGGGGGAGGGTCTCCAGGTAGTCGGTGTCGCAGAGCACCGCGCGCGGCTGCCAGTACGCGCCGACGAGGTTCTTGCCCTGCGGCAGGTTCACCGCGGTCTTCCCGCCGACGCTGGCGTCCACCTGCGCCAGCAGCGACGTCGGCAGGTGCACGACCGCCACGCCCCGGTGGTAGAGCGCCGCCGCCAGCCCCACGGCGTCGGTGGTCGTCCCGCCGCCGCACGAGACGACGGCGTCCGACCGGGTCAGCCCGAAGTCGGCGAACCGCCGGCACAGCTCCTCGACCCACGCGAGCGTCTTGTGGTGCTCCCCGTCCCGCGCGGGGACCAGCACGGACGGCACCCCGGGATCGGGCGTCCACTCCTCCGGCCGGGCCGACACGACCACCACCCGCCGAGCCCCGATCCCCGCAACCACCTCCGGCAGCTTCGTCCGCACCCCAGCCCCGATATGCACGAAATACCCGCGCTCACCCAACGCCACCTCAACAACCCGAAAGCCCCCAAGCCCCCCAAGATCCGCCCCCACCCGCAAACCCCCACCGGTCCCCGAATCCACACTGCCCCCCGAACCCGCGCCGGTCCCCGAGCCCGCGCCGGTCCCCGAGCCCCCACCGGTCCCCGAGCCCGCGGCGGCCTGTGGAGGCGCGACCGTCCTGGAAGCCGCGCTGGATGCTGGGGCCGCGACGATGCTGTCACCTTGTCCGGTCATGGTTTGTCCCCTCTTGTTCTGCTAGCAGCAGTGCCCCGTGCAGGGACGACAGGGCGCCCAGTTCCGCCGGGCGTACCGGTGGCGGGGTGTAGCCCGGGCGCGCGTATCCGGCGGCGCGTTCGGCGATCGCGGCGGTGAAGCCCGGCAGGGCCGCCGCGACGCCGCCGCCGATCACGGCCACGTCGGGGTGCAGCAGCTCGCCGAGGCAGGTGACGGCGGCGGCGAGCGCGTCCCAGGCGGGCTCCAGTGCGCCCACCGCCCAGGGCTCGCCGGCCGGAAGCCCGTCCTGGAGGTCCGCGAAGGAGACGGCGGCGCCGCGGAGGTGGGCCGCCCGCCGCAGGATCGCCGGGCCGGACGCGGCGGCCTGGACGCAGCCGAACCGGCCGCAGTCGCACCGCTGCGACCGGGCCGACCGGTCGACGACGAGGTGGCCCGCCTCGCACCCGGGCACGGGCCGGCCGTCCAGGACGGCGCCGCCGCCGACGCCCGTGCCGACGCCGAGGTAGACCGCGTTCCGCGCCCGCAGCCGCCCGGCCTCGGCGAGCGCCGCGCAGCTCGGGCTCGCCCTCGACGACCCGGGAGAACCGGAACAGCTCGTCCTCCAGG
>NZ_CAACUY010000507.1 GCF_900659615.1 Actinomadura fibrosa | reverse complement strand
CTGCTCCCGGGCGGCGGCGGGGGCCCCTGCGGGGACTGCTGCGGCCAGCCGCCGTACGGCGGCGGTCCGCCGTGGGCGCGCGGGTCCTGGTGGTGCGGGACGAACCCGGGGCGCGGCCGCTGCTCCGGACCGTCCAGCATGGGGCCGCCGGCGCCCGCGTCCATGAGGGGCTTGTCGAGCGGCACGGGCGGCGGCGCCTGCGGCATGTCGCGCGGCGGCGCGTCCTGGAGCGGGACCTCCTGCGGCCCCATGTCGCGCATGTCGTGCGAGGGCATGTCGCGCGGGGGCGTGTCGTGCTGCGACGCGTCCTGCGGGGTGTCGCGCGCCCCGCCGTACGAGGCGTCCGGCGGGGCGAACCCGCCCGCCACCAGCCGGTCGCCGCCGCTCTCCGGCTCGGCGTCCGCCTCGGAGGCCGGTCCGGAAGCCGGTCCGGCGGCCGGTCCCGGCGCGGGCTCGGCCGCGGGCTGCTCCAGGGGAATCTCCTGGTCGGCCACCGTCTCGGGAGGAGCCGCCGCCTCGCGCCGCTCAGGCGCGTCGCCGCGGACGAGCTCGTCGCCCTCCGGCCGCGCCCCGCCCGGCCCGCGGTTGTCTTCCGTCATCCCCATCTCTCCTACCGAGCATGGTTCTCGTCATCCGCGCTCATCGTGCCCCGCGCGGCATGTGCTGAGCGTAAGGCAAAGCCATCGCCCCGAAGCCACCCGGCCACCCTAATCCCCTGCCGCCAAAGGGATGCCGCGTCCCCCGCCCCGCCCACGGGACCGGCGGCGTCCCGTCAAGGCCCCGGCCTCAGTCGAAGGGGTCGGCGGCGGACGCGAGACGGCGGGCGCCGCGGCCGATGCGCGCCCAGAACGGGGTCCGCTCGCTGGGCAGGGCCGCCGCCACGGCCTCGGCCGTGCTGGGCGGGACGTCCGTCAGGACGGTGTAGACGTAGCCGTTGCCGGACGAGACCGCCCAGCGGTGCAGCGACTCCCTCCGGAAGACCGTCCGGCCGCGGCGCGCGCTCCGCTGCCACCCGGTCATGGCGTGCTCGTCCAGCCGTCCGCGCTGGACGAACACCGACACGGCGGCCAGCCCGTCGGAGTAGCTCAGGTGCAGGGCCTCGCCGTCGCGGCGGGCGTCGTAGAGCGTCAGCCGGCCCGGCAGCGACGCGGGGACCGGCCAGCCGCCGTCCCGCAGCTTCGCGATCTCCCCGCCGTCGAGGTGGTCCTCCCAGGCGGCGGGGGTGGAGACGGGCGCGGGATCCTCGGGGAGGGCGCCGTCGGCGCCCTTCGTCGGGGACCGCCCGGCGCGCAGGACGATCCGCTCCTGGACCGGGGTCGCGAAGCGGATGTCGGCGAAACCGGTGGAGACGACGCTGCGCCCGGTCGCGTCGATCAGCTCCCGCTGGAGCATCAGCCCGGTCTCGGAGTCGATCCAGAAGCGTCCGGCGGCGGTGCCGTCCGCGCGGCGGGCCTCGACCACGCGGGCCCTGCGGCCGCAGACCGACGCGTCGGCGGCCCGCCGCACCGCGTAGTTGCGGGACAGCAGCCGCAGCGTCGCCGCGGTGAACCCGGCGTCCTGCCCGCCGGAGGCGGCGTCGGACCGGTAGCTCCGCGCGCCCGTCCCGGAGCGGTAGGTGACGCCCTCGCCGGGCATGTGCGCCACCGCGACCTCGGACGTCGCGGACCGGCCGCGGTTCCACGTGGTGAGGAAGCGCCGCCCCTCGTACGGGACGCGGCGCGCGGCGTCGGCGGCGGCGCGCAGCAGCCCCACGGCGCCCGGGTCGCTGCGGACGCGCCGGGTCGTGCCGGCGTCGGCGGAGAGCGCCCCGGCGAGGGCGAGCGCGCCCGCCAGCCCACCGGCGACGAGGGCGCAGCGGCGCGCCCGGCCGGGGAAGGCCGCCGTGATCACGGCCCCGGGGAGGTCTGGACCTGGTTGACCGGATCGGTGAGCGGGTCCGTCAGCGGCGCGTCACCCGAGGTCAGCGCGTGCTCGACGGCGAACCGGTCGAAGGCGGGCGTGACGGTCGGCGCCTCCTGGCGGCCGCCGGCGGCGTAGGACGCGGTGCCCAGCCCGAGGAACAGGGTGGCGGCGCCCACGACCAGGTAGCGGTGCCGCGTCCGGCGGCGGGCGACGGCGCCGGCGCGTCCCGCCGGGCGGTTGTCGCGGGGGCGGACGGCCGGCGACGACGGCCGTCCGATGCGGGAGGCCGGACGGTGCGGCCTGGCGGG
>NZ_CAACUY010000506.1 GCF_900659615.1 Actinomadura fibrosa | reverse complement strand
CGTCCGCGGCGCGGGCGGCGGACGGCCCGCTGGAGTCCGCGCGGGCCCGCGAGCGGCTCGCCGCGGCGCTGGTCGAGGTCCGCGAGGCCGCCGACGTCGCCGCGGGGGAGTGGTGGCAGGGCGCCCTTCCCGAGGAGCGGGTGGAGCGCGCCGAACGCGACGGGCACCGGGCCCTGGCGACGCTGGTCCTCGGCCGTCCCGGCACCCGGCCGGCGGCCGTCCCCGCCTCTGGACGCGCGTCCCGGCATCCCCGCGGGCCGGGTTCCGATTCTGTCTGTAGGGTGGCCCGATGACCGGACCGGCGGGACACGGCGCCGACCACGGCCCGGCGCGCGGGCCCGGCGAGGACGCCGTCGCCGAGGTGATCCGCCAGTGGCGGGAGATCCACCCCGGGCTCGACACCGGTCCGATGTCGGTGATCGGGCGGATCACGCGCTGCGCCGCGCTCCTCCAGCACGCGGCGGACGGCCCGCTCGGCCGCGCGGAGCTCGTCCGCCCCGAGTTCGACGTCCTCACGGCGCTGCGCAGGCTCGGCCCCGGCGTCACCCCGACCCGGCTCGCGCGCGAGACGTTCTCGTCCGGCGCCGCGGTGACCAAGCGGGTGCGGCGCCTGGAGGAGCGCGGCCTCGTCGAGCGGAGGCAGGACGGCCGCGACCGGCGCGTCCAGCACCTGTCCCTGACCGAGGAGGGCCGCGCGCTCATCGACCGGCTCCTGCCCGACCAGGTGGCCTACGAGGCGGCGCTGCTCGCCGGTCTCGCCGAGGACCGGCGGGAGGAGCTCGCCGGCGCGCTGGGGGAGCTCCTCATCGCGCTGGAGGGAAGGCTGGGCGGCACCTTCGGGTGACCTTGCGGGAAGGCGCTTCTGCGATACGTTCGGGGGCGTCCGAACGCCCCTCGGCACCTGAACCGCACGCGCCGCCGGAGGAACGATGTCCGTGCTCGCCCAGCTCCTCGCCGCCGTCGCCGACGGCTCCGTCGAGATCGTCGACCTCACCGCGCCGCTCTCGGAGCGCACCCCGATCCTCCGGCTGCCGGAGCCGTTCGCCAACACCGTCCCGTTCTCGCTGAAGGAGATCAGCCGGTACGACGACCGCGGCCCCGCCTGGTACTGGAACGACATCTCGACGGGCGAGCACGTCGGCACCCACTTCGACGCGCCGGTCCACTGGGCGACCGGCCGCGACCGGGAGGACGTGTCGCAGGTCGCGCCCGGCCGCCTCGTCGCCCCGGCGGTCGTCCTGGACGCGTCCGGGCAGGCGGCCGCCGACCCCGACTTCCTGCTGGAGATCGACCACGTCCGGGACTGGGAGAAGGCCCACGGGCCCCTCCCCGAGGGCGGGTGGCTCCTCTACCGGACGGGCTGGGACGCGCGCTCCGGCGACCAGGAGACGTTCCTCAACGCCGACGAGACCGGGCCGCACACGCCCGGGATCTCCGCCGAGTGCGCCCGCTGGCTCGCGGAGGAGACGCCGCTCATCGGGCTCGGCGTGGAGACCGTCGGCACTGACGCGGGCGCCGCGCACGGCTTCGACCCGCCGTTCCCCTGCCACTCCTACTTCCTGGGGGCGGGCAAGTACGGCCTGACCCAGCTCCAGAACCTGGACCGGCTGCCGGTGCGCGGCGCCGTGCTCGTCGCGGCGCCGCTGCCCATCGTCGGCGGGTCCGGCAGCCCCGCGCGGGTCCTCGCGCTGGTCGGGCGGTGAACGTCGCCGAGGCCGTGGGGGAGGCCCTCGCCCGGCTCGGCGCCGGCACCGTCTTCGGGGTCGTCGGCAGCGGCAACTTCCACGTGACGAACGCGCTCGTCGCGAACGGCGCCGCGTTCGTCGCCGCCCGGCACGAGGGCGGCGCCGCGACGATGGCCGACGCCTACGCGCGGGTGAGCGGCGGCCTCGGCGTGCTGTCGGTGCACCAGGGCCCCGGCCTCACCAACGCGCTCACCGGGATCGCCGAGGCCGCCAAGAGCCGGACGCCGCTGCTGGTGCTCGCGGGCGAGGTGGCCGCCTCCGCGGTGCGCTCCAACTTCCGGATCGACCAGGCCGCGCTCGCCGCGGCCGTCGGCGCCGTCCCCGAGCGGGTCCACTCGCCGGAGACGGCGCTGGCCGACGTGTCCCGCGCCTGCCGCACCGCGGTCGCCGAGCGGCGGACCGTGCTGCTCGGCCTGCCCCTCGACGTGCAGGACGCGGAGTACCCGGGCCCGGCGGCCCTGGAGCGCCC
>NZ_CAACUY010000505.1 GCF_900659615.1 Actinomadura fibrosa | reverse complement strand
CCGCGAGCCGCTGCCCGCGGGCGGCGGCGCGGACGAACGCGGCCAGCCGGTCGCGCTGGGCGGCGGCCTCCTCGTAGCGCAGCTCGGCGGACAGCCGGTCGATGCGCGCCCGCGCGGCCGCCATGACGGGCCGGACGTCGCCCTCCATCACCTTCCGCGCGGTGGCGGCGTGCTGCGCGTAGGCCCCGGCGGACTCGCGGCCGTCGCACGGCGCGCCGCAGCGGCCGATCTCGGCGAGCGCGCAGGCGCGGGCCTTGCCCCGCTCGATCAGCCGGAGCGTGAGCCGCTGCGTGCACTGCCGCAGCGGGACGGCCTCGTGCAGCGCGGCGCGGGCCTCCTCGGCCTGGTGCCGGGAGGAGATCGGGCCGAGGTAGCAGGCGCCGTCGTCGCGGCACTCCCGCACGATCGACAGCCGGGGGAACGGCTCGACGGTCAGCTTCAGCCACATCGCCCGCTCCGGGAACTTCGAGCGGCGGTTGTAGCGCGGCTTGCGCTCGGCGATCAGGCGCAGCTCGCGGACCTCGGCCTCCAGCCCGGTCGCGCACACGATCGTCCGGACGCGCTCGGCGAGCCCGACCATCTCGCGGACGCGCCGCCGGGTCTCCGAGCCGGTGAAGTAGGTGCGGACGCGGGAGCGCAGGTCGCCGCTCTTGCCGACGTAGAGGGCCTCGCCGTCGGCGTCCTCGAACAGGTAGACGCCGGGCGCGTTCGGGACGCCGTCGGCGAGGTGGCGCTTGCGGCGCTGCTCGGGCGTCGGCGCCTTGGCGAAGCCGCGCAGCTCCTCCAGCGAGGTGACGCCGAACGAGCCGATCCGCTCGATGAGGCCGTGCAGGACCTCCACGGTGGCGCGGGCGTCGGCGAGCGCCCGGTGCGTCGGCTCGGTGCCGGTGCGGAAGAACCGGGCCAGCGTGCCGAGCTTGCAGTTGGGCACCTCGTCGCGGCTCAGCACCCGGCGGGCGAGGTCGACCGTGTCGACGACGGTGAAGGCGGGCCAGGCGTAGCCGTGCCGGGCGCAGGCGGCCTTGAGGAACCCGACGTCGAACGGGGCGTTGTGCGCGACCAGGACGCAGCCGCGGGCGAACTCCAGGAAGGCGGGCAGCACCGAGTCGATCTTCGGTGCCGCGGTGACCATCGCGGTGGTGATGCCGGTCAGCGCGGTGATGAACGGCGGGACGGGGCCGCCGGGGTCGACCAGCGTGCCGAGCTCGCCCAGCTCCACTCCCCCGCGCACCTTCACGGCGCCGATCTCGGTGATGGCCGAGTCGGCGGCCGAGCCGCCCGTCGTCTCCAGATCGACCACCACGAAAGTGACCTCGGAGAGAGGTGTGCCGAGGTCGTCCAGGGTGCCCTGGACGTGCGCAGCCGTCATGCCGGGGACCGTAGAGGACGCCACTGACAGAAGTTCTGACCGCTAGGGTTGTGGGCGCGCTCGCACGTCCCGCCGGGCGGGGGCCGCGGGGGACGGCCCGGACGGGTCCGGGCGCGGCCGGCCGAGCGTCAGTTCGCGCCGGTCGTCCGCGTTCGTGCTGGTTAGGGTGCGTGCCGCCCGGGAAGGGACAGCCCACCGGCGGCGCAGCCCGGAAGGAGCGGGATCATCGACAGCGGCCCCGAGGCGAACCGCGGCGACCGCGAGCCGCCGGAACGCCCACACCATCCCGGAGAGCCCCCCGCGCCCGGCCTCGGGCCGGGACCGGCGCCGGCCGGGGACAGCGGGCGCGAGCCGCCGCGATCCCCGCAGGCGCCCGCGGCCGACCCCCCGGACGCCGCCGGCTCCCCGGACGTCCAGGGGCCGCCCGGAGGGGCCGGTCCGGAGTCCGCCGCGTCGCGCGAGAGCCTGGGGCGGCCGCTGCCCGAGGCGGTCCGGCAGAGCGTGGTGGAGGCCGCCGCCGAGCTGATCGGCGCGCTGCCGCCCGACGAGGTCCCCGTCCCGCTGCGCCGGTTCGCCCGGTTCGAGCGCCGCAAGCGGGCCAAGCTCGCCGGGCAGCACATCGCGGCGCTGCTGGAGAAGGACGCCGGGTTCCGGTCCCGCGTGGCCGGGCCGCTGCGCGACGCCCAGCCCGAGCTGGTGGAGGCGGTCGAGCACGGCGACGTGCCGCCCGCCGCCGACCCGGTGCGGGTCGCGGTGCTGGCCTACCTGCTGCGCCCCGCGGGCTGGACCGGGCTCGTCGAGGCGGCCCGCCGGGAGCTGGAGCGCTCCGCGACCGCCTCGGAGGGCGAGGCCG
>NZ_CAACUY010000504.1 GCF_900659615.1 Actinomadura fibrosa | reverse complement strand
GATGGTCGCGCCGAGAAGGTCGACGGGCCCTTCCACGGTGGATCCGTCGTTGAGTTCCAGGTCGCCGGTGGTGCGGAGGCTCCGGGCCGACAGGCCGGGTGCGGTGGCGCGATGGGTGCGGCGGGCATGGCAGCGTGGCGGGCATGGCAGCGTGGCGGGCATGGCAGCGCGGCGGGTGCGGTGGCGCCGCGGGCACGGTGGCGCGGCGGGTTTGATGGGCGTGATCAGAGTGGTTGCGATCGGAGTGGTTGCGATCGAGGTCGGCTTGGTCGGGGGCGGTGGTGTGGGGGTGGTTGGTTCGGTGCTGCGGGGGTGGGGGCTGACGGGTGCTGCTTGGGGGCGGGGGCGGGGTGGGGAGATGTTGCTTTCCGCGGGGAGACGAAGTTAGGACCGCGGGCAGGTCATGTTGCTTTGGGGCGTACGTTGGCGATCATGGGGCCGGGCGGCGTCCGGGAAGTGCTTCCCTCCACCGGACGTGCTTGGCAGGATCGCCGCTTGAACGGTGATCCGTCCGAACGCGAGGACGGCGCCGGCCAAGTGAAGATGGAGGCGGCCCGTCCGGGCGGCCGATGAGGCAGGAGAACACGTGAGCGATGTGTTCAGCTCCCCGATGCTGAAGGTCGAACAGCCTCGCCGAGGTCCGTTCGCCAAGTCGCGGTACAAGGTGCTCGACGGGGACGGCACCGTCCTGGCGATCGCGAATGAGACCGCGTCGAAGAACCGCGCCGAGTCGTTGAAGCAGGTCTTCCCCGGCAAGTCGGACTCCGATGCGCGGGCCGTCCTGCTCACCACGCCGGACGGCGAGCCGCTCCTGGTCGTGGACAAGCAGCTGGGCCGGGAGCTGACCGAGGTACGCAAGCCGGAGGGAGAGGTCGTCGGGACGTTCGTCACCGAGCGCGTCGGACGCCGCTACTCCGTCCGCGACGGCGCGAACACCGCGATCGGCATGGTCAGCGTGGACCTGCCGCACAACAACTTCGAGGTCATCTCCGCCGGGGGCGGGAAGGTCGCGCACGTCCGCAAGAAGTGGGCGGGGCTCGCCACCCACCTGCTGACGACGGCCGACAAGTACAGCGTCGAGATCTTCGACCCGGTGCCCGAGCCGCTGCGGACGATGGCGGCCATGACGGCGATCGTCATGGACCTGAACCTGCACGAGTCCAAAGAGATCACCTGAGCGCCGGTTTCACGGCCTCGCCGGCGTGCTCGTAGGGGTTCAAAGGCGCCGTGCTGCGAGGTACCGTCCGTTCGTGCAGGCGATGCCCGGGCGCCCGAACGGCTGGTGGATCTCACCGGCCGTCCCCACGATCGCCAACTGCGCGCTTGCCCTGCTGTGGATCTTCTCCGCGCTCGGAGGATGGGGCGACTCCGCCTTCTGCGGTGACGAGAAGTCCCACGACGCGATCTGTGCCGCCGACTTCGAGGACGCCGTCCTGTTTTCGATACCGGTCGCCGTCCTCGCCGCCGCACTCGCCATCACGGCCTGGGCGACGCCCGCGATCCGGCACCACGCGGGTCGCCTGGACGCCCTGCTCGGCATCGCGGCCATGGTGTGGGTACTCGGCGAAGCCGTCCTGTTCGTCGGGGGGTACCTCGCCCAGTCGTAGGACCTGCCACCACCCCGTGACGCCCGTTCGTGTCGGCAGACTCCTTAGGCGGCGAGGGTGAAGGACGACGACCGGAATTTTCGCGACTTGGGTCGTGTTGTATCGGGCACCTGGGGCACGACCGCGGACCATAATCCGAGGTCGCAGCGTTGAAGCCGGAGCGAACTCGCGGCCCGGAGTGCGACCGCGGCTACGGAGTCGCGCGAGCCGGTTTGACGTTGCTCCCTCAGGGGCATACTGTTCTCTTCGCCCCACGGGGAGCGGGACGCCGTCAGGCGGCCGGCCCGATGGGGAAACCACTACGAGTCAGCCGACACGGTTCTGCCGTGCCTGCCGTATCGTGGTGCGTCGGAAAGGTCGATTTTGACAATCGCGCCGGATCTGATGAAATGGAAACACCCGCCCGGAAGGGCCGCGCAAGCGGACTGGAAAGGCGGATCGGAAAAGCCCGGAATTGACAAGCCGAGCGGATCCGGTAAAGTAAAGCGAGTCGCCCCGGGGCGGGAAACGCGAAAGCGAATCCAGCACGGTGGGTGTCCGTTTCTTGAGAACTCAACAGCGTGTTAAAAGCCAGTGCCTTATCGGCTCGGTCGGCCTGTTGGTCGGTCGGGTCGCCCCGTGGCCAT
>NZ_CAACUY010000503.1 GCF_900659615.1 Actinomadura fibrosa | reverse complement strand
CGGGCACACCCTGCTGCGGCCCCGGCACCGGCGGCCAGAGCATGTTGTCGGTCGACGCCGGACGCAGCGGCTTGGACAGCCCCTTGGACCAGGGCTTGGGCGGCTCCATCCGAGGCGGCACCCCACCCTGCGGCGTCCCCCCGGCAGGCCGCACAGGCTGCCCGGGCGCCCGCTGCGGCTGCACCGGACGCCCTCCCACCCCAGGCTGCTGCGGCTGCGGCGGCTGCACAGGCGGCTGCGGCTGCGCAGTACGACCGCCGGCCGCGGGCTGCGCAGGAGGTTGCCCGGGCGGCTGCACGGCACGCCCGCCAGCCGCAGGCTGCACCGGCGGCTGCGCGGTACGACCATCAGCCGCAGGTCGCTGCGACTGCCCAGGCTGCACGGGCGGCTGAGCAGTACGACCGCCGGCCGCAGGCTGCACGGGAGGTTGTGCGGTACGACCATCAGCCACCGGCTGCCCAGTACGACCGTCCGCCGCAGGCTGTACCGGCTGCGCGGGCGGCTGCGGGGTGCGACCGCCGGCCGCGGGCTGCGCGGGCGGCTGCGGGGTGCGGCCGCTGGTCGCGGGCTGCGCGGGAGGTTGTGCGGTACGACCATCAGCCACTGGCTGCCCGGTATGACCGTCCGCCGCAGGCTGTGCCGGCTGCGCGGGCGGCTGAGTGGTACGGCCGCTGGCCGCCGGCTGCGCTGGCTGTGCGGGCGGCTGCGGGGTGCGGCCGCTGGTCGCGGGCTGCGCGGGAGGTTGTGCGGTACGACCATCAGCCACTGGCTGCCCGGTACGACCGTCCGCTGCGGGCTGCGCGGGTGGTTGCGGGGTGCGGCCGTCGGCTGGGGGTTGCTGGCTCTGCGCGGGTTGCGCCGGTGACTGGGCGCCGAACGCGCCGGGGACCATCGGGATGTCGGGGCGCGTCGGCCGCGGAATGTCCGGGCGCGTCGGCGCGGGACGCCCTTCCGGCTCTCGCTGCGGCTGGGGCTGCCGCACCTGCTCGGGCTTCGGTACCTGCGGCGGCACCGGCGCCTCGGGCTGCGCGCTTTCCGGCTGCCGCGGCGCGGCCGGACGCGTGACGTCCGTGGACGGCGCGGTGTCCCAACCGGCCACCTTCTTGTCCCCGGGCTCGCCCCCGAACCGCCGCGGCGACCGGCTCACGGCACCCGATACAGGATGGGCCCCGGCCTGAGGCGACGCACCAGGCTCTCCATCGCTTCGCGACTCCTGGTCGGCCTCACTCGCCGCGCCGAACGCAGCAGGCAAGCGAGGCTGCATCCCCTGAGGCGGCGTCACCTCACTCGCACGCTCCGAAGCGTCATCGCTCGACGCCCCCGCAGGCTCGCCGTCCCTGGACGGCTCGACAGCCTGACCGGGAGCCTCCTGCCGCAGCGGTACCTCGCCATGGGGGGCCGCGATGTCGGATGCGGCAGGGGCTTGGGTGGTGGCCTCGCTGGAAGTGCCGGGGGGCTGGGGGGACGGGGCCTCGCCGAACGTGGCGGGCTTTCTGACGGCTTCGGCGTGGGGAGGCTGCTCGCCTTGGGCGGCAAGCTGCGGCGCGTCCTGGTTCGGCGACGCTGTTGCGTCCTGTGCGCGCTCCCCCGGCGGCTCCTGCCTCAGTGGTGGCTCGCCTTGGGCGGCTGCGATGTCCGACGCGGCGGGCTCTTGTGGCGTGTTGTCGCGGGGCAGGGCTGCCTCTTCCTGTGGCTGCTCCTTTCGGAGGGGTGCCTTTCCTTGGGGGGCGTTGTGGGGCGGGGGTGATGTTTGTGGCTGGTGCTTGTGTGGTTCGGGTTGTGACTCGTCCGAGGCGACTCGTCGGACGGGCTGGGCGTCTGCCGGGTCGCCGGAGCGTGCTTCCGGGACGGTGACGCCCTGCGTGGGGGTGGCCGGGGTGGCGGACGGTGCCTCTGGGCTCGCGGGACGGGGGACGATCGCTTCCCAGAACTCGGCGGGTGCGCCGGGGCGGCGGACGCCGGAGGCTACGCCGCGCTTGCCGGAGCTGAGCGGGTTCGCGGGGGACGCCTCAAGCCGGGGTGTCGCCGGGGGGCGTTCGATCTCCGTGGACCCGATGATGACGTCGTCCTCGTGGGAGATGTCACGCGTGGTGCGGCGCCACGGCTTCACCGGACGAGCCGCCGGAGTCGGGACAGGCGGCGTCGCCGGAGCCGGGACCGAGGCGGTCGGCGCCGATGGAGCCACGGCCGCGGGCGGTGGGGCCGGGGTGGCGGGTGGCGGGACGGCCGGGGTCGGGGGCGCCGGGCGGGCGGGTGCCGCGGGG
>NZ_CAACUY010000502.1 GCF_900659615.1 Actinomadura fibrosa | reverse complement strand
CCGAACAGAAACGCGTCGACGCCGTGGCCGACCGCGAGCTCGGTCAGCTCGTAGATCCACTGGCGCGGCGGGCCGTGCAGGAAGCCCCGCGACCCGCGGACACGATCAGCCACGTCCAGTACACCTCCGGCACGACGGGCCGGCCGAAGGGCGTCCTGCTCCGGCACGGCGGCCTCGTCGCGACCACGCGGAGCTGGGTCGAGATCACCGGCCTGCGCGCCGGCGACCGCTACCCGGTGGTCGCGCCGTTCGCGCACGTCGGCGGCCACAAGACGGGCCTCCTCGCGAGCGCGGTCGCCGGCGCGACGGCGCTGCCCGTGGCGCGGTTCGACGCCGCGGAGCTGGCCGCCGCCTGCGCCGGGGGAGGCGTCACGTTCCTGCAAGGGCCGCCCGCGATGTACCGGGCGCTGCTCGCGGAGGGGCTGCCGCCGTCCCACGCGGTACGGGTCGCGGTGACGGGCGCGGCGTCCGTCCCCGCCGACCTCGTCCGTGGGCTGCGTGAGACGCTGGGGATCAGGACGGTCCTCACCGCCTATGGGATCACCGAGGCGGGCGGCGTGTGCACCATGACGCGGGCAACCGACCCGCCGGAGGCGGCCGTGCGCACCGCGGGCCGCGCCATCCCCGGCGTGCGGGTCCGGATCGGCGGGACGGGCGGTCCGGGCGAGATCCTCGTCCAAGGACCGGGGCTCATGGCGGGCTACCTCGACGATCCCGACGCGACCGCCGGGGCGCTGCGCGACGGCTGGCTCCGCACGGGCGACGTCGGCGTCCTGGACGAGCACGGCCGCCTCCGCGTGGTCGACCGGCTGACGGACGTCGTGATCGTGGGCGGCCTCAACGTCTACCCCGCGGAGGTCGAGCGCGTCCTGACGGAGCATCCGGCGGTCCGCGCCGCGGCGGTGGTGGGCATGCCGGACGACCGGCTCGGCGAGGTGCCAGCCGCCTTCGTCGTGCCGGACACCGGCCCGGACCACGAGGTGCTGGCGTTCTGCCGCGAGCGGCTCGCCGCCTACAAGCTGCCGCGCGCGCTCTGGTGGGTGGACGACCTGCCCCTGAACGGCGCGGGCAAGGTCGCCAAGCGCGAGCTCCGGGCCAGGGCGGCGGCCGGCCCGCCGCCTTGATGGGCAACCACATATTGGATTTAATATACGAATACATCGACAAGGGGAGGCGGGCCCGTGGACGTGGCGAAGAAGGTGGCCGTCGTCGTGGGCGGCGGCTCGGGGATGGGCCGGGCCAGCGCGGACCTGCTCGCCGAGCGCGGCGCGGCGGTGGCGATCCTCGACCTCCCGTCCGGCAAGGGCGCGGCCGCCGCCCAGGAGCTCGGCGGACCCGCCACCTTCCACCCCTGCGACGTCATGGACGAGGAGGGCGTCGAGCAGGCGCTGCGGGACGCCGTGGACGCGCACGGCGGCCTGCACATCGCCGTGAACACCGCGGGCGGCGGCGTCAGCAAGCGCGTCATCGGCCGGGAGGGGCCGCTGCCGCTGGAGCGGTTCCGGCACATCATCGAGTGGAACCTGATCGCCACGTTCAACCTCAACCGGCTTCAGGCGTGGCACATGAGCCGGAACGAGCCGGACGACCAGGGCGAGCGCGGCGTCATCGTCAACACCTCCTCGATCGCCGCGTTCGAGGGGCAGATCGGGCAGGTCCCGTACTCGGCCGCCAAGGCCGGGATCGCGGGAATGAGCCTGACGATGGCCCGCGACCTCGGCAGCCTCGGCATCCGCGTCATGGCGATCGCGCCCAGCCTGTTCGCCACCGGGCTGCTGGAGGGCGCCAGCGAGGAGATCATCGCGACCCTGACGAAGGACGCCGCCTTCCCGCGCCGGGCGGGCCGCCCGCAGGAGTACGCCTGGCTCGTCGAGTCGATCGTCCGCAACCCGATGCTGAACGGCCAGACCATCCGCCTCGACGGCGGCCAGCGGTTCGCCCCGCGCTGACGGGCCGGCGTCAGCGCGGCTCGTCCGGTGATGCATTGGGCCGAGCCAGGAGCAGGGCGGGGTCGGTCTCGCGCGGGGCGTCTCAGGTCGGGGCGGCGAACAGGCCCCGCTCGGTGAACAGCGCGGCCACGAGGTCGCCCTGCCGCCGGAGCGTCCGGGCGTAGGCCTGCTCGGCGCGGGCCGGCTCGCCGTCCCGGACCGCCGCGAGGACGGCCCGGGCGCCGTCCCGCATGACCTCGGCCGTGCAGTCCACGAGCACGCCGCCGTCCTGGTTGGTCAGGCGCAGCTTCACCTGGACGACCGGCGCGCCCCAGGACGACTCCGCCTGCTT
>NZ_CAACUY010000501.1 GCF_900659615.1 Actinomadura fibrosa | reverse complement strand
AGCCGTCGCCGAGCAGCGCGAAGGCGGCGTCGAGCTCGCCGCCGGGGTCCGGGCGGCGCCAGGGCCGCGGACGGTCCAGCGCGAACCGGGCCACGGCCCTGGCGGCGATGTCGGCGCCGGGGACGTCCGGCCCCGCCTCGCGTAGCGCCTTGGCGAGCTCCGCCTCGTTGCGGAGCCACATGCGGCGGGCGTGGTCGCTCAGCGCCGGGGTGTCGGCGATCAGGTCGAGGAAAGCGGCCTTGCGCGGATCGGCGGCCAGGTCGCGGCCGCGGTCCAGCCAGCCCCGCAGGGCCTCCAGGACGGGCGTTCCCTCCGGACGGTCGCGGACCGCGGACACCAGACCGGCCTGGACGTCCTCCTCCTCGTCGAAGACGAGGGACTCCTTGGTCGGGAAGTGCTTGAACAGCCCGCTGATCGACACGTCGGCGGCCTCGGCGACGTCCTTGACCGTCACCTGGTCGAAGCCGCGCGCGAGGAAGAGCTCCAGCGCGGCATCGGCGATCGCCCGCCTGGTGCGGGCCTTCTTGCGGTCCCGGCGTCCCATGGCGGCCTCGGTCATGGCCCCGCACCGCCATGGCCGCTCCGCACCACCCCATCGCGATCATCGGCGCCGGCCTGGGCGGTCTGACCCTGGCCCGCGTCCTGCACACCCGCGGTATCGAGGCGGCCGTGTTCGACCTGGAGCCCGGCCCGCACGTCCGCACCCAGGGCGGCATGCTCGACATCCACGAGGACTCCGGGCAGCTCGCGCTGCGCGCCGCCGGCCTGGACGAGCCGTTCCGCGCGATCGTCCACCCGGGCGGCGAGGCGATGCGCCTGCTGGCGCCGGACGGCACCGTCGTCATGGACGAGCGGGACGACGGCACCGGCGGGCGCCCGGAGGTCGACCGCGGGCAACTGCGCGACCTGCTCCTGGACGCCCTCCCCGAGGGCACGATCCGCTGGAACGCCAAGGTCACCGGTGCGCGCCGCCTGGACGGCGGCCGCCACGAGGTGACCTTCGCCGGCGGAGGCGCCGTCACCGCCGACCTGCTGGTCGGCGCCGACGGCGCCTGGTCCCGGATCCGGCCGCTGCTGTCCGCCGCCGCACCGTCCTACACCGGCATCTCCTTCGTCGAACTCGACCTGCGCGACGCCGACAGCCGCCACCCCGGCAGCGCCGCCCTCATCGGCGGCGGCTCCTTCATCGCCCTCGACGGCGAGCGCGGCTTCCTCGCGCACCGCGAGACCGACGGCAGCCTGCACGTCTACACCGCCCAGCGCACCGGCGAGAACTGGCTGGACGGCATCGACTTCACCGACACCCCCGCGGCCAAGACCGCGCTGCTGGCCTGCTTCACCGGCTGGGACGCGCGCTTCCGCGCCCTCATCGCCGACGCCGACGGCGCCCTGGTGCCGCGCCGCATCCACGCTCTGCCCACCGGGCACCGCTGGGACCGCGTCCCCGGCGTGACGCTGCTCGGCGACGCCGCGCACCTGATGTCGCCCTTCGCCGGCGAGGGCGCCAACCTCGCCATGCTCGACGGCGCCGAGCTCGGCCGGGCCATCGCCGACCACCCGGGCGACACCGAGGCCGCCCTGGCCGGCTACGAGCGGGCGCTCTTCCGCCGCGCCGAGCCGGCGGCCGCCGAGTCGGCCGCCAACCTCGACTTGATGTTCGGCCCCGACCCCGTCACCCGCCTCGCCGCCCAGTTCGCCTCCTACCAACAGCAGGACTGACATTCCGGGCCGCGAGACCGTCTCTCGATCCACTGGTTCCGTCAGGTGAAGCGAGCCTGGTCCAGCCGCGCTTAAGGTGCTGCGCGCTGAGCCGAACGAGCGTCTCGGCACGTGCAGGTGGCCGGTTGATGTCGGGCTGCCCGGACATGGGGGCACCGTGTGCCGACGCGATCGGTGAAGGCGGGCGCGGTCTCACGGGCGGCTCGCCAGGAGCGCGCGTGTGTAGTGGTGGGCTGGACTGCCGGTGACCTTGTCGACGGGTCCCTGCTCGACGACGCGGCCCTGGAGGAGGACGGCGGCGTCGTGGGCCATGTGGCGGACGACGTCGATGTCGTGGGAGATGAACAGGTAGGCCAGGCCGAGGTCGCGCTGGAGGTCGAGGAGCAGGTTGAGGATCTGCGCCTGGACGGACAGGTCGAGCGCGCTGGTCGGCTCGTCGCAGATGACCAGCTCGGGGCGCGGGACGAGGGCCCGCGCGATCGCGATGCGCTGGCGCTGCCCGCCGGAGAAGTCGCGGGGGTACCGGCGGGCGGCGTCGGGCGGCAGGCCGACCTGCGCGAGCGCGGCGGCCGCGCGGCCGG
>NZ_CAACUY010000500.1 GCF_900659615.1 Actinomadura fibrosa | reverse complement strand
CTGCGCCGCCTCGCCCCGCGCGGACCCGGCCCGGGCCGGCTCGGCCCGCTCCGGCTCGGCGGCGGGCTCGTCGCGCTGCTCCGCGTCGGCGTCGCGCCGCGCGTCATGCTGGGCGATCTTGTCCTCGACGGCCCGCTCGACATCGCCCTTGCGCTTGCGGCGCCGCCCGCCGGCCTCCTTGGCGGACGGCTTGTCCGCCTTCGGCTCGACCGGCGTCAGGTGGACGTGGATGCCGCGGCCGTTGCACGACTCGCAGGTCTCCGAGAACGCCTCGACCAGGCCCTGGCCGACGCGCTTGCGGGTCATCTGGACCAGCCCGAGCGAGGTCACCTCGGCGACCTGGTGCTTGGTACGGTCCCGCGACAGGCACTCCACGAGGCGGCGGAGCACCAGGTCGCGGTTGTTCTCCAGCACCATGTCGATGAAGTCGATCACGATGATGCCGCCGATGTCGCGCAGCCGGAGCTGGCGGACGATCTCCTCGGCCGCCTCCAGGTTGTTCCGGGTGACGGTCTCCTCCAGGTTGCCGCCCTGCCCCGTGAACTTGCCGGTGTTGACGTCGATGACCGTCATCGCCTCGGTGCGGTCGATCACCAGCGAGCCGCCGCTCGGCAGCCAGACCTTGCGGTCCAGCGCCTTGGCGATCTGCTCGTCGATGCGGAACGCGCTGAGGACGTCCTGGTTCCCGTCCCAGCGCTCGACCCGGTCGGCGAGGTGCGGGGCGACGTACTCGACGTACTCGGAGACGGTGTCCCACGCCTCGGCGCCGGAGACGACCAGCTTGGTGAAGTCCTCGTTGAAGATGTCGCGGACGACCCGGATGGTCAGATCCGGCTCCCCGTACAGCAGCGACGGCGCCGACGCGGTCTTGACCTTCTTCTGGATGTTCTCCCACTGGGCGGCCAGCCGCGACACGTCGCGCGACAGCTCCTCCTCGGTGGCGCCCTCGGCGGCGGTGCGCACGATGACGCCCGCGTGCGCCGGCATGACCTTCTTCAGGATCGACTTGAGGCGGCTGCGCTCCTTGTCGGGGAGCTTGCGGCTGATGCCGGTCATCGAGCCGTCCGGCACGTACACGAGGTAGCGGCCGGGCAGCGAGACCTGGCTGGTCAGCCGGGCGCCCTTGTGGCCGAGCGGGTCCTTGGTGACCTGGACGAGCACCGACTGGCCGGACTTCAGCGCCGACTCGATGCGGCGCGGCTGGCCCTCCAGGCCCGCGACGTCCCAGTTGACCTCGCCCGCGTACAGCACGGCGTTGCGGCCCTTGCCGATGTCGACGAACGCCGCCTCCATCGAGGGCAGCACGTTCTGGACCTTGCCGAGGTAGACGTTGCCCACGTACGACTGGTGCGTGGCGCGGTTGACGTAGTGCTCGACGAGGACGTCGTCCTCCAGGACGGCGATCTGGGTGCGCTCGCCCTCCTGCCGGACCACCATGACCCGCTCGACCGCCTCGCGGCGGGCGAGGAACTCGGCCTCGGTGATCACCGGCGGGCGGCGGCGGCCCTGCTCGCGGCCCTCGCGGCGGCGCTGCTTCTTGGCCTCCAGCCGCGTCGAGCCCCGGACGGACTGGACCTCGTCCTCCACCGCGCGGGCGTCGCGGACGTGCACGACGGTGTTCGGCGGGTCGTCCGTGCCGGTGCCGCCCTCGCCGTCGGCGCCCGAGCGGCGCCTGCGGCGGCGGCGACGGCGGCTGGACCCGCCCTGGCCGTCGGCGTCGTCCTCGTCGTCGTCGGCCTGGTCGGCCTCCTCGGCCTGCTCGGCCTTGGCGGCGGCGGCCTTCTCCTTGTCCTTCGCGCTCTTGGACCTGGACGTCTTCGCGGCCTTGGCGGGCTTGGCGGGCGGCTCCTCGCGGGGCTCCTCGGCCTCGGCGGCGGGCTCGTCCCCGGCCTCGTCGTCGGCGCCGTCCTTGCCGCCGCGGCCGCGGCCCCGGCCGCCCCTGCGGCGGCGGCGCCGCGACGGGCGGTCGTCGTCCTCGTCCTCGTCGTCCTGGGCGGACGGGCCGGTCCCCTCGGGCTCCTCCTCGCCGGCGTCGCGCTCGGCGGGCTCGGCGACGCCCTTCGGCTCGTCCTTCGGACGGGCGGGCGCGTCGGCCTTCGGCTGCGGCGGCTGGAAGACGACCATGGGCGGCTGGAAGGTCACGCCGGGCACCCCGACGCCGCTCGCGGGCTCGGTCTCCGAGACGGCGCCGGCGTCGGCGTCGGCACCGGACACACCCGGCACGCTGGGGACGGACGGCACCGCCGGGACGGTCGGCGCGGCGGGCGCGTCGGGCTCGTCCGGCGTGGCCGGAGCGGGGGCG
>NZ_CAACUY010000499.1 GCF_900659615.1 Actinomadura fibrosa | reverse complement strand
GACCACCCACCTCACCCACACCGACCACCAACGCCTCCACAACGCCGGCGTCACCCCTCTCACGACCCCGACCGCCCTCGCCCTCCTCGACGCCGCGCTGGCCACGCCCCACCCGAGCCCGATCGCGGCTCGGCTCCGGCACGCCCGCCAACAGCCGGCCCGTACACGGAACACGTCCGCTGGGCCGCGCTCCCTGAAGCAGCGGATCACTCGGCTTCCCGAGGCGGAACGGCACACCGCTCTCGTGGACCAGGTCCGTACCCAGGTCGCCGCCGTCCTCGGGCATATCGACGCCGACGTCATCCGCCCCGAGGACGTCTTCCGGGAGCTGGGTCTTGATTCGCTGACCGCCGTGGAGCTGCGCAACCGGCTCAACACGGCCACCGGCCTTCGGCTGCCCGCCACGCTGGCCTTCGACCACCCCACCCCGAACGCGGTGGCGGCCTACCTGTTGACGCGATTGGCGCCCGCGGCCGCCACTCCGCTGTCGGCGCAACTCGACGCGCTTGAGGACGCCGTTGCGCGGCTGGGCACCGACGGCGAGGAAGGGGCGAAGGTCAGGGCGCGGCTCCGGGCGATCCTCTCGCGCCTTCCGGCCGCGGACGAGACGGACACGACCCTGGAAAGGATCATGTCCGCCACTCCTCAAGAAGTCATCGCACTCATCGACCGAGGTCTGGAGGGATGACCGATGGTTCGCGAGGAGAAGCTGGTCGAGTACCTCAAGCGGGTGTCCGCCGAGCTCCATGAGGCACGGTCGCGGTTGCGCGACGCGGAGGCGGCCCGGACGGAACCCATCGCGATCATCGGCATGGGGTGCCGGTTCCCGGGCGGAGTCGGCTGCCCTGACGGCCTGTGGGAACTGGTCGCCGAGGGCCGCGACGCCATCAGCGCCTTCCGTCCCGACCGGGGCTGGGACCTCAACGCGCTCTACCATCCCGACCCCGACCACCCCGGCACCTGCTACACCCGGCACGGCGGATTCCTCGACGACCCGGGCGGCTTCGACGAGGCGTTCTTCGGGATCAGCCCGCGTGAAGCCGCCGCGATCGACCCTCAGCAGCGGCACCTTCTCGAAACGGCCTGGGAGACCGTGGAGAACGCGGGCATCGACCCCACCAGCCTGCGCGGGACGGTCACCGGGGTGTTCACCGGGGTGGCAGATCAGAACTATGGTCCGCGCAACAGCCCCGCACCCGACGCCGAGGGGTATCTGCTCATCGGCAACACCACGAGTGTGGCGTCCGGCCGGATCGCTTACAGCCTCGGGCTGGAAGGCGCGGCCATCACCATCGACACCGCCTGCTCCTCATCCCTGGTCGCCGTGCATCTGGCCTGCCAAGCCCTCCGGCGTGGGGAATGCACTCTGGCGCTGGCAGGGGGCGCGACGGTGATGGCGACCCCGCTTCCCTTCATCGAGTTCTCCAGACAGCGCGGCCTGGCACCGGACGGCCGCTGCAAGCCCTTCTCCGCCTCGGCCGACGGCTTCGGACTTGCCGAGGGGGCGGGCCTGGTCCTGCTGGAGCGGTTGTCGGACGCCGAGCGCAACGAGCACCAGGTACTGGCGGTCATCCCCGGTTCGGCCATCAACCAGGACGGCGCCAGCAACGGCCTCACCGCACCCAACGGACCCGCCCAGGAACGCGTCATCCGCGCCGCCCTCACCAACGCCCACCTATCGCCTCAAGACATCGATGCGGTGGAAGCCCACGGCACCGGCACCACCCTCGGCGACCCCATCGAAGCCCACGCCCTCCACAACACCTACGGCACCAACCGCCCCCAAAACCGGCCCCTATTCCTCGGCTCCATCAAATCCAACATCGGCCACACCCAAGCAGCCGCCGGCATCGCCGCCATCATCAAAATGGTCCACGCCCTCAAGCACGGACTGCTCCCACAGACCCTGCACATCACCGAGCCGACCCCCCACATCGACTGGAACAGCAGCGGCCTACAACTACTGAACCAGCCCCTCGACTGGCCCGAGACCAGGCATCCGCGTACCGCCGCCATCTCCTCCTTCGGCATCAGCGGCACCAACGCCCACCTCATCCTCCAACAACCCCCCAACACCCCCCAAGCCACACCGGACCCTCCAGACACACAGGAATCGGTGCCACTGGTACTGACGGCCAAAACCCAAACGGCTCTGCGAGCCCAGGCCCGACGACTGCACGACCACCTCGCCAGTCACGATGACCTCGATCTGGTCACTGTGTCTCACACCCTGGCCGTAGGCCGCGCCACCCACCCCCACCGCGGCACCGTCATCGCCCGCGACCACACCCAAACACTCCACGCCCTC
>NZ_CAACUY010000498.1 GCF_900659615.1 Actinomadura fibrosa | reverse complement strand
GGTCACCGTCGCCGCCCGCGACGCCGCCGACCGCGACGCGCTCGCCGCGCTGCTGGACGCGATCCCCGCCGCGCATCCGCTGACCGGCGTCGTCCACACCGCCGGGATCGTCGACGACGGCCTCGCCGGGACGCTGGCGCCCGAGCAGGTCCGCGCCGTGTTCCACGGCAAGGCGGACGGCGCGTGGCACCTGCACGAGCTGACCCGCGACCTCTCGCTCACCGCGTTCGTGCTGTTCTCGTCCGCCGCCGGGACCTTGGAGTCGGCCGGGCAGGGCAACTACGCCGCCGCCAACGCCTTCCTCGACGCGCTCGCCGCGCACCGGGCCGCCCAGGGCCTTCCCGCGACGTCGCTCGCGTGGAACCTGTGGGCGGGCGGCGCGGGCATGGGCGCCCGCCTCGACGAGGTGACGCTGCGCCGCGCCGAACGGTCCGGCCTGCCCGCGCTGGGCCCGGAGGCGAACCTCGCCCTTTTCGACGACGCGCTGCTGACCGGGGCGCCCGCGCTGGTGCCGATCCGCCTGGACGCCGCCGCGCTGCGCGCCCGTCCGGAGGGCATCCCGCCGCTGCTGCGGGGCCTGGTCCGCGCGTCCGCCCGCAGGCAGGCCGCCGCGTCCGGTATCGGGTCCGGCACCGGCGGCACGCTCGCGGCCCGCCTCGCCGGCGCCTCGGACGCCGAGCGGGAGCGGATCGTGTCCGACCTCGTCCGGACTCAGGTCGCCGCGGTGCTCGGGCACGACGGCGCCGCCGCGATCGACGCCCGCCGCGCCTTCACCGAGCTGGGCTTCGACTCCCTCGCCGCCGTCGAGCTGCGCAACGCGCTCGGCGCCGCCACCGGCCTCCGGTTCACCTCCACGCTGATCTTCGACTACCCGACGCCGCGCGCCCTCGCTGGGCACGTCCTGGAGAAGGTCGGCGGCGCGTCCCCGGCCGCCGCGCCCGCGCCGCGCGCCGCGGCCCGGCCCGCCGGGGACGAGCCGATCGCGATCGTCGCGATGGCCTGCCGCTACCCGGGCGGCGTCGCCTCCCCGGAGGAGCTGTGGCGCCTCGTCGCGGACGGCACCGACGCGATCAGCGGATTCCCGGACGACCGCGGCTGGAACATCGAGGAGATCTACGACCCCGAGCCCGGCCGGCACGGCACCACCTACGTCCGCGAGGGCGGCTTCCTGCACGACGCCGCCGACTTCGACCCCGGCTTCTTCGGCATCAGCCCGAAGGAGGCCCTCGCGATGGACCCGCAGCAGCGGCTCCTGCTGGAGATCAGCTGGGAGGCCCTCGAACGCGGCGGCATCGACCCGCACTCGCTGAAGGGCAGCCCGACCGGCGTGTTCGCGGGCGTCATGTACCACGACTGGGCGCTGCGGCTCGGCGCGATCCCCGAGGACGTCGCCGGGTTCATCGGCAACGGCAGCGCGGGCAGCGTCGCGTCCGGCCGCGTCTCCTACACGCTCGGGCTGGAGGGCCCCGCGGTCACCGTCGACACGGCCTGCTCGTCGTCGCTGGTGGCGCTGCACTGGGCCGTGCAGGCCCTGCGGCAGGGGGAGTGCTCGCTCGCGCTCGCGGGCGGCGTCACCGTCATGGCCACCCCCGAGACGTTCGTCGACATGAGCCTCCAGAGCGGCCTCGCCGCCGACGGGCGCTGCAAGGCCTACGGCGCGTCCGCCGACGGCACCGGCTGGGGCGAGGGCGCGGGCATGCTCCTGCTGGAGCGCCTGTCCGACGCCCGCCGCGCCGGGCACCCCGTGCTCGCGGTCGTCCGCGGCTCCGCCGTCAACCAGGACGGCGCGTCCAACGGCCTGACCGCGCCGAACGGGCCGTCGCAGCAGCGCGTGATCCGCCAGGCGCTCGCCACCGCCGGGCTCACGCCCGCGGACGTGGACGCCGTCGAGGGGCACGGCACCGGAACCGTCCTCGGCGACCCGATCGAGGCGCAGGCCCTCATGGCCACCTACGGGCAGGACCGCGCGGACGGCGACCCGCTGTGGCTCGGCTCGGTCAAGTCCAACGTCGGGCACACGCAGGCCGCCGCGGGCGCCGCGGGCGTCATCAAGATGGTGATGGCGATGCGGAACGGCGTGCTGCCCCGCACCCTGCACGCCGACGAGCCGTCCCCGCACATCGACTGGAGCGAGGGCGCCGTCGAGCTGCTCACCGAGCCCCGCGACTGGACCGCCGAGGGCCGTCCGCGCCGCGCCGCGGTGTCGTCGTTCGGCGTCAGCGGCACCAACGCCCACGTCGTCATCGAGGAGGCACCGGACCAGGGCGCGGCCGAGCCGCGCGGCGAGCGGCCCCCGGCGCTCCCGCTGGCCGTGTCGGCGGCGTCCGCCGAGGCGCTGCGCGCGCAGGCC
>NZ_CAACUY010000497.1 GCF_900659615.1 Actinomadura fibrosa | reverse complement strand
GGCCAAGCGCTGGGGCGGCGTCGCCGGGGGCATCGCGGCGGGCACGGCGGTCCTGGCGCTGTTCGGCGCCGTGACGCCCGCAGCGCTCGCCGCCGTCGCGGCCGGGGCGCCGCTCGGCGACCTGCTGGAGTCGATGCTCAAGCGCGGCGCCGGCGTCAAGGACGCCGGGCGGTGGCTGCCCGGCTTCGGCGGCCTGCTCGACCGCGTCGACTCCCTGCTGGTCGCGCTCGCGGTGGCGATGGTGCTCTCATGATCGCCGCGTATCTGCGCCGGGCCGGCTGGCGTGCCGCGTTCGGCCTCGCGGGCGGGCTGGAGGTGACCGGCCCGGTCCCGGCCGCGCCGTGCGTCATCGTCGCGAACCACTCCTCCCACGCCGACACCGCCGCGCTGCTCGCCGCGCTGCCCGCGCGCCGCCGCCCGATGGCCGCGGCCGCCGCCGACTACTGGTTCGCCGGGCGGCTGCGCGCCCTGGTCTGCCGGACGGCCGTGGCGGGCTTCCCCGTCCGGCGGTCCCGCGGCGGGTTCGACGACCTGGCCGCGGCCGCCGCCCAGCTCGCCCGCGGCCGCTGCGTGATCGTGTTCCCCGAGGGGACGCGGTCCCGCGACGGCATGGTCGGCGAGTTCCGGACGGGCGCAGCCCGGCTGGCCGGCCTCGCCGGCGTCCCGCTCGTCCCCGCCGGGCTGACCGGCACCCGCGACCTGCTGCCCGTCGACGGGCGGTTGCGCCGCACCCGCGTCCAGGTCCAGTTCGGCGATCCGGCCCGCGACATCGGCACCGCGCACCGCGCCGTCCGGGAACTGACCGGCGCGAACCCCTGAACCCCGGGCCGTTGCGCCGCTCATCTATGTGCAGCTAGCATTTATCTGTCTTCAGCAGATATTTGTGAGGTGCACATGGTCTCGGACGCGCCGGTGATGAGCCACCGGCACCGGCTGTTCGTCTTCGGCGGGCTGATGCTCGCCGGGCTCATGTCGTCCCTGGACGCGACCGTCCTCGGCACAGCGCTGCCGACGATCGTCGGTGACCTCGGCGGGCTGGACCGGCTCGCCTGGGTCTCGACGGCTTACGTGCTGGCCACGAGCGTCACGGTTCCGCTGTCCGGACGGCTCGGCGACCTGTTCGGGCGGCGGCCCGTGTTCCTCGCCGGGCTCACGGCGTTCCTGCTGGGGTCGGCGGCGTGCGGCGCGGCGCCGACGATGGACCTGCTCATCGCGTTCCGGGTCGTCCAGGGCGCCGGCGCGGGCTGCCTGATGGCCTCGATGTTCGCGCTGTCCGGGGAGCTGTTCGAGCCGCGCGAGCGGGCCCGGTACCAGGGCTACTCGGCGGTCGTCTTCGCGGTCTCCAGCATCGCGGGGCCGCTTGTGGGCGGGTTCCTCACCGACCACGCGTCGTGGCGGTGGGCGTTCTACGTCAACGTCCCGCTCGGGCTCGCCGCCGTCGTGACGACGCTGCTGTTCCTGCGGCTCCCGCCCCCGGCGGGGCGCCCGCGCGTCGACTACCCCGGCATCGTGCTGCTCGGCGCGGCCGTCACGTGCTTCACGCTGTGCACGAGCTGGGCCGGGACGCGGTACGCCTGGGGGTCGCCGGCGATCCTCGGGCTCGGGGGAGGGGCGCTCGTGCTGTTCGCCGCCTGGGTCCTCGCCGAGCGGTCGGCGGCCGAACCGGTGATCCCGCCGCGGCTGTTCCGCGACCGGTCGTTCGGCGTCGCCTGCGTGGTCGCGGCCGTGGGCGGGGCGACCGGGTTCGGCCTCGCCACCTACCTGCCCATGTTCTTCCAGGTCGTCGGCGGGGTGGGGGCGACCCGGTCGGGCCTGCTCCTGCTGCCCATGATGGCCGGGCTGCTCGCCGCTTCTCTGGGCGCTGGCCGGCATATCGCCCGCACCGGCCGCTACCACCGGCTCCCGGCCGCGAGCATGGCGGTCAGCGCCGCCGGCGTCGCGCTCCTCGCCACCATGGACGCCCGCACGGGGCTCCTCACCGCGTGCCTGTACATGGCGGTGCTCGGCTTCGGGGCGGGGCTGTCGCAGCAGGTGGTCGTGCTGATCGCGCAGAACGCGGCGCCCCGCGCCGACCTCGGGGCGGCGAGCTCCGGGGTGTTCGCGGCCCGGATGCTCGGCACCGCCGCCGGGATGGCCGTGTTCGGCGCGATCGTGTCCAGCCGGTTCGCGGAGGAGGCGGCCCGGCGCGCCCCCGGCGGCCGGGCCCCGGCGTTCGAGGACGCCGTCCGGCCCGAGGTGCTGCGCACGCTGCCCGGACCGGTCCGGCTCGGCGTCGCCGAGGCCTTCGCGCAGGCGTTCTCCGACCTGTTCGTCGCCGCGCTCCCGCTCCTGGCGGCCGGGCTGGCGGCGGCGCTGCT
>NZ_CAACUY010000496.1 GCF_900659615.1 Actinomadura fibrosa | reverse complement strand
CCGGTCGCCGGCGAGGCGCTCGGCGTCGTCGGCGAGCCGGAGCGCCTGCGGGGCCATGCCGGCGCCCTGGCACGCGAGCGCCCACCGGCCGGTCACCCAGACCCGCAGGTCCACGTCGCCGGCCGTGGCGGCCGTGCCGCGGGCGGTGCGCCACCAGCGGTGCGCCGCGGGCATGAAGCCGAGATCGGTCAGCGCCGTCGCCATGAGAGCGGCGAGCTGGGCGCTCACCCGGCACAGGACGGCGCGGTCGGTCCCGCCGGACGCGTCGATGGTCCGGCAGAGGTCGGCGATGTCGGCGCTGATGTGTCCGACGAGCGCGTGCGGCGGCGTCGTGGACATCGCGCGGGCGTGCTCGTGGACGGTCGAGACCCAGTCGTCGGCGGTCCCGGTGCCGCCCACCCGGCTGCCGAGGTCGACGCGCAGGTTCTCGACCGCGTCGACCGGCACGGCCGCGTGGACGGGCTCGCCCGCGTCGACCGGCACGGCCGCCTGGACCGGTACGGCTGCGTCGACCGGCACAGTCGCGTCGACCTGTACGGCCGCGTCTGCGGGCTCGGCTGCGTGGACGGTGGCCGCGAACGCCTGTGGTCCGTTCTGCCCGCTCAGGACGGCGGTCGGGCGGCCGGAGCGCTGGAGCGGCGTGAGGACCTCGACCGGCGGTTCGCCGCCGGGCGGCGCTTCACGCGCGCCGGCCTCCCACGGCGGGACGTGCGGTCGCCCGCCGGCTGCGTCCGGCGGGGCCGCGAGGGAATCCTCCGCCTCGTCCTGCTGGCGCTTGGTGGCCGCGACGATCCGGTCCAGCTCGTCCACGCTCAGCCGCAGCGCGTGGGCGAGCCTCGCACGGCGCATGCCCTGGGGCGTGAGCTTGCCCAGCTCCCAGCGGCTGACCGTGGCGACGTTGACGCCGATCTCGTCGGCGAGCGATTGCTGCATCGAGAATCCGGCGCGCACGCGTGCCCGGGCCAACGCGGATCGGGGCGGCATCGTCCTCCCTCGGATAGGCGGCACGGCACATTGTCGCGGTTGATCATCCCCTTTTTCCGTCCTATCGGGAAATCGGCCTTGCGGGTCGGTTGCCGTGACCTGGAACGACGTCTCGAAAGCCGAAACGCCTGATAGTGCGCCCGAAACGCCTATAAGACGTCCAATGGACGCGCGGAAAGGCGGCCGTCGGCGAACCGCGCGGTTTCCCGCCGTCCTGGCGAATCCGTATCGGTCGGCGCCTCTGACAACGCCGACCGATACGGCCGTCCGCGGCGTCAGAGGCGGACGTTCCCGGCGCGGCCCCGGCGAGGCGCCGACGCGTCCTCGGCGAGGCCGATCCGGTGGTGGAGGCGGGCGAGGGGGACGGGCGCCCACCAGTTGGCGGGACCGGTCAGCCGCATGACCGCGGGCACGAGGAGGCCGCGGACGACGGTGGCGTCGACCAGGACGGCCAGCGCGAGGCCGAGGCCGTTCATCTTCAGCACCGTGTTCGAGGAGGTGATCAGCGAGCCGATGGACAGCGACACGGCGAGGGCCGCGGCGGTGACGAGCCGCCCGGTGCGGGCGATGCCCGTGACGACGGACTCGGTGTGCCGCCCGGAGGCGGCGTAGCGCTCCTTGATGCGCGACAGCAGGAACACCTCGTAGTCGATCGACAGGCCGAACGCGATGGTGAAGGCCAGCAGCAGGGTCATCGCGTCGAGCCGCCCGGTCACGGTGAAGCCGCCGACGAGGCCGCGGGCGTGCCCGTCCTGGAAGATCAGCACGATGGCGCCGAAGCTCGCCGACAGGCTGAGCGCGCCGAGGACGAGCGCCTTCGCCGAGACGAGCAGGCCGCCGGTGAACAGGAACAGCAGGACGAACGTGCAGCAGGCGATCGCGCCGAGCGCCAGGGGCATGGCCCGTCCGATGGCCGACAGGGTGTCGGCGGAGTGGGCGGAGACGCCGGTGACCAGCCGGCGGCCGGGCGCGGGCACCGCCCGGACGCGGTGCAGCAGGCGCGTGGCGGCGGGCGACTGCGGCTCCAGCCTGCTCGCCACGTTGAGCAGCACGGCCTTCCCGGACGCGTAGCGCCCGGGCGCGTTCCCGGTGCGGCGGCCGCGGGCGTAGGCGCCGGTGGCCGTCCGGACCGAGACCACGCCGGGACGGGCCGACAGCCGCCGCGCGTAGCCGTCCAGGCGGGAGCCGGCCGGTCCGGACGGCAGGACGACCGTCAGGCCGCGGCCGAGCGGCTCGCCGAAGTCGCGGCCGATGCGGTCGGCGACGGCGTGGGCGTCCACGTCCGCGGGCAGGCTGCGCTCGTCGGTGAGCCCGAAGCGGGCGTGCCCGAACGGCACGGCGAGCAGCAGCAGCGCGAGCGCGCAGCCGCCGCCCAGCAGCACCGGCCGCCGGACCGCGGCCTCGGCGATCCGCCGCCAGGTGCGGTTGTCGGCCTCGTAGGGGTTGGCGGCGGCGCGCCGGG
>NZ_CAACUY010000495.1 GCF_900659615.1 Actinomadura fibrosa | reverse complement strand
CGGAGCGGCGCTGGGCACGGCGGCCGCGGGCGGCGCCGAGGCGATGCCGAGGCCCAGCGCCGCGGCCAGTGCCGTGCCGGCGGCTCCGGCGGCGAGGCGTTTCCCGTTCATTCGTCCACCCTTCGGTCGGCGGCCCGCGGGCCGCGGCGGCCCGTCCGGACGTTCCGGACACGGTTCCGCTTTCAGGTGACTTCCCGGGATCCTCGCCATATCCCTCGCCCTGGCTCCGTTTCTGTCAAAGCCGGGTCAAGGCGTTCGTGACCACACGGGAGAAGTCGCCGCCGCCCTTCTCTGAAAGCTCGGTGGAAAAGCGAAGGCCCCGCCGCGGAAGCGGCGGGGCCGGTGAGCTCGACGGCGCCGAGCGCCGGGCGTCCGGGCGGGTCAGAAGATCTTCTTGCCCTTGCCGTACGCGTACTTCCCGGTCTTCTTGTTGCGGCCGCACTCCTGCACCCACATGTGCGTGCGGTAGCCCTTGGGGGACGTCCCCTTGATGCTGACCGTCGCCTTGCCGTCGTAGTTGTACCAGGTGCCGTTCTGCGACAGCGCCTCGATCTTGAAGCGGGCGTAGTACTTGGAGCCGGCCGAATTGGTGAACAGGAACCGCACGCACGCGGTCCAGCCGTTCTTCTTCGCGTCGCTCAGCTTGCCGGACACCGTCACCGTGCTCGACCCGCGGGAGTACGTGCCGGACGAGGACAGGTTGGCGTAGGAGTTGTACGGGGCCCACTTGCCGGTGGCGGCTTCGGCGGGCGCCCCCGCAACCGCCATCCCGGCCAGCAGGGTGCCGGCCGCCAGGCCGACGGCAGCGATTCGCCGCATAGGTCCCTCCATGCTCTGTTCTGTTGGGGATCAGCGCGGAAACCTAGCAGCGAAAGGAAGATCATTTCGGTTTTGAGCGCGGATCGTGACCTTGGTGGCCGAAACCGGCGCCGCGGCGAACCGGAAACGAGGTGCACGGCGTCCAACGGGCTCGGCGGTCCTCCGCCCTTGAGCCGCCGGGCCTGCTCGCGGGCCTGCTCAAGGGCCTGGCAACGCCGCCGCGGATCCCGCCCCTCCCCGGGGCATGACGGAGATCACAGCGGGTCACTCCTCCTCCAGGGCGTCCAGCAGGGCGCGCATGTCGAGCAGCGCCGCGCGGGCGTGCTCCGTGACCGCCGCCAGCGCGGCCGGGCCGTCCGCCTCCGTGCCCGACGTGCCCGACGTGCCCGCGAGGCCCGCCTCCGCCGCGCGCACCATGCGCGCCGTGTGGTCCAGGACGGTGGCGCGCAGCCCGAGCGCCACCCGGTCCCGCTCCGCCTGGGCGGCCTCGCCGCGCCGCGCGGCGACCGTCTCCAGCGCCGTCGCCTCCCAGCCCCGGCCGCGTCCGGTGACGGCCTTGCCCCACGCCCAGAACGGCAGCAGCACGAGCACCCCGAACACGCCGCTCGCGAGCAGCGCGAACGGGACGAGCACGGGCGTCCGCTCCGCCCCCGGGTCCGTCGCCAGGGCCACGGTGAACGTGACCGCCCAGGGCAGCGCCCCGAGGAACGGCGCGGGCCAGGTCGGCCGCCCGCGCCGGGCATGGCCGGCGACCGCGTAGACGGCGACCATCTCCGCCGGCGAGCCGATGAGCAGCAGCCCGAGCAGCTCCGGGACGTGCGGGCCGACCGCCAGCGCGCAGGCGGAGTCGATCGCGGCGAGCGCGGCCAGCGCCGGGTACGGCGCGCGGCGGCGCCACCACAGCGGGACGCCGCGGACGAGCAGCAGCGCGATGACCAGGGCGGCCGTCCCGCGGGAGGCGCCGCCCAGGATCGGGTCGGGCGGGGTGAAGGCCAGCAGCGGCGGCACCGACGCGCACAGCCCGACGACCGCCGCGTCGAGCACCTCCGGCCAGCCCGGTCCGCGCCGCCCGGCGGGCGAGGTCGGCAGCACGGCCCGGACGGCCCACCCTCCGCCGGACGGGCCCGCGTCGAGCGTGCCGCCGAGCGCCTCGGCGCGCTCCCGCATGCCGCCGATGCCCCGTCCCGTGCCGAGCGCGGGGACGCCGCCGTCGTCGCGGGGCGCCTCGTTCACCACCGCCACCTCGACCGCGCCCGGGACGTACCGGACCTCCACCGCCACCGCCGCGCCCGGCGCGTACCGCATCGCGTTGGTGAGCGACTCCTGGACGACCCGGTAGGCGGCGGTCCCGACCTCGGGCCGCAGCCTGCGAGCGCGGCCCTCGAACGCGAGCGCGACCGGGACGCCGAGCCGCGACAGCCCCTCGCAGAGCTGGGGGAGGAGCGTGCCGAGCCCGCCCTCCCCGGCGCCCGGGTCGGCCGGGCCCATGACGTCGACCAGCCGGCTCAGCGCGGTGAGGACCTCCCGCCCGGTGTCGGCGGCGGCCGCGAGCGCGCCGCGGACCAGCGCCGGATCGCCGGTCCTGGCCACCGCGCCGCTGTGCACGACGACCGCGCTGAGATGGTGGCCCGCCACGTCGTGCAGGTCGCGGGCGAGGCGCTCGCGCTCGGCGCCCGCCGCCGCCCGCCG
>NZ_CAACUY010000494.1 GCF_900659615.1 Actinomadura fibrosa | reverse complement strand
CCGCCGTCGTGGCCGGCGGCGAGCGCGGTCGCGGCGCCCCCGCCCGCCACGGCGGCCGCGGCGACCGCGGTCACCAGCAGCCTGCGTCCCGAGAGCATCGAGCGAACGTCCATGGGTCCTCCCCCTGGGTCACGTCGCGGCCGGTGCGCCCGGCCGCCGTACAAAGGGCCACCTTCCGGGACGTTCCTGAGCGGCCGCTGAAGCTGCCTGAAGCCGCCTTCAGGAAGCGTTTGGCAGGCTGGACCCATGCGGCTACTGATCGTGGAGGACGAGAAGCGCCTGGCCACGTCCCTCGCGCGGGGGCTGGCGGCCGAGGGCTTCGCGGTGGACGTCGTCCACGACGGGGCCGAAGGGCTGGACCTGGCGCTCGGCGGCGGCCACGACCTGATCATCCTGGACGTCATGCTGCCCGGCATGAACGGCTACCGGGTCTGCTCGGCGCTGCGCGCGGCCGGCGACGAGACGCCCATCCTCATGCTCACCGCCAAGGACGGCGAGTACGACGAGGCCGAGGGGCTGGACACCGGCGCCGACGACTACCTCACCAAGCCGTTCTCGTACGTGGTGCTGGTGGCCCGCGTCCGGGCCCTGCTGCGCCGCCGGACGCGGGGCGCCGCGCCGTCCATCGTGCTGGGCGACCTCACCGTGGACCCGGCCGGGCGGCGCGTGTTCCGCGGCGGCGACGAGGTCGAGCTGACCGCCAAGGAGTTCGCGGTGCTGGAGCACCTGGCGGTGAACGCGGGCCGCGTCGTGTCGAAGGCGCAGATCCTGGAGGCCGTCTGGGACTTCGCCTACGGCGGCCCGCCCAACATCGTCGAGGTGTACGTGAGCGCGCTGCGCCGCAAGCTGGACGTCCCGTTCGGGCGCAGGTCGATCGTGACGGTGCGCGGGGCGGGGTACCGGCTAGCACGGGACGGGGGCGCCTGACATGGGGCGCCGGGGAGGCCGCCGGCTCCGGTCCGTCCGGGCGCGGACGACGGCGGGCGCCACCGCCGTCGTCGCCGTCGCGCTCGTCGCGGCGGGGCTCGGGGTGGTCCTGCTGCTGCGCGCCGACCTGGGCGGGCGGACCGACCTCCAGGCCGAGGTCGCGGCCCGCGAGGTGGCCGCGCAGCTCGCGACCGGCACGTCCTACACCGCGCTCGACCTGCCGGACGGAGACGAGCACCCCGTCCAGGTGGTCGCCGAGGACGGAGGCGTGCGGGCGGCCAGCAAGGGCCTGAGCGCGATCACCGGCACCGGCGCGACCGGCGTGGCGCCCGCCGCCGGGGCATCCTCTGCTGGGGCGTCCAGCGCGTCCACGGCGCCTGGGCCGTCGGACGACTCCGGGCACGGCTCCGGCCACGGACCGGGGCGCGGGCGCGGATCGGACCGCGACGATGACGACGATCCCGGGCGCGGCGAGGTGTCCGGCGACGACCCGGGCCTGTCCACCGGCAGCGCGACGGTGGACGGCCGCCGCGCGGACTACCGCTTCGCGGCCGTCGAGGTGACCACGCCCGCCGGCGAGACCGCCACCGTCTACGCGGGCGCGGACCTCGCGGCCGCCCGCGACGCCGAGGGGACGGTCGCCCGCGCGATGCTCGCGGGCCTGCCGCTGCTGCTCGCCGTGGTGGCGGGCGTGACCTGGCTGGTGACGCGGCGCGCGCTGCGTCCGGTGGAGGCGGTCCGGGCCGAGCTCGCGGAGATCACCGCGTCCAGCGACTTGGCCCGCCGGGTGCCGGTCCCGGACTCGCGCGACGAGGTGGCCGAGCTGGCCGCCACGACCAACGCGACCCTCGCGGCGCTGGAGGGCTCGGTGGCGCGGCAGCGCGGCTTCGTCGCGGACGCCTCGCACGAGCTGCGGAGCCCGATCGCGTCGCTGCGCACCCAGCTGGAGGTCGCGGCGGCGCACCCCTCGCTGCTGGACGTGGACGGCCTGGTCGACGACGTCGTCCGGCTCCAGCGGCTGGCCGCCGACCTGCTGCTGCTCGCCCGGATCGACGCAGGCGACCGGCCCGCGCCGCGTCCGGTGGCGCTCGCGGCGCTGCTGCGGGACGAGCTGGAGCGCCGTGCCCCGCTGGACCGCGTCCCCGTCGAGGCGTCGTTCGAGGACGACCCGCCGGTCATGGGCGTGCCGGGCCGCCTGGCCCGGGTGGTCGGCAACCTGCTCGACAACGCCGAACGGCACGCGGACCGGACCGTCCGGCTGTCCGTGCGGCGGGAGGGCGGCGCGGCGGTGGTGCGGGTCCGCGACGACGGGCCGGGCGTGCCGGCCGGCGACCGCGAGCGGATCTTCGAGCGGTTCGTCCGGCTGGACGACGCCCGGAGCCGGGACGAGGGCGGCGCGGGGCTCGGCCTCGCCATCGCCAGGGACCTCGTGGCCGCACACGGCGGGACGCTCACCGCGGGGGACGCGCCGGAGGGCGGCGCGCAGTTCGAGGTCCGCCTGCCCGTCGCGCCGCCCGGAGCCGCTACTTCAGGAGCTGGCGGGCCATGACCATGCGCTGGATCTGGTTGGTGCCCTCGTAGATCTGAGTGATCTTGGCGTCGCGCATCATCCGCTCCACCG
>NZ_CAACUY010000493.1 GCF_900659615.1 Actinomadura fibrosa | reverse complement strand
CGCCATCACCGGCCAGGACGCCACCACCCAGGGGCTGCAGAACATCCTGGACGGCAGCCAGTGCATGACCGTCTACAAGCCCGTCAAGCAGGAGGCCGAAGCGGCCGCCAAGCTCGCCGTCGCGCTCCTCAAGGGCGAGAAGGGCGAGACCAACGGCACCACGAACGACCCGACGGGCAAGCGCGACGTCCCCTCGGTGCTGCTCAACCCGATCGGCATCTTCAAGGACAACGTCAAGCAGGTCACCGACGACGGCTTCGTGAAGCCCGCCGAGCTGTGCAAGGGCGCGTACGCGGCCAAGTGCAAGACCGCGGGCATCCAGTAGCGACCGCGCGCTGACTCCGTGGCGGGCCCCACCCCGCTGGAGGCGTCCCGGGGCCCCGGAACCCCGGGCCGCCGGGGGCCCGCCACGGGCCGACGCATCACCCCCTGGAAGGGAAACTCGTGGCAGAAAACGGTGACCCCGTCCTCCGCCTGACCGGGCTCAACAAGAGCTTCGGTGCCGTCCACGTCCTGCACGACGTGGACTTCGAGCTGCGGCTGGGCGAGGTGACGGCCCTCGTCGGCGACAACGGCGCGGGCAAGTCCACCCTCATCAAGTGCATCGCCGGGATCCACCCGATCGACTCCGGCACCATCGAGTTCGACGGGCGCCCGGTCGTGATCGGCAGCCCCCGCGACGCCGCCGCCCTCGGCATCGAGGTCGTCTACCAGGACCTCGCGCTCGCCGACAACCTCGACATCGTCCAGAACATGTTCCTCGGCCGCGAGCGCCGCAAGGGCATCATCCTGGACGAGGACTCGATGGAGGAGGCCGCCCGCCAGACCCTCGCGCGGCTGTCGGTCCGCACCGTCAAGTCCGTCCGGCAGCAGGTCGCGAGCCTCTCCGGCGGCCAGCGGCAGACCGTCGCGATCGCCAAGGCCGCGCTGTGGGAGTCGAAGGTCGTCATCCTCGACGAGCCCACCGCCGCGCTGGGCGTCGCGCAGACCCGGCAGGTCCTCGACCTCGTCCGGCGCCTCGCCGACACCGGGCACGCCGTCGTGCTCATCTCGCACAACATGAACGACGTGTTCGAGGTGGCCGACCGCATCACCGCGCTCTACCTTGGCCGGGTCGCCGCCGACGTGAAGCGGGCCGACGTCACCCACGGCCAGGTCGTGGAGCTCATCACCGCCGGCCGTTCCGGCGATCTCGGCCTCGCGCCGACGACCGCCGCCGAGAGCATCTGAAGGGGGCCGACGTGTCCACCGAGATCCCGAAGGGCAAGGAGGCCGCCATGTCGCTGGCGGACTCGGACTTCGCCGCCGACACGCGCGAGCACGACGTGCGCTCCGCCGTCAACGACTACCTGGGCCGCGTGCGGGCCGGTGAGCTGGGCGCCCTCCCGGCCATCCTCGGCCTCGCCTCCCTGGTCGTCCTGTTCACGATCCTCAAGCCCGACACCTTCCTCAGCAAGGGCAACATCGCGAACCTGTTCACGCAGGCGCTCCCGATCACCATCCTCGCCATGGGGCTGGTGTTCGTCCTGCTGCTGGGCGAGATCGACCTGTCCGCCGGCGTCGCCAGCGGCCTGTGCGCCGCGGCCATGGCGAAGCTCATGGTCGACGGCGGCCAGCCCTGGTACGTCGCGGTCCTCGTCGCCATCGGCGTCGGCATCGTCATCGGCACCGCCATCGGCTGGCTCGTCGCCGTCGTGCGGATACCCTCCTTCGTCGTCACGCTCGCGCTGTTCCTCGGCCTCCAGGGCGTCACCCTCCGCATGATCGGCGAGGGCGGCACCGTGCCCGTCCGCGACGACGTCATCGTGGCCCTCGCCAACAAGAACATCCCGGTCGCCCTCGGCTGGGTGCTCGCCGTCGCCTGCGCCGTCGGCTACGCCGCCACGCAGCTCCTGCGGTGGCGGCGGCAGCGCGCCCGCGACCTGCACTCCAAGCCGGTCGAGCTGGTCATCGCCCAGTCCGCCGTCGTCGCGATCGCCCTGCTGTTCGGCACCTACCTGCTCAGCCTCGACCGCGCCCCCAGCCCGCTCATCACCCTCGCGGGCATCCCGTGGGGCGTGCCGGTGGTCGGCGTCCTGCTCATCGTCTGCACGTTCGTGCTCGGGCGCACCGCCTACGGCCGGCACATCTACGCCGTCGGCGGCAACGCCGAGGCCGCCCGCCGCGCCGGCATCAACGTCACCCGGATCCGCATCTCCGTCTTCATGATCGCCTCGGGTTTCGCGGCGCTGAGCGGTATCGTCGCCGCGTCCCGGCTCAACTCCGTCACCCCCGACTCGGGCGGCGGCAACACGCTGCTGTACGCGGTCGGCGCCGCCGTCATCGGCGGGACGAGCCTGTTCGGCGGCCGCGGCAAGGCCCGCGACGCGGTCCTCGGCGGACTCGTCATCGCCATCATCGAGAACGGCCTCGGCCTGCTCGGCACCAAGGCGTACCTGAGCTTCCTCATCACCGGGATCGTGCTCCTGCTCGCCGCGAGCATCGACGCGCTGGCCAGGCGCCGGCGGTCGAGCGCCGGCCGGTGACCCGGTGAGCGCGCCGTGACCCGGGACGGCTGGGAGCCGGCGGCACGCGCCACCGGCTCCCCGGCCGCGCCGGACGGCGGCGACCCGCCGTCC
>NZ_CAACUY010000492.1 GCF_900659615.1 Actinomadura fibrosa | reverse complement strand
GTACTCCGGCGGCGTGGATGACGGTGGTGAGCGGGTGTTCGGCTGGGATGTCGGCCAGGAGGGCGGCGAGGGCTTCGGGGTCGGCGGTGTCGCAGGCGAGCGTCGTGACGGTGGCTCCGCCGGTGGTGCGGGTGGAGGTGCGGGCGTGCCGGCCGGCCAGGACGAGATGGCGGACGCCGTGCCTTCTCACGAGATGGTCGGCCACCAGCGAGCCGAGGGTCCCCGTGCCGCCGGTGATCAATACCGTCCCCTCCGGATCGAGGGTGTCGGGGAACGTCAGGACGACCTTGCCGGTGTGCCGCGCCTGGGCGACGTGCCGGAACGCGTCGGGCGCCTGCCGTACATCGAAAGCGGTCACCGGCAGCGGGCTGAGCGTGCCCTCCGCGAAGTGGCCGGCCAACTCGGCCAGCAGCGCGTGCAGCCGGTCGGTGCCGGGATCGAGGATGTCGTACGTCTGGTACGTCACCCCCGGATGGGCGGCGGAGGCGATCTCGTCGGCGTCGCGTATATCGGACTTGCCGAGTTCGACGAACCGGCCGCCGGGCGCCAGCAGGCCGAGTGAGACGTCGATGTGCGTCCCGGTCAGGCAGTTCAGTACCGCGTCGAAGCCACCGGCCGTCCGGAAGCGATCGCCGTACTCGGTCGTGCGAGAGGAGGCGATCCGGTCCGGCTCGACACCGAGACCGCGTAGGGCGGTCCACTTGGCGGGCGAGGCGGTCGTGTAGATGTCGGCGTTCCGGAGCCGGGCGAGCTGGAGCGCGGCCATGCCCACTCCGCCTGCGGCCGCGTGGATGAGGAGCCGCTGTCCTGGGCGCAGGCCGGCCAGGTCGCCGAGCGTGTAGGCCGCGGTCAGGAACGCGACCGGCACGGTGGCGGCCTGCGCGTACGACCAGTCCGGCGGTATCGGGACGACGAGCCGATGGTCGGTGATCGTGACCTGGCCGAGGCCGTGGGTGAGGAGCCCCATCACCCGATCACCGCGGGCGAGGCCGGCGACGTCCGGGCCGACGTCGGTCACTACTCCGGCGCCTTCCCCGGCCAGCGGCTTACCGTCGCGGACCATGCCGAGCGCGGTGACCACGTCGTGGAAGCTCAGCCCGCCCGCGCGGATGGCGACGCGGATCTCGCCGGACCGCAGCGGCCGAGCCGACTCGGGCCGGGACACCAGGGCGAGGCCGTCGAGCCCGCCCTCCCCAGTGAGTTCGAGCCGCCACGGGTCCCCGTCCGGTGCGGTCAGCACGTCGGCCGGCTCCATCCGTACGACCTCGGGCAGCAGGACGTGCCCCTCCCGTACGGCGATCTCGTCGATGCCGGCCAGGACCGCGGCCGTGACGAGGTCCCCGCACTCGGCCACGTCCTGGTCCAAATCGGCGATCGCGAAACGATCCGGGTGTTCCGTCCGCGCCGAGCGGACCAGACCCCACGCCGGTGCCGCCGCGAGATCGCCGATCCGGTCGCCCGGCCTGACGGACGTCGCGCCGCGCGTCACCAGTAGCAGCCGGGACGTGGCGAACCGTTCGTCGGCGAGCCAGGCCCGCAGCAGGCCCAGTGCCCGCTCGGCGCAGCCGTGCGCGCCCTCCGGGCTACCGTCCCCGGCGATCCGCGCCACGACGACTGCCGGTACGGGCTCGGTCAGCGATGTGAGGTCGTCGCCGTCCAGCACCGAGTACGAGCCGGTGGCTCGCGGGGCGATCGACGTCCGCCGCCAGCGGAGGCGGTGCAGCGGCGGGGCGTCCGCCGCGGCGGCGAGCTGGTCACCGGCCATCGGCCGCAAGGTCAGGGACTCCACGTCCAGAACGGGTTCGCCCACGTCATCGACCACGGTGACGGACAGGGCGGCCTCGCCGGTGATGGCCGCCCGGACGCGCAGCGCGGTCGATCCCGTGGAGTGGAGGTGCACACCCCGCCAGGCGAACGGCACCTGCGCTGACCCCTCGGCCGGGGCGAGCAGCGCGGCCGGGTGCAGGGCGAGGTCGAGGAGCGTGAAGTCGGTGGTGCCGGGCGGAACGGCGATCTCGGTGTAGGCCGTGTTGCCGTCGCGCCAGGCGGCGTCGAACCGGAATGCGGGTCCGTAGCTCAGGCCACGGGCGAGGAGGTCCTGGTAGAGCGCGTCGGCATCGACGGGGGAGGCGTCGGGCGGTGGCCAGCTTCCCGCGGTGGACGGGCTCGCGACCGCCTTGCTCAGCGTGCCGGCGGCGTACTCGTTCCATTCCGCCGCGTCGCTCTGGCGGGCGTGGACGGTGACGACGCGGCGATCGTCGGAGTCCGGCGGCCTTACGACGACCTGGAGGTCGAGGGCGCTCCGCTCCGGCAGGATCAGCGCGGCCCGCAGGACGAGTTCGTCGAGCCGGTGGTATCCGGTGCGGGCCGCGGCCTGGAGCGCGAGATCGAGCAGGGCGGTACCGGGGACCACGGCGATGCCGTGGACCGTATGATCGGCCAGCCATCCCTGGGGGGCGAGCGCGATGCGGCCGGTGAGGATCAACGTTCCGTCCCGCGCGGATTCGGTGGCGCTATGCAGGAACGGATGGTCGAGCGCGGGTTCGGTGCCGGACGGTGGCGTGAGCCAGTAGTGGTGGTGTTGGAAGGGGTAGGTGGGGAGGGTGGTGGTGGGGTGGTGGGGTGTGGGTTGGGGTTTCCAGTGGGGGTGGTGGGTGAGGT
>NZ_CAACUY010000491.1 GCF_900659615.1 Actinomadura fibrosa | reverse complement strand
GGCGGCGCACTGCGCGGCCAGGTGCTCGACGAGCCGGGCGCCGCGCAGGTTGAGCAGCGGCGGCGTGCGGGCGAGCAGCACCCCGGCGGTGGCGGCGACGTCGGCGGCGACGGTCGCGCCGCGCTTCTCGACGGCGAGGGTGAACAGCTCGGCGAACTCGTCCTCGGCGAAGTCGCGGGTGCGGGCGACCTCGAACGCGCGGACGAGCGCCGGGTTGGCGTCGAACAGGCGCCGGTCGCCGCCGGGGCGGCACAGGGCGACGACGTCCAGGGACGGCGAGCGCGCCATGAGCCGCCGCAGCTCCTCGACGGCGGCGGGGCCGCAGCGCTCGTAGGTGACGAGCTTCTCCAGGTCGTCGACGACGAGGAGCATCCGCCCCTCCAGGCAGTCGCGGACGCGGGCCTGGAGCCACAGGACGGCGTCGCTGACGCCGAGCGAGGCGAAGACCTGGTCGGAGATCCACAACGCCTCGCGGACGGCGCCGCCCTCGGCGAGGCGGCGTTCCAGGACCTCGGCGCCGGTGCCCTTGCCGGTGCCCTCCGGCCCGGTGACGAGCAGCCGGACGGGCCGCTCCCCCGCGAGCCGCGCCGCGAGCGCGTCCTGGAGGGCGCGGGTCAGCTCCGGCTGCCCGACGAGCGCCTTCTCGACGGCCTCGTCGCGGGCGGTGCCGCCGCCGGCGACGGCGCGGTCGGGTTCGCCCTCGGGTTCGGCGGCACGCTCCGGGAAGAGCGCGGAGCCGAGCGGGTTGAGGACGCGGCGGGCGGTGAACAGGCGCCGCAGGTCGGCCTGGAACTGGCGGACGGGCACCCGGCAGCGGGGGCTCACCGGCGCGTCGGGCAGGCCCTGGACGGCGCCGGTGATCCGGACGGCCATGTCGAGCCAGGCGCGGCAGGCGTCCGCCTCACCCGCGACGAGCCCGCGGGCCAGCCACGCGCGGACCTCGGCGGGCCAGGCGTCCGCCGCGTCGGCCTCGCGGGCGGCGCGGAAGCGCTCGTCCAGCCGCTCGTAGCGGTCGGTGCCGAGCGCCGCCGCGAGCTCGGCGGGCAGCACCCGCAGGTCGGCGGCCAGCAGCAGCCGGGCGAGCGCGGTGTCCGGCTCCTCGGTGTCGGCGACGGCGCCGGCGAGGCGCTCGCGGGCGGCGTCGAGGCCGGCGCAGGCCCAGCCGAGGTAGCCGATCGGCCCGGCCAGCTCGGGCAGGACGGTCAGCTCCTCGTCGGTGAGGCTCGCGACCCAGACGTCCTCCAGCGCGGCCTGCGGGACGGTCATGTCCCGCTCGCGGAGCGCGGGGTCGGCGGCGCGCCGGTCGAACAGGTCGATCAGGACGCGGCGGCGGCGCTCCAGCGGCTCCAGGCCGTCGAAGACGTCCAGCCCGGCGCGGGCGAGCTCGAACATCACGGCGCGCCGCTCGCGGTCGTTCCCGGCGGGCTCGGGCAGCCACAGGCCCGGCGGGCGCCAGCGCCCGCCCTGGGTGAACCAGGCGGTCGCGTCGCGGACGGCGGGCTCCGGGGTCGCGAGGAAGGCCGAGAGCAGCTCGTAGTCGACGTCGCCGCGGGTGCCGCCGCGGACGGCGGACGCGCCGAGCAGGAACGTCAGCAGCGACCACTGCTCGGCGCCCGCGGCGCTCGTGCCGGTGCCGTAGAAGTCGCTGAGCTGCCGCGTCAGCACGACGGCGCGGGGGTCGGCGTTGTAGGCGACGGCGCGCTCGCGCATCTCCTCGTACAGGCCGTCCGGCACGCGCCACGGCCCGTACGCGTACACGTCCAGGACGGGCTCGTCGGTGAGCAGCACTTCGAGATGGTCCGGCAGCCGGGGGGAACTCACCTGGGGTCCTTCTCCTACGCAGCGGAACGGGGAACAGCGGGGAACACGTCTGGCATGCACCCTACGACTCGGCGCGATCAGGCACACCCTTGTCGCGCGGCGGGTTGGCAGGCGGCGCTCCGTCCGGGATAGTTGCCATATGGAAAACATTCGCCGGGCGGACGCCGGGCGGGTGTGCGCCGACCGGAGGGGAAGCCCCTCGTGCCAGCACTCGAAGTCACCGCTCGGGCGCTCGACGGACGGACCGTCGTGTCGCTGCGCGGAGAGCTCGACATAGCCGTGTCCGACGACCTGCGCCGGCAGATCCGCGCGGCCCGCCGCGAGCACGGCGACCACGTGGTGCTCGACATGGAGTCCCTGGAGTTCATGGACTCGCACGGCCTGTCGGTCATCATCAGCTGCTACAAGTCCGTCACCGCGGCCGGGGGCAGCCTCACCCTGGCCGGCCCCCGGCCCATCATCCGCCGCACACTGGAGATCACCGGTCTGCACCGGCGGTTCCGGGTGCTGCCCACGCTCGCCGAGGCGATCGCCCCCGAACCCGAACCCGAACGCGCCTAGATCGTTGATGGGAAATTGCTGAACCGGGTGCGGGCATGGCGAAGGGCGCCCATCGTCGGTGTGTGAAGACTGACTTGGACGCCCTTCTGACCGCACTCTACGTTCATCTGGACGATCACGTGCTGCCTTCGCCGCGACGGCGGCGGGGGCGGCCCCGGCTGCTGACCGATGCCGAGCTGGTCTGCGTGGCCGTCGCGCAGGTGCTGCTGAGTTGCGATGCCGAGCACCGCTGGCTGCGCCTGGCCCCGGCCCGGATCGGGCACCTGTTCCCGCGCCTGCCCTGCCAATCCGAATACAACCGGCATCTGCGC
>NZ_CAACUY010000490.1 GCF_900659615.1 Actinomadura fibrosa | reverse complement strand
AGCAACTGCCAGGTCAGCGGGCGGTCCCGCGGCTGCGCGTGCAGCGGAGGCAGCCCGTCCTCCGTCGCCAGCCCGGCGCGGCGCAGGTGCCAGCCCACCGCGAACGCCGCCGCGATCCCCGCGGCCCAGACCGCCACGGCGACCCAACCGGCACGTCCCGCACGGCGCCCTGACTCCTCGGCCCGCGCCCGCCCTCGGACGCCGGTGACGGTCATCGCCGAACCCCGCCTTCAGGCCCCGGCCGCGGTCGGCGGCGGAGCCGCACACCCCGCCCGGCCCGTTCGACACCGACCCCCCGCTCCCTCAGCAGCCGGAAGGTCGCAGCCAGCACGGCCGCCGCCGCGATGGCCCCCAGGACCACCACCAGGTTGCGGCCGTACGGCAGCGGCAGACGCGAAGGCACGTCCGCGCGCCGCCCGTATCCCAGGACGAGCGGCAGCGCGATCGCGGACACGCACCCCGCCGCCACGAGCGCGCCCCGCACGACGCCCCGGTACGGGCCCGGCAGCCGCCTGGTGAGCAGCCCCGCCGCCAGCACCAGCGGGACCAGCACGCCGTCGTGCAGCACGGCCGCCCCGACGAACCACACGGCCCACCCGGACACGTCCACATGCAGGACGATGCCTCGCACCCCCACCGCGACGAGCACCAGACCCACCGCCGCCACCGCGATCCGGGCTTTCACGACACCACCAGCCGATGCACCCACTTGGTCTGCATGACCCCCGGCCGGTTCGGCGCGATCAACCGGCAGGGGAAGCCGTGGTCGAGGTCGAGCGGCGCACCGTTCACCCCGAGCGCCAGCAGCGTGAGCGGGTCGCGCCAGTGCGGCGGAGCGACGTCGGAGGTCCGGTAGAGGCCGCCGCGCTCCAGCGACTCCACCCGCACGCGGGCGCCGTCCGCGACGCCCGCCAGCCGCAGGACGTCCCGCAGCCGGACGCCCTCCCAGGTCGCCTCCGCGCTCCAGCCCTCCACGCAGGCGATCGGCAGCCGCGCCGTCCGCTGCGGCAGCGCCCGCAGCTGCGCGAGCGACAGCGTCACCTCGCGCTCGACGCGGCCCGTGACCGTGAGCCGCCAGCCGGCCTCGCGGGCGGCGGCGGCCACCCCGGCCCCGGCCGCCGACTTGTTCACCGGGAGCCCCTGCGGCCCGACCCCGGGACGGCGCGGCGCGAGCAGCGCCAGCCGGGCCAGCGGCGAGAACGCCTCCCCCACCGTCGTGAGCGCCACGGTGCCACTCGCGGCGGCGACCGTCAGCAGGAACGCGCGCCGCCCCACCGCGTCCTCCGGCCGGGTCATCACCGTCCGGCGCACCTTCGGCCACTCGTCCGCCACGTGGATCAGCAGGGCGCCGACCAGCAGGTAGGCGGTCCAGTAGTGCGCGGTCGTGAAGAAGAACGGGAACGGATACCAGTAGGAGATGTTCAGGACGCCCGTCACCAGCTGGAACAACGCGCCGCCCACCAGCACGAGCGCCAGCAGCCGCCGCCCGCCGTGCACGGCCGACCGGACCGGCGGCCACCGCAGCAGCTTCGGGTAGACCGTCCACAGCTTGGCCAGCAGCAGCGGCACCGTCGCCAGCCCGCCGATCACGTGCACGCCCTGGGTGACCCGGTACAGGTTCACCGGACGCGACGGCCACTGCGCCCAGCCCGGCGGATGCTGGAGGAAATGGCTGACCAGCCCCGTCGCGAACGCGGTCAGGAAGCTGGCGCCGAGCGCCATCCCCAGCCAGGCCGCCGTCCGCTCGTCGTGCAGGCGGCTGGTGAACCGCTCCGGCAGCGTCTGCAGGACGGCGGGCGGGCCCGGCAACGGCGGACGCGGCAGCGCGGGGATCCTCAGGAGCGCAGGGCGACGAACCACCGGCCCGCCTCCTCCCACATCTCGGTGACGGTCGCCGCGCACCCGGCCGCGAGCCCCGCGACGGCGTCCACCGGCACGTGCGCCCAGGTGAACCACTCGCCGACCGACCGCAGCGACCGCAACCGCATCGGCACCGTGCGCGCGCCGCCGCCGGGCGGATCCACCTCCACCAGGACGCGGCCGCCCGGGGCCGCCAGCGCCAGCACCCGCCGCAGCAGAGCGACTGGGTCGCCGCCGATGCCGATGTTGCCGTCGGCCAGCAGGACGGTGTCCCAGCGGCCGTCGCCCGGCACGCGCCCGAACACGTCCCGGCACAGGGCCGGTCCGCCCGCCGCCACCGTCAGCGCGACCGCGTAGGGGGCGACGTCGATGCCGAGGACCGGCACACCGCGCCCCGCCAGCGCCACCGTCAGCCGTCCCGGCCCCGAACCCACGTCCAGCGTCGGGCCGCCGCACCGGTCGAGCAGCCCGCCGTCGCCGGGACGCAGCGCCAGCCAGTCCCGCACGGGCAGGGGACGGCGCGCCCCGTCCGCGTGCTCGATCTCCACGGCCGCGCCGTCCCGCAGCGCCTCCTCGTAGAGCTGCCCGATCACGCCGGCACCCCCCTGCCGCTCGACCTGTCGCCCGTCCTGTCTCCCAGGTCGCGGACGGCGGCCGCGAACCGCCCGTGCGGCGCCGCGGCGGCGACGGCCTCGGCGTCCCGCGCGGTGTCCACATCGGTCAGCTCGGGCAGCACCGCCACCTCCAGCCCAGCGGCCCGCAGCCTCCCGAACTGGATTGCGCCGGTGTCCGGACGCGACATCGGGACGCCGCGCAGCAGCCGCGCGTCCGGACGCCGCAGGCCCAGCAGCCAGAACCCGCCGTCGGCCGCCGGA
>NZ_CAACUY010000489.1 GCF_900659615.1 Actinomadura fibrosa | reverse complement strand
ACCGCGCCGGACGAGCCGTGGCGGGCGCCCGAACCGCCGACCGCCGTCCTCGCGCTCGGCGACCCGACCGGCACCGCGGCGCTCACCGCGCTGCTGCGGGCCGGGCGGCGCGTCCCGGACGAGGTCTCGCTGATCGTCGTCGGGGACTCGCCGGGAGCCCGGGCCGCCCGGGTGACGGCGGTCGCCTCCCCGGCCGCGGAGCTGGGGAGCAGGGCCATGGCGGTCCTGCTGGACCGGATCTCCGGCGAGGCCCCGGCCGCGGGACGGCGCGACACCGTGCCTCCCCGCCTCGACGAACGCGACACCACCCGGGCGCTCAGCCTGGGCCGGCGAGAGGACGCGCCGGACCTGCGGCAGTAGCGGGCGAGCGCCCCGACCACCCGGCCGCCGGCCGGGCCGTCGGCATGCCCGCCGGGCGCCGGTGACCGCATGAAGCCAGTTCAGGTCAGAACGTCAAGATGTAAGAACAAACTATTGACTGCCCATCTTTCGCGGGCTACAAATGTGCGGCAAGCCACACGGAGATGACGAGAAGATGAACGGCCGGTGTCCATCAGCGGTCCATCAGGTGAACTCGCCATCGGAATCGGACAGGCCGAGACATGCCTTGGGAGGCACCATGCGGGTCGGACTGCTGGGCGCGGGGCGGATCGGGGCGTCGCACGCCCGGTTCCTGGGCGGGCATCCGCAGGTCGATGCGCTGCTGATCGGCGACGCCGACGTCCGCCGCGCGGTGGCGCTCGCGGGGCCGATCGGCGCCAGCGCCGGCGACCCGGACGCCGTGCTCGCCGCCGGGCTGGACGCGGTCGTCATCGCCACGCCGACGTCGACGCACGCCGAGCTGCTGGTCCGCGCCTGCGAGGCGGGCGTCCCCGCGTTCTGCGAGAAGCCCGTCGCCCCGGACCTGCGCACGACGCTGGAGGTCCGCGACCGCGCCGCCAAGACGGGCGTCCCGGTGCACGTCGGGTTCCAGCGCCGGTTCGACGCCGGCTACGCCGCGGCCCGGCGCGCCGTGCTGGACGGGCGGCTCGGGGCGCTGCACCGCGTCCACCTGGTCACCGCGGACCCGGGGCCGCCGCCCGCCGAGTACGTCCGCTCGTCCGGCGGGATCTTCCGCGACTGCCACATCCACGACTTCGACGTCCTGCGCTGGGTCACCGGCCGGGAGGTGGAGTCGGTGACGGCCGTCGGCGCCAACCGCGGGGACCCCTACTTCGCGGCGGCCGGCGACGTGGACACGAGCGCCGCCGTCCTCGTCATGGACGACGGGACGATCGCCACGCTCCAGGGCTCGCGGTACAACCGGGCCGGATACGACGTCCGGATGGAGCTCGCGGGCACCGCCGGCACCTGGGTGGTCGGACTGGACGAGCGCGCCCCGCTCCGGTCGGCCGAACCGGGCGTCGACTGGCCCTCCGGCGATCCCTGGACGGACTTCCGGGAGCGCTTCGAGCCCGCCTACACGAACGAGATTGGAACGTTCCTGGAAATGGCGCGGGGCCGCGCCGACAGCCCCTGCACCGTGGACGAGGCGCTGGAGGCCCTCCTGGTCGCCGAGGCCGCGACGCTGTCGCTGCGCGAGGAGCGCCGCGTCGCGCTCGCGGAGCTCCGGTGATCTGGGCGGTGGCGTTCGGCGCGCTGGCGCTGGCGTTCGTCTGGATCACCGGCGTCAACGACGGCGCCGTCCTGCTCGGGCTCAGCGGGCGCTTCCCCCGCTCGCCGGGGCTGCTCCTCACCGCGCTGGCGCTCATGCCGCTCGTCCTCGTCCCGCAGGTGACGGTCGCGGTCGCGCGGACGTTCACCGAGCGGCTGACCGACCTCGGCGACCGGCGCGGCGCGCTCGCGTTCCTGCTCGGCGTGGCCGTCGCGCTCGCCGTCGTCGCCTGCCTCACCCGGCGCGGGCTGCCCACCAGCCTGACCCTGGCGATCGTCGGCGGCATCGGCGGCGCCGGACTCGGCATCGGGCTGCGCGTGGCCTGGGGCGGGCTCGCGCTCGTCCTGCTGATCGGGGCCGCCGCCCCGCTGGTCGGCACGTCCGTCGGGTTCGCGCTCGGGGTCGCGTCGCGGCGCGTGCCGTCCTTCGCCGGGATGCCCGGGGCCGTCCGGACCGCCCACCTGCTCGCCTACACCGCGCAGTGCGCCGCCTACGCGGCGAACGACGGGCAGAAGATGCTCGCGGTCGTCAGCGTGGCGCGGCAGGTCGTGTCCACGCGGCGGCTCGGCGCGGTCGGGCCCGTCCAGCCGACGCCGGTCGTGCTCGCCGCGATCGCCGTCGTGTTCTGCGCGGGCGCGCTGAGCGCCGCGCACCGGGTGGGGGAGCGGCTCGGCCGCGGCCTCGTGCTGGCCAGGCCGCTGCACGTCGTCTCGACCGAGGCGGCCGCCGCCGCGTCGGTCGCGGCCAGCTCGATCGCGGGCGCGCCGGTCAGCATGACGCAGTCCGTCACGGCCGGGATCGTCGGCGCCGCCGCCAGCGAGGGCGCCTCCCGGGTGCGCTGGCAGAACGTCCTCGGGATCGGCGCCGCGTGGCTGTTCACGCTGCCGCTCGCGTTCGCCGCGGGCGTCCTCGGCGGCGTCGCGGGCAGGGCGCTGTGAGCGCCGCCCTCCGGCCCGTCCGCCGGATCCGGCTCGTCTGGGACGATCTGCGCGGCCGCTCCGTCGGCTACGCGGAGCTCGACGAGCGCTCCAGCTGGGCCGCGCGCGCCCTGGAGGCCGCGGGGCTCGGATACGGCTCGCGGGTCGCCTACGTCGGCA
>NZ_CAACUY010000488.1 GCF_900659615.1 Actinomadura fibrosa | reverse complement strand
GTGATCGGGATCGTGGTGTGGGCTCGGGCGCGCCGCCGCCGGAACGCCGCTCCGCCCCCGACCCGCTGGGAGAAGCTCGCCTCCACGGCTCAGGAGACCGGCACCCGGCTCGCCTCGACGGCCCAGGAGACCGGCACCCGGCTCGCCTCCACCGCGCAGGAGGCCGGCGCCCGGATCCAGGAGCGCGCGGCCTCGTCCGACGCGCTCTCCACTGCCCTGTCCGCCACGTCTTCCGCCGCGACGGCCGCCGCCTCGACCGCGGCCGAGCGCGCGCGGGCGGTCAAGGCGTCCCCCGATTCCCGTCCCCGGGCGCAGGGCGCGGCGGTGGCCGCCGCGGCCCTGCTGCTGTGGGGTTGGAGGCGCCGTCGCCGGGCGACCCGCCGCGCCTCTCGCGACCGGGTCGCCGTGATCGGAGGCTGAGGACGATGGTCTACAAGGTGTTGTCGATCGGGGTCGGCATCCTGGGCGGGCAGCTCGCCGGGGTCGTGTTCAAGCAGGTCTGGAAGCGGGCCGCGGGACAGGACGACGCGCCGGACGCCGACGACAGGAACTACCCGTGGTGGCAGGTGATGGCGGCCGCCGCCCTCCAGGGCGCGATCTTCGGCCTGGTGAAGGCCGCCCTCCAGCGGACGAGCGCCCACGGTGTCCAGAAGGCCACCGGCCGCTGGCCCGGAGACGACTGACGGGAACCGCCGGCGACCGCCGGTGACCGGCACGGCCGGTCACCGGCGGTCTGCATTAACCGGGGCGAACCGGGCAGACAGCGGTCAAGGCAGGGCCAAGAGCCATCGACGACACGGTAAAGGAGAGTGATGATGGCGGCGAAATTCGTGGTCAAGAAGGGTGGCACCGGCAAGTTCCACTTCAACCTCGTCGCCCCGAACGGCCAGGTCATCGCCACCAGCGAGAGCTACGAGAGCAAGGCCGCGGCGCTGAACGGGGTCGAGTCGGTGAAGAAGAACGCACCGAACGCCCAGGTCGACGACCAGACCTCCGGCTGAGCGGCGCCGGGGCGGAGGCCCCGGGGACGGACTGCGCGATCAGTCCGCCCCCGGGGCCTCCGCCGTTCCGGAGCCCGGCCGCACCCGGGGCCCGGCCGTTCCGGGACCCGGCCGTTCCCGGGCGGACGCCTCAGCGTTGCTCCTTTGTCACGGAAGGACACAACCGCACGGGGAGAATTCGCCGCCGGGGCAGTAGGCGGCCGTCACACGGCGGGCGAGGCTGGAGCCGTCGCACCCACCCCGGCCCTTGGAGTACGCATGCGCCCCGACCTGCCGTCCGTGAGAAGAGGAACGGCCCGCGCCGTCGGGGGGACCCTGGCCGCCGCACTCGTCGCGGCGGCGCTCGCCGCGCCCGCCCGCGCCGACGACCCCCCGCCCGCCGGGTCCGTCCCGCCCGACCAGGACCCCTTCTACAGCGCGCCCGCGAACATCGGCTCGTACCAGCCCGGGCAGATCGTGGCCACGAGGAAGATCACGCCGAAGGTCGGGGACTACGCCTCCACGACCGACGCCTGGCAGATCTCCTACCGCAGCAACGACTCCCACATGGCGCCGAACCTCATCGTCACGAGCCTCCTCGTGCCGAAGAAGGCGTGGACGGGCGGCGGCGCGCGGCCGATCGTGTCCGTCCAGGCCGCTGAGGACTCCACCGGCACCCAGTGCGCGCCGTCCTACGGCCTGTCGTCCGGCAGCGTTATCGCCGGATGGGGCTCGGCGTACTCGGGCTACCTGCTGAACAAGGGCTGGGCCGTCGCGATGCCCGACCACGAGGGCCCGAAGTCGGTCTTCATGGGCGGACCGCAGGCCGCGCACGCCGTCCTGGACGGCATCCGCGCCGTCAAGAACTTCACCGGCGCGCCCGGCATCGGCAAGAGCAACCCCTGGACGCTCAACGGGTACTCCGGCGGCGCCCAGGCCACCGGCTGGGCCGCGCAGACCCAGCCGTCCTACGCGCCCGACGTCGAGCTGAAGGGCGCCGCGATGGGCGGCACCCCGGCCGACCCCGAGGCCGTCGCGCGATTCCTGGACGGCGGTGTCTTCTCCGGCTTCGAGGCCGCGGCGGCCGCCAGCCTCGCCGCCGAGTACCCCGAGATGAACATCGACCCCCTCATGAACGAGGAGGGCCGCAAGGCGCTCCAGGACGCCAAGGGCAAGTGCCTGACCGACCTGCTGATCCAGTTCCCGTTCAAGCGGCTCGCGCAGTTCAGCACGGTCCCCGACCCGCTGGCCGTGCCGCGCGTCCAGGCGGTCCTGAAGACGAACACGATGGGCGCCGCCGCCCCCACGACGCCGATCTTCAACTACCACGCCAACACCGACGAGATCGTGCCCGTCGGTCAGGACGACCAGCTCGTCAAGAACTGGTGCGCGAAGGGAGCCACCGTCCAGACCGTCCGGGACGCGATCGGCGAGCACGCCGCGGAGATGCTGCTCCGCAACAACGACACCCTGGCGTTCCTCTCCGACCGCTACGCCGGGAAGCCCGCCGTCAACACCTGTAGCTGACCGGTTCGAAAGCGTCGCCCGGGCCGGTCGGGCTCCGGCCCGGGCGACGCTTCACCCTTGTCGTGACCCGCCGGTCACTCGGTGGGGGCCAGGACGACGACCTTGCCCGTGAGGGTGCCTGCGGCGGCCCGCGCGTGGACCGATTGCAGGTCGGCCAGTGGGACGCGCTCGGTGACCTCGACGGTCAGCTCGCCGCGGTCGACCCGCTTCACCAGTTCTGCGAGCTGGTCGGTGTCGCTGCGGACGAAGATGTTGATGCCGCGTACGTTGCGGTCGGGGTCGGTGGGGGCGGGCATCCAGACGGTGGTGCTGACCACGAC
>NZ_CAACUY010000487.1 GCF_900659615.1 Actinomadura fibrosa | reverse complement strand
GGGACGGGCTCGCCTCGGGCGACGGTGACTCCGGCGGCACCGACGGCACGGCGGCGGAACTCTGCTGGGGCGCGTTCGCCGCGGTCACGTGCCGCGTCCGCCCCGGTGACGAGGGACGCGGCGGCGAGCAGCTCGCCGATCGCGCCGCCGTCGTCCGCGGCGGCGACGAGCAGCAGCGCGCGGGTCGGCGCCGGCAGCTCCGCCACCCGCAGCGCGAACGCGCGCTCCAGCCGGTCGGTGAGCGGGAGGAAGCCGGTGTCGCCGCCGGGCCCGCGGGCGTCCAGCGCGCGGGGCAGCTCCACCAGTGCGAGCGGCACGCCCGCGGCCTCGGCCAGCACCCGGCGGCGCAGCTCGGGGGCGAGCTCCGGCGCGCTCTCGTCGAGCAGCGAGGCGGCGGCGTCCTCGTCCAGCCGGCGGAGCCGCAGCTCCGGGATGCCGCAGTCCTTCAGCGGGGTCGGGTAGCCGTCCCGGACCGCCAGCAGCAGGACGATCGGCTCGGTGCCGAGGCGGCGGGCGACGAAGCCGAGCACGTCCACCGTCGGCCGGTCCATCCACTGCGCGTCGTCCACGGCGAGGAGCAGCGGCGCGGCGGCCGCGGCGTCGCTGAGCAGCGTCAGCGCGGCCAGCGCGATCATGAACGGCTCGGGGGCCGTTCCGGGCGCCCCCTCGGGGGCCATCCCGAACGCCGCCGCCAGCGCGTCCCGCTGGCGCGGTGGCAGCTCGCCGAGCCGGCCGAGCATCGGCCCGAGGAGCTGGTGCAGCCCGGCGAAGGGCAGCTTCGCCTCGGACTGGACGCCCGCGCCGCGCAGCACCACGACGCCGTCCGCGCGGGCGCGGGCGGCCGCGTGCTCCAGCAGGCCGGACTTGCCGATCCCCGGCTCGCCCCAGATCACCAGGCCGCCGCCGGCCGCCCGGATCCCGCCGACGAGCGCGTCGACCGCGCCGACCTCGCGCCTGCGCCCGAACAAGGTCACCCGAACGCTCCCCCACCTCGGTCCTTCTCCTCCACCGTACGACCAGGACATGTCTGGAATGTGCAAGGACGGCGGCCGGGAGCGGAAAGACGGGGCCCTTCGTGACGAGGTTCACTCGCGGGAGGTCCGCGCGAAAGCACGGAGCGAGCGCAGAGGAGGCGCCCCATGCCCGAAGCACCCGGAGCGGAGTTCTGGAAGGACCTCAGGCCGATCGAGGACGCGCAGAAGCCCGACGCGCTGCCGGAGGTGTACCTGTCCAAGGTCGCCACCGACGACGACCGCTACTACGTGCCGTTCACCGAGACGGTCGGCTCCCGGCCGCTGTGGATCAACGTGAAGGACAACACCTGGTCCGACGTCCTGCGGGCGAAGGAGGCCGGGCTCGTCAACCGGCACTACCACCCGCACGAGGTGTTCGCCTACACGATCTCCGGCAAGTGGGGCTACCTGGAGCGCCCCTGGACGGCCACCGCCGGCGACTTCGTCTACGAGGCGCCGGGCGAGGGCCACACCCTGGTCGCCTACGAGAGCGGCGAGCCCATGAAGACGCTGTTCATCGTCAAGGGGCCGCTGATCTGGCTGGACGAGAACGGCGAGCCGGAGGGCTACTTCGACGTCCACGACTACATCGACATGTGCCGCAAGCACTACGACAAGGTCGGCCTCGGCGCGGACAAGGTCGACGCCCTGTTCCGCTGACCGGCCCGGCCTTCCGAAGGGCGGACGCCGCATGGCCGCATGACCTGGATCACGACGTAGGCTCCGCCGGAGGGGCGAGGGTCCGCCCGCACGATCCGGGAGGAGCGGCCATGCCGGCGTCCGCACTGATGATCTCCCGCGCGACCACCGAGGACGTCGCGCCGGACGAGCGCATCGGGTTCTGGGAGGAGTACAACCGGCGGGCGCTGGTCGGGCTGTCCTGCACCTCCTACTCCGAGCGCGGGCTGCTGGCGCGGCAGGCCAACTACGGGCTCGGCGACCTCCGGCTGGCCGACATCAGCGGCAACGCCCACGCCATCGAGCGGACGCCGCGGGTCGCGCGGTCGGCGCCCAAGGACTCGGTGTTCGCGTCGCTGCTGCTGAAGGGCGAGGCGGTCTTCCTGCACGAGCACGGCTGCCTCGCCGCCGCGGCGGGCGACCTCGTCGTGTACGGCACCCGGAGCCCGTACCTGTTCGGGTTCTCCTCGGCGATGCGGCAGATCCTGGTCGACATCCCCGCGGACCTGTTCGCCCGGGAGTGCCTGGCGGGCGGCGTCCCCGCCCCGATGCTCCTCGGGCACGGGACGGCCCGCGAAGGCGCGCTGGTCGTCGCGCTCCGCTCCGTCCTGGAGAACCCTCGCGCGGAGGACCCGGCGGGCGCGCGCGCCGCCGTCCTGGACCTGATCAGGCTCCTCGCCGTCGAACGCTCCGGCGGACGCTCGCTTCCCGCGGCGTACCAGACGCAGTTCATCCTCGCCGGGGACTACATCGACCGGCACCTGCACGACTCCCGCCTCGACCCCGGCCGGGTCGCGGGGGTGCTGGGCGTCTCCGTCCGGCATCTCGGGCGCGTCTTCGAGGCCGCGGGCACCACCCCGGCCCGGCACATCCTGGAGCGGCGCCTTCAGCGGGCCCACGACGACCTCACCGCGCCGGGCACGGCGGGCGCTCCGGGCACGGCGGGCACGATCGCGGACGTCGCCCATCGCTGGGGCTTCTCCAGCCAGGCCCATTTCGCCCGCCAGTTCCGGTCCCGCTTCGGCCGGACGCCCAGCGAGGCCCGGCGCGCCGCCCGCTCCGGCCCGTGAACCGGGGCGTTCAGCGCCTCGGGGCGGCGCCGTCCTCGTCCGCGATCATGCCGGGGACGCCGGCGGGCGCCGGCGCGGTG
>NZ_CAACUY010000486.1 GCF_900659615.1 Actinomadura fibrosa | reverse complement strand
CCGTTCGCGCGGCCCGCCGCGGACCGGCTATCCGGCCACGGCGTCCTCGGCGGCGGCCGGCGCGGCGGCGGCGCGGTACCGCACCACCCCGACGGCGCTCAGCAGCAGGCCGAGCAGGGCCGCCGCGATCACCACCCAGAGGCCGGCGCGGTAGCCCTCCAGCCCGGCGCCCGCGTTGGCGGCGAACACCGAGGCGGCCAGGCCGAGCACGAGCCCGCTGCCGAGCTGCGTCGCCGCGATGAACATGCCGGAGATCAGGCCCTGCTCGGTGGTCTTGGCCTGCATCACGGCGGTGATGTTCAGCGCGGGGTGCGTCATGGCGAAGCCGAGGCCGCCGACGGCCTGCTGGACGACGACGAGCAGGATGGCGTTCCTGCTGTCGAGCTGGAGGAACCACACGTACGTCGCCGCCTGGAGGAAGAAGCCCAGGGTGGCGAACCGCCAGGCGCCGACCTTGGCGACCATCCCGGCGAAGCGGGCGGCGAACAGCACGACCATGGCGCCGCCGATGAAGAAGCCGAAGGCGGCCTCCAGCGGCGACCAGCCGAGCTTGCGCTGGAAGTAGAGCGTGGCGAGGAACTGGAACCCGACGTAGGCGCCGTGCAGCACCAGCGCGGCGACGTTGGCGTGCGAGAGCTGCGGCCGGCGGAACACGTCGAGCGGCACCAGCGGCGAGCGCGCGAAGCGCTCCACCTGCGTGAAGAGCACCAGCAGGACGGCGCCGGCGGCCAGCGCGCCGATCGTGACCGCGTCGTCCCAGCCCGAGGACGCCGAGCGGCTGAACCCGTACACGATGGCCATCAGGCCGCCGGTCACGGTGACGGCTCCGAGCACGTCGATCTGGCCGCCGCCGCGGACGGCGTCGTGGTCGGTGTCGTTCGGTACGATCGCGATGCTGGCGAGCAGGATGAGGATCGCCACGATGCCCGGGAGCACGAGCGTGTAGCGCCAGGACGCCTCGGTCAGCGCGCCGCCGATGACCAGGCCGAGCGTGAGCCCGAAGGCCCCGACGGAGATGAAGGTGCCCAGCGCCTTGTTGCGCTGCTCCTCGTCGCGGAAGGTGTTGAGCAGGATGGCCACCGCGGCCGGCGCCGTGAAGCCCGCGGCGATGCCCTTCACCAGCCGCGCCGCGATCAGGGCCAGGCCGTCGCCGGCGACGCTGCCCGCCAGGCTGGCCACCGCGAAGATCCCGAGCGCGACGAGCAGCACCCTGCGCCGCGAGTACAGGTCCGCGATGCGGCCGCCGAGCAGGAGGAAGCCGCCGTAGCCGAGCACGTAGGCGCTGACGACCCACTGGAGGGCCTCGGACGACATGTCCAGGTCGGATTGGATCTGCGGGAGGGCGGGCCCCATGCTGGCGACGTCCATGCCGTCGATGAACTGGACAGCACAGAGCGTGATGAGCACGAGCCGGAGGTTGACGGCGCGCCGCCCCTTCTCGCCGGTCCCGGTGGTTGTTCGCTGTTCAGTCATTGAGCCGATTCTCCAGATTGCCCTGAGCTTGGCGAGCTAATGGCGGAAGGCCACTCGACCGATGCTAGAAGGGCGCCGAGAATCGGCCAAGAAGGTTACCGGCACCGATTAACACCTTTTCCAGGGTTTCTTACAGAGCCGTGATGTGGATCCCTATCCGTCCGGCATCCACAACCCATCCGTGTGAATTGCCGCGCCATCAGTGTTAGTCATCGCCGAGACCGCGCAACTACACTTAAGCGCTGTGCCTGATAATGCTCTTACCGGTCCGCGGAGCCTCGCCCAGCTCATCGCGCTCTGGTGCTCCGCGTGCCTGCGGGCCGACGTCACCGAGCTCGTCTCGCTGTACGAGGACGGCGCGCTGATGGTGACCTCCGCCGGCGAGGTGCTGGAGGGCCGGGACCGGCTGGGCGAGGCGCTGCGGGACGCGCTGGCCTGCCTGCCGTGCGCGGGGCGCAGGGAGACCCGCCGCTGCCTGGAGGGCAACGGGATCGCCCTGCTGATCAACGCCTGGCTGGGCGAGGAGGAGCAGCGCGCTCCGGACATCTCGACCGGCGGGCTGGGGCTGATGATCGCCCGGCGGCAGCCGGACGGCCGCTGGCTGATCGCCATGGACGTCCCGCAGGGCACGGTCTGATGACGGCCGGGGCCCGGTCCGGGCTCCGGTTCGACCACGCGAGAGACGGGATGCCATGAAGATCGGGATAATCGGCGCCGGAATGATCGGCGGTACGCTCGCCGCGCGCCTGGCGGACCTCGGCCACGACATCGTGATCGCCAATTCGCGCGGGCCGGAGACGCTGGCCGGGCTCGTCGCCGAACTCGGCGGCGCGGTGCGGGCGGGCACGGTCGCCGAGGCGGCGGAGGCGGGCGAGGTGGTGATCCTCGCGATCCCCTACGGGCGGTACCGGGAACTGCCGGCCGCCTCGTTCGCCGGCCGGATCGTCGTCGACACCAACAACTACGTCCCGGCCCGCGACGGCCACATCGCCGAGCTGGACAGCGGCGCCACCACCTCCAGCGAGGCCGTCGCGGCGCACCTGCCCGGCGCGAGCGTGGTCAAGGCGTTCAACACGATCTACTTCGTCCGGCTCCGCGACGAGGGGCACCCCGGCCTGCCCGCGGCCGAGCGGCTGGCGATCCCGGTCGCCGCGGACGACCCGCGGGCCAAGGCGGTCGTCCTCGACCTGATCGACGCGCTCGGCTTCGCCCCGGTCGACGCCGGCCCGCTGTCCGAGGGCCGCCGGCAGGAGTACGGCAAGCCGGTGTTCAACAACCCCGTCGGCCCGGACGAGGCGGTCCGGCTGCTCGCCCGGGGGTAGCCGCCCGCGCCGGGCCCCGGCCCCCCGCGTCCGGGCCCCGCGCCCG
>NZ_CAACUY010000485.1 GCF_900659615.1 Actinomadura fibrosa | reverse complement strand
GTCCGGGGCGGGGCTGGCCGTGCGGCCGGGCGCGGGCGGCTGGCTGCTCGCGGTGACGGTCGCCGAGGGCACCGCCGCGATCGGCGCCTACCACCGGCACGTGAACCTGCCGCCGCCGCGGCGGATCGTCGCCGAGCGGCGCGGCGAGCACGTGCACGTCGGCTTCGACTGGCCGCCGGACGTCGCCGAGGTCGACCTCGTGTACCGGGTGGGGGCGGCGTTCCCCGGCCCCGGCGGCGGTACCGACGGCGGCGGGCACCGCACCGTGACCCGCGCCGCCTACGAGACGCAGGGCGGGATCCGCCTGCCCGTCCCCGAGGACCGGCCCGTCGAGGTGTCGGTGGCCGCGGCCGGGACGGTCGGCGGCTCCCGCGTGACCGGCCCGCCGGTGACCACCGACGTCGCGGCGCACACCGTCGTCCACTACGACCTGCTGCGGACGGGCCCGCCGTGGCGGCGGTCGCTGACGATCCGGCTGACGTCGGCCCGGCCGCTGCGGGTGGCGCGGCTGCTCCTCGTCCTGCGCGCGGGACGGGTGATGCCGCACCGGCCCGGCGACGGCGAGACGCTCGGCGAGTGGGAGCAGGTGCCCGTCCCCGGCGAGCTGTCGGTGGCGATGCCGGCGCCCCGGGGGCCGTACTGGCTGCGCTGCTTCGCCGATGATGATGTCATCGAACTGAGCGATCCCCCAGTACGCCGGCTCCAGATGCGGCAGTGACGAGACGACCGTGACGAGACGACTGACGAGACCCCTGTGACGAGACCACTGTCCCGCGTCGGGCTCCCGGGCGCGCCGTCCAGGCAGGCGGTGACCTGCCCCTACTGCTTCGCGTCCGTCGCGCCGCAGCGGATCCTGTTCCGGTGCCGCGGCCAGGCGGGGCGGACGCGGGGCTGCGCGCCCGTCCTGGACGAGGTGCTCGCCGCCTACACGGGCTCGACGGCCGGGGCGTCGCTGCCGCCGGTGTTCGCCGCGCCCGGCCGCCGGGGCCGCGCGGACTGCCCCGACTGCGGCCGGCCGACCGGGAACCGCGCGTGCCCGGAGTGCCACAACGGGCTCCCGGCGGCGTACTGCGACTCGCCCGGCCGGATCGTCGCGCTGGTCGGCGCGAAGAACGCGGGCAAGAGCACCTACATCGCCGTCCTGCTGCACGAGCTGATGAACCGGGTCGGCACCGAGCTGGACGCGTCGCTCGTCGCGTGCGACGACCGCACGATCGAGCGCTACAAGCGCGACTTCGCCCGCCCGCTGCTGGAGGAGCGCCGGCTGCTGCCGACGACGGCGAGCGCCGCGACGGGCCCGCGCGAGCCGCTCGTCTACCTCCTGACCCGGACGCGCCGGACCCGGTTCGCGCGGGCGCGCAACGACAGCCTCGCGCTGGTGCTGTTCGACACGGCCGGCGAGGACCTCCGCAGCCGCGAGGTCACCGACCTGCACCTGCGGTACCTGGAGGCCGCCGACGCCATCATCTTCCTGGTCGACCCGCTGGAGCTGCCCGGCGCGCGGGCGGGCGCCGCGGACGCCGTGCCCGACGCGCGCGGCGCCGCCGACGATCCCGACAGCGAGCCGCTGAACGTCATCGCCCGCGTCACCGAGGCGCTCCGGCAGCGGCACGGCACCCGTCCGGGCGAGCCGCTGCCCGTGCCCGTCGCGGTCGCCCTCACCAAGATCGACGCGCTGCGCCCGGAACTGCTGCGGCAGTCGGCGCTGCACCGGACCCGGTCCGGCTCCGGCGTCCTCGACCTGGACGACCGGGACGCCGTGCACGAGCAGGTCCGCGCGCTGCTGCACGAGTGGCAGGCGGGGCAGCTCGACACCTACCTGGGCCAGCAGTACGCCGAGCACGCGCTGTTCGGCCTGTCGGCGCTCGGCGGGATCCCCGAGGACGGGCGGGTCGGCACGGGCGGCGTCCGCCCGCACCGCGCCGAGGACCCGCTGCTGTGGCTGCTGTACCGGTTCGGGATGCTCGACGGCGTCCGCCCGGGAGGCCCGTAGCGATGGCCTGGCAGCTGCACTACACGTCCGCCCGCAACGGTCCCACGGGACGGGCGGGGTTCCAGTTCGTCGCCGAGACGCCGGGGCTGCCCGAGGGTGTCCGGGCCGGGGTGACGCCGTACCTCGCGTACCGGCCGCCGCCGGGCGCGCCGCTGTCCCCGGACGAGGCCGAGCTCGGCCGGTTCCCCGTGTCGCTGCTGTACGACCGGGTGGACGGTCGGCCGCTGCTGCTGCGCTGCCGCTACCTCGGGCAGGACTACTCCGGCCGCTACGGCAACTTCTTCGCGCACGCGGTCGTCGCGGAGCCGGGCGAGCTGGAGGGGCTCCGCCCCGCCGAGCTGTGGCGGGCGCCGCTGTGGACGCATCTGCCCGCGTCCGGCACCGTCCTGGACGAGCTGGACGACCTGACCCCCGGCGCCGCGCTCGACCCGGAGGCCCTCGCCGCGTGGCTCGCCTCGTCCGGCCCCGCCGACGCGCACGCCACCCTGGGCCACCTGGTGGACGCGGTCGCCGGCGTCCTCGGCCGCGGCCACGGCCGGGTCGTGCTGGTCGCCGACGACGTCGAGCTGATCGCCCGGTGGATCGCCGTGCTCTCCTACTCGCTGCCGGTCGCGGCGGCGGCGCGGCTGTCGTTCGTCACCTACAGCGCCGACCCGGACGGCGCCGCGCAGCGCCTCGTCGGCACCACGCCCGACGTGTGGGAGGCCGTGCGGCACCGCACGTCCTGCGCGCTTGCCGTGGACCTTCGCGCGGGCACGCCCCCGGGCGGCGGGACGTCCCGGTTCGCGCGGACGGTCGCGGCATGCTGGCGCGACGCCGACCTCGCCGGGCTGGACGCGCTCGCCGAACTGGCCGTCCTGCACGGCGCCT
>NZ_CAACUY010000484.1 GCF_900659615.1 Actinomadura fibrosa | reverse complement strand
CCGCCGGCCGCGACGGCGTCGCGACGCTCGCGGCACGGGCCCTGCTGGAGGGCACCGAGCCCGGCGGCGGCACCGCGCTGACCGCCGCGTTCGAGCGGCTCGGCGCCAGCCTCTTCGCCACCGCCGACCTGACCGCGCTGCGCGTCGCGCTGGACGTCCCCGTGACGCGGCTCGGCCCGGCGCTGGAGCTGTTCTCCGCCGTCGTGCGGCGGCCCGCGCTCGACGACGCCGACGTCCGCCGCCTCGTCCGCGAGCGGCTGGAGGAGATCGCGCAGGAGGACGCCGACCCCGGGACGCGCGCGATGCGCGAGCTGCGCGCCGTGATGTTCCCGCCGGACGCCCGCGCGTCCCGCCCGACCGGCGGCGACCGGACGTCCGTGGGCGCGCTCCAGGGCGCCGACGTCCGCGCCTTCTACGGCTCCGCGGTCCCCGCGGAGGCCACCGCCGTCGTCGCCGGGGACCTGTCCGGCGTCGACGCCGACGGAGCCCTCGCGGAGGCCCTCACGGGCTGGACGGGCACCGGCGACCCGCTGCCCACCGCCGACCGCGTCATGCCGGAGTCGGCCGCCAGGATCGTCGTCGTCGACCGTCCCGGCTCGGTGCAGACCTACCTCGGCCTCGGGCACGGCGTCCCCGACCGCACCCACCACGACTGGCCGTCCCTGATGGTCGCCTCCCACGTGCTCGGCGGCGGCCTCACCTCGCGGCTCAACGCCGTGCTGCGCGAGGAGAAGGGCTACACCTACGGGTTCCGCGCCGGGCTGCTCCGCATGCGGCACTGCGGCCTGTTCATCGCGCAGGGGGCCGTCCACACCGAGGTCACCGCCGACGCCGTCACGGACGCGCTGAACGAGCTGCGCGGCATCCTCTCCCGCGGCATCGAGGCGGACGAGCACGGCTCGTCCGTGCGCGCCCTGGCCGACCGGGCGCCCGCCGAGTACGAGACCGCGCGCGCCGTGGCCGCCGAGCTGGCCGACGCGTCCGCCAGCGGGCTCGGCCCGGGCTACCCGAGCGCCTACCTCGCCGCGGTCCGCGCGTCCACCCCGGACGGCGTCGCCAACGCCTACCGCAAGCACATCGACCCGGAGGCGCTCACCATCGTCGCCGTGGGCGACGCCGCGCAGATCCGCGAGCCGCTCGAAGGGCTCGGCTACGGCCCGGTCACCGTCACGTCCAGGGAAGACTGAGCCGCGGCGCCCTCCCCGACCGCCGGGCCGGACGGAAGTCGCCTCCACATCGCTCGCCCGCGGACGCGAACCGATGGCATGGTGGATTCCGTCTGACATGTGCGGGGATCGGCCCCGCGGTCGGGGAAAAGGGGTACGGCCGGTGTCCTACGGGCAGATGGCAGGCGGACCAGGCGGACCGGGCGGTTACGGACCGGGCGGGCCCTCCGTCGACACGATCCTGGCGGAGCCGAACTGCCGCCCCGGCGGGGTCGTCGCCGGAAAGGTCCACCTGCGCGGCGGCGACCGCCCCGTCGAGATCCGGCACGTGACGCTCGCGCTCATGCCGCGCATGCGGGACGGCCACGGCGGCGAGACCGCCGGACCCGAGGTCTACCGCGGCGCGCTCACCCGCGGCTTCCGGCTGGAGACCGCGCAGCAGCGCGACCTGTCGTTCTCCATCCCGCTGCCGTACGAGCTGCCGTTCACCACCGTCCTCGGGCACGAGCTGCCCGGCTTCACGATCGGCATGTGCACCGAGGTGGACGCCAAGGGGCAGCCCGACCCCGGCGACGTCGACCCGATCTCGGTCGAGCCGCTGGAGTCCCAGCAGTGGGTGCTCGCCGCGATCGCCCGCCTCGGCTTCCAGATCACGAACGTCACGTTCGAGTCGTCGAAGCTGCGCGGGGTGTCCCAGCGGCTGCCGTTCCACCAGGAGATCCACCTCACCCCGCCGCCCGCCTACCAGGGACGGCTCGGCAAGGTCGGGCTGAGCTTCGTCGCCAGCCCCCGCGCCATGGCCTTCGTGCTGCGCGCCGAGGACCGCGCCGCCCCGTCCGACGAGGGGTTCGGCGTGTTCGAGGTCGAGCACGCCGCGGCCGCCGAGACCGACTGGAACGCGAAGATCGGCACATGGCTGGAGGCCGCGGTCGCCCTGCCGCCCGGCACGTCCGGCTCCGGTCACGACTCCGGGTCGGGCGGACGGCCGGGCGCCGCGCACGCGAGCCCGCCGCCCGGTGGGGCGCCGCTGCCGCCGCCGGGCGCGTTCCCGCCGCCACCGCCCGGCCAGCAGGGCGCCGCGTCCTACGGCGGCCCTGGCGACTACGGACAGCCGGGCGACTACGGACAGCCGGGCAACGCGGTCTTCCCGCCGCCCGGGCCTGCTCCGGGGCAAGCCCCCGCCGCCGCCATGCACAGCCCGGGCAACGCTCCGCCGCCCGGCCCGGCCCCCGTCCACGGGCACGGCACCCCGCCACCGCCCGGCCCAGGCTTCCCGCCACCACCACCCGGGAACACGCCGCCCTTCCCCTCCACCCCCGGCAACGCACCAGGCCACGGCAACGCGCCGGGCTACCCGCCGAGCCATGGCGGCGCACACGCTCCGGGATCCGGCTTCCCACCCGCACCAGGCGCACCCGGCACACCCGGTGGACACGGCAACAGCTACCCGCCCGCCCCCGGCACGCCCGGCGGACATGGCAGCAATTTCCCGCCTGCCCCCGGGGCGCCCGCTCATGGCTCCGGTTTCCCACCCGCGCCACCCGCGCCAGGCGCGCCCGGCCATGGGAACGCGCCAGGCTTCCCTGCTGGGCCGCCCCCGCACGCCCATGGGTCCGTCCCTCCGCCCGCGCCGGGTGGGCCCGCGCCGTACGCGCCGCCCGCACCCGGCGGGCCGCCTCCGCCCGCTCCGCCCGGTCCCGCGTACCC
>NZ_CAACUY010000483.1 GCF_900659615.1 Actinomadura fibrosa | reverse complement strand
GCCAGCCGCAGGCGAGCGCGAGGGCCGCCGCGGCGAGGCCCGCGCCGAGGGCGAGGCGCACCGGCGCGCCGAACCACAGCGGCACCCGCCAGGGCACGGACCTCACCGCGGCCCCTTCCGTGTCGGGCCTCCTCAGGTGCCGGAGGCCATGCGTCCGCCGACCGGCGCGCGAGCGGGACGGCGGGCGGCGCCGCGGACCGCTCCGGGAAAACACCGGCCGGAGCAACGGGGTTTCCCGGATGTGCCGGGGACGCGGCGGCGGGCAGAATGGAACGGCGCCGGGCGTCCGCGGGCATCGGCCTGCGGCGACGTCTCGACGGCACGAGCGGTGCCGTCGACGTCACGCAATGCGACCGGTTTCGCACCGTCAGTCTTGCCCACCGCGCCCGCCGGCGCGAGGGCCCGTTACCCGATTGATGCGCGGGGCCTTCTGGGACGAACGAGACAGAACAGGAACGGACGTTCCAGGACGTTTATCGGCCCATCCGGATAGATCAGTACCCCCCCGGGGGTGGCCCCCCAGTAGGGCGGGCTCAGCGGGTCTCGGCGGCGCGCAGCCAGGTAAGGACGGCGAGGACCCGTTTGTTGCTGTCCTGGGGGCCGGACGGGCCGCCCGTCGAGGTGATCCCCAGCTTGGTGAAGATGGCGCGGACGTGGTCCTCGACGGTCCGCGCGGACAGGTGCAGCCGCTTGCCGATGCCGGCGTTCGAGTGGCCCTCCGCCATCAGCGCGAGGACCTCCCGCTCGCGCTCCGACAGCCGGGACAGCTCGTGCTCGCGGTGCCGGGCCTCGACGAGCCGGCTCACCACGTCCGGGTCGATGACGACCTCGCCGCGCATCACCCGCTCCAGCGCGGAGCGGAGGTTGTCGACGTCGGTGACGTGGTCCTTCAGCAGGTACCCGACGCCCCGCGGCTGGTCGCGGAACAGCTCCATCGCCTGCGGGGTCTCGTTGTAGGCCGACAGGACGAGCACGCCGAGCCCGCCGTGCCGCTCGATGAGGCGCCGCGCGGCGAGGACGCCCTCGTTCGTGTACGTCGGGGGCATGTGCAGGTCGACGATCGCGACGTCGGGCGGGTCGCCGGCGACGCGGGCGAGCAGCTCGTCGCCGGACGCGGCGGACGCCACGACGTCGATGCCGACGGTCGTCAGCAGCGTGACCAGCGCCTGCCGGAAGATCCCGCTGTCCTCGGCCACGGCTACTCGCATGGCAGGACCACCCTCACCGTCGTGCCCCGGGCGGGATCGCCGTCGACTTCCACGTGGCCGCGCAGCGCCCTGATCCGTCCGGACAGCCCGGCCAGGTCGGCGGCGGGATCGCCGGGGCTCCCGCCGTCGTCGCTGACCTCGGCGACCAGGCGGCGGCCGTCGGGGCGCACCCGGACCGACACGCAGGTCGCCCGCGCGCGCTGGACAGCGTACGACAGCGCCTCGCACAGCACCGCGAAAAGCGTCGTTTCCATCTCCCGGGGATAGCGGTCGGGCGCCACGTCCAGCCGGACGCGGGTGCCGACCCGCTCGGCGACGACCTCCAGCGCGGGACCGAGCCCGGCCTGGGCGAGCAGCGCGGGCTGGACCTCGCGGGCGAGCGCCCGCAGCTCGCCCAGCGCGGCCTTCAGCTCGCGGCGGCAGGTGCGCGTGTGCTCCTTCACCGCGGCGTCGCCCGTCACCGCCTCCAGCGTGCCGAGCATCGCGCCGAGCGCCAGCAGCCGCTGCTGCGCCCCGTCGTGCAGGTCGCGGGCGAGCCGCTCGCGCTCCACGGTCTCGGCCCGCACGAGCCGCTCGTAGGCGGAGCGGACCTGCTCCAGGTTGGCGTGGACGGTCGCCTGGAGCCGCGCGGTCTCCAGCGCGCGGCCGCCCGCGACGAGCGCGGCCTCGACGAGCGTCCCGTGGTCGCGCAGCGCGCCGCCGAGCTCCACGATCGCGAGCGGGTCGCCGGCGGCGGTCAGCACCTCCCGCCGCCAGCGGCCCGCGGCTTCTCCGGCGGGACTCCCGCCGGGCTCGATCGCGACGGGCCGTCCCTCCGTGTCGACGTAGACGCCCTCGTCCGGGGCCCAGAACCACAGGTGCAGCGTGGGGTCGTGCAGGACGTCGCGCAGGGCGTCGCGGACGCGCTCGACCGTTACCGGCGCGGTGAGGCGCAGCATCCGTCCCGCGACGGTCAGCTCGGCGAAGCGGGCCCGGAGCCCGGACGCGAGGAGGGTGAGCGGGACCAGCACGACCACCGCGCCCTGGATCGCGTAGACCTTGAGCAGCTCGTCGAGCGGGACGGACGCCTGCATGACCGGCTTCTGGGTCAGCGCGGCGGCGACGCCGACGACCATCACGGCGAGCGTCACCGGCAGGGTCAGGACGCGCTTCAGCCGTCCCATCCGCGGCAGCCGGAGCAGCAGCACGATCGCGAACGTCAGCGCGAGGACCACGTACAGCCCGGTCGAGACCTCCAGGACGACGCGGAACACGTCGAGGTCGGGGTACAGCGCGGGCCACCACACCGACCCGCCGCGGAACGCGGCCCACTCCGGCTCGGAGAAGACCCACATCCCCGTCGGGCAGACCACGAGGACGACGCAGGCGGCGACCGCCCAGACCTTGTCGGGCAGGTACTCCAGCCGCCCGGTCGGGTACAGGAGCATGCCGACGCTGAGCGCGAGGTAGAACTCGGCCTGCGCGTACGGCGAGAGCATGGGCCAGACGCCCGCGTCCCAGCTCGCGAACCAGTTCACGGCCCAGGCGAAGGACGCGAAGACGAGCAGCCGCCCGGTGCGGCCCGCCCGCCCGCCGGTGGCGAGCAGGACGCCCTCCGCCGCGAGGGCGGCGCAGGTCACCACGGTGACCGCGGCGGCGATCCGGTGCGCCTGCCAGTAGGGCCAGCCCGCGGCGAGCGCGAGCGCCGCCGCCGCCAGCCCGGCGAC
>NZ_CAACUY010000482.1 GCF_900659615.1 Actinomadura fibrosa | reverse complement strand
CGTGTTGAGCAGCAGGAAGTTGCCGGTGCCGTAGGTGTTCTTGGCCTCGCCGGGCGCGAAGCACACCTGCCCGACCGTCGCGGCCTGCTGGTCGCCGAGGATGCCCGACAGCGGGACCTCGCCGCGGAGCGGGCCGTCCCCCCTGGTCACGCCGTACGGCTCGGGCGCCGACGACGGCTTGATCTCCGGCAGCATCGCGCGCGGGATATTGAAGAACGACAGCAGCTCGTCGTCCCAGTCGAGGGTCTCCAGGTCCATCAGCATCGTGCGGCTGGCGTTGGTGGGGTCGGTGACGTGCACGCCGCCGCCGGCGCCGCCGGTGAGGTTCCACAGGACCCAGGTGTCGATGTTGCCGAAGATCGCGTCGCCGTTCTCGGCGGCCTCGCGGACGCCGTCCACGTTCTCCAGGATCCACTGGATCTTCCCGCCGGAGAAGTAGGTGGCGGGCGGCAGCCCCGCGCGGTGCCGGATCGTGGCGCCCCTGCCGTCGCGGTCGAGGGCGGAGGCGATGCGGTCGGTGCGGGTGTCCTGCCAGACGATCGCGTTGTAGTAGGGGCGCCCGGTCCGCCGGTTCCACACCAGCGTGGTCTCGCGCTGGTTCGTGATCCCGAACGCCGCCAGGTCCGAGTGGACCAGGTTGGCCTTGTTCAGCGTGGTCTCGACGACCGCGCGGGTGCGCTCCCAGATCTCGGTGGGGTTGTGCTCGACCCATCCGGCCCGGGGCAGGATCTGCTCGTGTTCGAGCTGGTGGCGCGCGATCTCGTTCCCGCCGTGATCGAAGATCATGAAGCGGGTGCTGGTCGTGCCCTGGTCGAGGGCTCCGACGAAGTCGGCCATGGGGCTCTCCCTTTCGTGTGAGGGGACGGGACGGGCGCGCCGTCAGCTGACGTCGTACTCGGGCTTGCGCTCGGCGCCCGCGGCCGCGGCGTCCTCGGGCTCGGGGATGTTGCGTCCGATCAGCACCAGGTAGAGTCCAGCGCCCACGATGCCCCCGATGAGCGGGCCGACGATCGGGACCCAGAAGTACAGGTCGCCGTACTGGTCCCGCCAGGCCCCGTCGTATCCGGTGAGGAACTGCGCGAGGCGCGGGCCGAGGTCGCGCGCGGGGTTGATCGCGTAGCCGGCGTCGGTGCCCCACGCCATCCCGATCGCGACGACCAGGAGGCCGATGATGAGCGGGGTGAGGTTCGCGAGCGGCGGGGAGTTCCGCAGGTCGGTGAGGGCCAGCACGACGAACAGCAGGATCGCGGTGCCGATGACCTGGTCGCGGAGCGCGCCCCAGGTGCTGATCGGGAGCGTGCCGTTGCCGGGCAGCGTCGAGAACACGCCCTGCGTCTTGATGGTGTGGCCGGGATCGGCCTTGGCGAGCACCTCGGTGTAGTTCCACCGGACGATCAGCGCGGCGACGAAGGCGCCGAGGAACTGCGCGAGGCAGAACGGGCCGACCTTGCGCCAGGGGAACCCCTTGAACACCGCGAGCGCGACCGTCACGGCCGGGTTGATGTGCCCGCCGCTGAGCCGCGCCGACACGTACACGCCCAGCGTGACGCCGATGCCCCACGCCCAGGCGATGCTGTCGTGGTCGCCGATGCCCCCGGCGACGACCTGCGCGACGACGCCCGCCCCGAAGAGGATCAGGATCAGCGTCCCGGCGAACTCCGCGGCCATCTCGCGGGCCAGTTCGGGGACCCTCGGTCGTGCCGTCATCTCTCCTCCTCGCGACTGTGACGTGGACCACACTGCCGCGAACGTAAGGAACCGGACGAATCGGGTCAACCGGCCAGTAACGACAATGTCGGCAGTTCTCGGAGGAACGGCACGCCGCGCCCCGCGCGCACCCCCCGTTCCCGGCCGCGTTCGCGATCATTCCCCAGGTCACCGGCGTCCATGCGGACCGCGGCTCAGTGGCCGCGGAAGGCGTCCTCCAGCCACCAGGCGGGCCGCTCCCGGGTCACCTTGGCGTCCACGACCATCGGGCGGTCCCGGGGCCCGGCCAGCCAGTCGGCGACCGCCGCGAGGTCGCCGGGCCGCCGCACGGTCGCCGCCGCGCAGCCGAAACCGCGGCCGATGGCGGCCAGGTCGGCGGGCGGGAAGGTCACGGTGCCGAGGGGGTGGCCGCCGGGCCCGAAGTGGTGGACCTCCGCGCCGTACGCCTCGTCGTCGTAGACGACCACGAGCAGGCCCAGCCCGAGCCGGACGGCCGTCTCCAGCTCCGCGACCGCCATCAGCGCGCCGCCGTCGCCGAGCGCGGCGACCGTCAGCCGGTCGGGGCGCGCCACGGCGGCGCCGACGGCCGTGGCGAGGCCGAGCCCCACCGCCTGGAACGCCTGGGTGAACACGAGGCCGTCGGCGTCCGGGACGTCCAGGAACATCGCCGGGTAGCCCATGAAGTTGCCCGAGTCCACGGCGACGGTCCGCTCGCGGGGCAGCAGGCCGTCCAGCTCGATGGTCAGCGTCCGCGGGTCGATGCGGGGGCCGTCCGCGCCGGCCTTGCCCGCGGTGTGCTCCTCGTAGGGGACGTCCCGCCAGCGGCCCTCGCGGGCGAGCCGCGCGGCGACCTCCGGCGTCCGGTAGCCGGTGGCGGAGTGCCCGCGCGCCTCCAGCTCGGCGGCGACGGCGCGCGCGGTCTCCGCGACGTCGCCGATGAGGCCGAGGTCGACGGGGCGGTGCGCGCCCAGCGCCTGGGCGTCCACGTCGACCTGCGCGACGGTCGCGTCGCGGCCGATCAGGGCGCCGTGCCGGGTCGTCCACGCGGTGAGCGAGCAGCCCCAGGCGACGACCAGGTCGGCGCCGCGGATCAGCGCGGCGGCGGCCGGCGTGGCGAAGCCGCCGCTGACGTCCAGCCCGAACGGGTCGCCCGCGAACAGGCCGCGCGCGACGGCCGAGGTGGCGGGCAGCGCGCCGCACCGCGCGGCCAGCT
>NZ_CAACUY010000481.1 GCF_900659615.1 Actinomadura fibrosa | reverse complement strand
CCCCGGAGCCCGTCCCCGCGGCGCCCGGCCGGCCGCCGCGCCGCGGCGCGGGCTGGAACGCCGCGATGATCGTCGCCGCCGCCCTCCTGCTGGTGGCGGCGTTCCTGCCGTGGGCGCGGGTCCAGGTGGTCGTCGACCTGTTCGGCCGCCCGCTCTCGCGCGACCTCGGCAGCGTCGCCGGCATCGACGCCGACGACCTGGTGGTCGCGGTGCCGGTGCTCGCGGTGGTCGCGATCGTCCTCGCGGTCTGGGACCTGCTCGGCGGGGACGCGCGGATCGGGGGCCTCGCCGCCGTCCCCGGCGTGCTCGCGCTGCTGGCCTGCGGGCTCTTCGTGCTGCGGCTCGGCGACGTCCGCGACGACCTGCCCGCCGGCCGCGACCTGCCCGGCGACGGGCTCGACGTCGGCTACCAGATCTCCGTCCGGTACGGCTGGTACCTGGGGGTCGCCGCGGCGCTGCTGCTGGTCGGCTTCAGCCTGGCCCGCCCCATCGGCGAGCGCCTGCTGTCCCCCAGGGCCGCCGCGCCTGGGGCCCACCCGGACCAGCACTACCCGCCGCAGGCGTACCCGGACCAGGCGTACCCGGACCAGGCGTACCCGGACCAGGCGTACGCGCAGCAGCAGTACTCCGACCAGCAGTACTACGTGGATCCCCAGTACCAGCAGCAGTGGGCGGAGTGGGCCCAGAGCGATCCGCAGCACGCCGCCGCCTGGCCGGACCACGCGCCGGAACAAGCCCCGGAACAGGCACCGGAGCACGCGCCGGAGCAGACGGCGGATCGGACCGGCGAGAAGGCCGCCGGTGCGGAGCCGGCGGCGGAGAAGCGGCGCGACGATCAGTCGTAGAAGCCGAGCCGCCGGAGCTGCTTGGGGTCGCGCTGCCAGTCCTTCAGGACGCTGACGCGCAGGTCGAGGAACACCTTGGTGCCGAGCAGCGCCTCGATCTGGCGGCGCGCGGCGGCGCCGACCTCGCGGAGCCGGGCGCCCTTGTGCCCGATGATGATGCCCTTCTGGCTCGGGCGCTCGACGAACAGGTGCGCGTAGACGTCCATGAGGTCCTCGCGGCCCTCGCGCGGCCCCATCTCGTCCACCACGACGGCGATCGAGTGGGGCAGCTCGTCGCGGACGCCCTCCAGCGCGGCCTCGCGGATCAGCTCGGCGACGAGGACCTGCTCGGGCTCGTCGGTGAGGTCGCCCTCGGGGTAGAGCGGCATGCCCTCCGGCAGGTGCGAGATCAGCAGGTCGCCGACCAGGTCGACCTGGAAGCCGTCCGCGGCGGAGCAGGGCACGATGTCGGCGAACTCACCGAGCTCCCCGACCGCCAGCAACTGCCGCGCGACCTGCTCCGGGGGCGCCAGGTCGGTCTTCGTCACGATCGCGACGACGGGCGTCTTGCGCACCGCCGCCAGCTCGCGCGCGATGTACTTGTCGCCCGGCCCGACCGGCTGGTCGGCGGGCACGCAGAACCCGATCGCGTCCACCTCGGTCAGCGTGGACCGCACCAGGCTGTCGAGCCGCTCGCCCAGCAGCGTCCGGGGCTTGTGCAGGCCGGGGGTGTCGACGACGACCAGCTGCGCCTTGGGCCGGTGCACGATGCCCCGGATCGCCCGCCGCGTGGTCTGGGGACGGCTGCTCGTGATCGCCACCTTCGTGCCCACGAGGGCGTTCATGAGGGTGGACTTGCCAACGTTCGGGCGCCCGATGAAGCAGGCGAACCCGGCCCGGTACTGCTCGGGCGGCCGTCCGGTCGTCGTCTCTCCCAGCGATGTCACCCGTCAATTGTCGCTCACCCCGGGGAAGGCCCCGTCCACCGCCGTGTCCCCGGGTCAGGCGGCCGGGGACCCCAGCCGGTCCAGCGCCTCGACGGCCCGCGCCTTCCAGTAGGGGGCGCCGAGGCGGTCCGCGACCTCGGCGGCCTTGCGGTAGTGGCCGGCGGCGACCCCGTCGGGACGTCCGAGGAACCGCGCGAGATCGCCGAGGACCTGCGCGACGGGGCCGAGGGTGGAGACGGCGTTCGCGCCGCCGCTGAGGTGCGTCTCGTACGGCAGCAGCGCCGCGTGGACCTCCGCGGCCAGCCCCCGGTCGCCGAGGGCGATCGCGCGGCGCCCGCGGAGCGCCATGGCGAGGTCGAAGAAGTAGTCGAGGCGGATCGGCCCGGCGCCCACCACGACCCGCCGGGCCTCCTCGGCGCGCCCGGCGCCGGCCAGGGCGAGGGCGCGGATGTCGGCGCAGGCGGCGATGTGCGGCCACCGCTCGGCGAGCCACGCCGCGGTGTCGGCCAGCTCCGCCTCCCGGCCCTGGACGAGCCGCAGGCAGAACCCGCCGAGGAGCTGCATCCCGCGCTCGTTGCTCCAGATCCCGGTCCGGCCGATGGCCTCGCCGACCTCGGCGTAGGCGCGCTCGGCCGCGTCGAGGTCGCCGTGCAGGGCGTGCCGCAGCCCGGCGTACCAGCCCGCGATCATCGCGAGGAGCGGCAGGCCGTACTGCTCGGCGAGCCGCCGCCCCTCGTCCAGGTGGCGCTCCGCGGCGGCCAGGTCGAGCGCGGCGGTGAAGGCCTGCTGGAGCTCCAGGTGGGCGAGGACGCGGTAGGTGCCGAGGTCGTGCCGGGTGGCGAGGTCGAGGAGCTCGGTGGCGTACGCCGTCCGCCGCGCAAGGTCGTCGGCCGTCCGGTACCCGTTGGCGTAGGCGCCGTTCAGCGCGACGGCGAGCAGCGCGGGCCGGCCGAGGGCGCGGGCGGCGTCGAGGGCCTGCGCGGCGGCGACGGCACCGCGGTCGTCCTGCTCGCCCTCCAGCTCCAGCGCGAGGCTGGTGAGCAGCCGGACCCGCAGCTCGTCCGCGCCGTCCGGGAGCCGGTCGAGCGCCTCCTCGGCGGCCTCGACGACGCGGCGGTCGACGGCGCCGTACTCGCGGCTCGTCCACAGGGTGGGGACGTCGGACGCGACGACGACCCGCGCGAGCAGCCGGACGTCGCCGGACGCGCGGGCGGCCGCGATGGC
>NZ_CAACUY010000480.1 GCF_900659615.1 Actinomadura fibrosa | reverse complement strand
CGGCGCGCCCGCGCTCGTCCCGCCCGCGGTGGGCGCCGCCGTGACCGGCGCGGCCTTCGCCGTCCTCGTCGCGCTGGCGGGCCGCGACCTCATCGCCCCATGGACCGCGCCGTGGAGCCGCTCATGGACCGCGCTGCGCGCCCGCCTGCCCGCACGGCTGCGCGCACGGCCGGGCGCACGGTCAGGGAACACCGCATCGCCGCTGGGCGCGCTCGTCCGCCGCGGCCGCACCGAATCGGGGGAGACCAGTGACGAAGCCGACCGAAGAACCGACGCGCCCGACCGGGCCGCTGGAGGCGCTCGCGGAGGCGCCGACGGAGGTGCTGCCGGACGCCCCGGCGGACGCTCCGGCGGCGGATCCGCGTCCGATTCCGTGGGTGCTGATGTACCACTCGGTCGATCACTTCGATGAGGACCCGCACCTCGTGACGGTGTCGCCGCAGCGGTTCGAGGGCCAGCTCGCCTGGCTGCGCGCCCGGGGGCTGCGCGGCGTCAGCGTCCGCGAGCTCCTGGAGGCGCAGGACGCGGGACGGGCGCGCGGGCTGGTCGGGCTGACCTTCGACGACGGCTACGCGGACTTCGCGACGCGGGCCGTCCCGGCGCTGGTGCGGTTCGGGTTCGGCGCCACGGTGTTCGTCGTGTCCGGGCGGATCGGCTCCCACAACGCCTGGGACGACGGCCCGCGCAAGCCGCTCATGTCCGTCGAGCAGCTGCGGAAGGCCGCGGCGGCGGGCATGGAGATCGCCTCGCACGGCAGGTACCACGTGTCGCTCCCCGGGACGTCCGGCACGGAGCTGCGCGAGGAGCTGGAGGAGAGCCGCGCGCACCTGGAGGACATCGCCGAGGCCCCCGTGACCGGCTTCGCCTACCCCTACGGGCACGCCACCGCCCGGGAGGTGGAGGCCGTCCGCGCCGCCGGGTACGACTACGCGTGCGACATCGTCCCGGAGCGGCCCGGACGGCACGCGCTGCCCCGCACCTACATCGGCGAGCGGGACCGGCGGCTGCGGCTGCGCGCCAAGCTCGCCCGGCACGAGCTGCGCCGGCGGAGCCGCGTATGACGCGCGTCCTGCACGTCATCACGGGGCTCGGCCACGGCGGCGCCGAGCACCAGCTGCTCCTGCTGCTCCGCCATCTGCCGGCCGGGCCCGCGCCGGTGGCCTGCGAGGTCGCGACGCTCACGGAGGCCGGGCCGGTCGGCGGGGCGATCCGGCGCGCGGGCGTGCCCGTCCACGAGATCGGCATGCGCGGCAACCGGGACGCGGCGGCCGTGCCGCGGCTCGTCCGGCTGATCCGCCGCGGCGGGTACGACGTCGTCCACACCCACCTGTACCGCGCGTGCGTGTACGGCCGCGTCGCCGCGCGCCTCGCCGGGACGCCGCGCGTGATCGCCACCGAGCACTCGCTGGGCGACGGGCACATCGAGGGACGCGACGCGACCCGCGGCGTCCGGGCGCTCTACCGGGCGACCGAGCGGCTCGGCTCGGCGACCGTCGCGGTGTCGGCGACGGTCGCCGCCCGGCTGCGCGGCTGGGGCGTGCCGCCGGACCGGATCACCGTCATCCCCAACGGCATCGACGCCGCCGCCTTCGCGTTCGACCCCGCCCGCCGCGCCGCGGCCCGCCTCCGGTACGGCATCGGCCGGGACGAGCGGATCGCCGGGGCCGTGGGGCGGCTCGTCCCGACGAAGCGCTTCGACCTGCTCGTCGAGGCGGTCGCGGGGCTCGCCGGTATGCGGCTGCTGCTCGTCGGCGACGGACCCGCCCGGGTGCCGCTGGAGCGGCTCGCGCGGGACCTCGGCGCGGCCGACCGGGTGATCTTCGCGGGCGCGACGGACGACGTGCCGGGCGTGCTCGCGGCCATGGACGTCTTCGCCGCGCCGTCCACGCAGGAGACGTTCGGCCTCGGCGTCCTGGAGGCGCTGGCCGCCGGCCTCCCCGTCCTCTACACGACCTGCCCCGCGCTGGACGACCTGCCCCCCGGTGCCGCGCCGGACGCCCGGCGCCTGCCCACCGACATGGACGCGTGGCGCGCCGCGCTCGCCTCCCCGCCCGGCCGCCCCGGGGAGCGGTCGCTCGTCCCGCCGGCGGTCGCCCGCTACGCGATCGCCGAGCAGGCCGCCCGGCTCGCCCGGCTCTACCGCGACGGCCTCGACCCGGACGAGTCGTACGGCGGTGCCGCCCGGCCCCCCGCCGCCCAGGAGGCCGTCCCGACATGACCCGACGCTTCGTTCCGGCACGGCCCGCGTTCGACCAGCACGAGTTCGACCAGCACGAACGGCGTTCATCCGACTTCAGCAGGTTCAACCCACCCAGGCCGCGTTCATCCGATACGAGAGGGGCTCGTCATGCCGAAGCGTGAGGCCACCCAGAGGCCCGTCATGGAACGGATCGGCCCGCTCGCCGGACCCGTCCGGTGCGCGCGCCGCGCGCTTTCCGCGCTCGGCGCGGCCGTCCGGCGGTACGCGCTGCCGATCGTCTTCGTCCTGACCGGGTTCCTCGGCGGGCTCGGCTACGCCCTGCTCGCGCCGACCGTCTACACCGCGACCGCGTACGTGCTGGTCGTGGACGACGGTGCCCAAGGGCAGGACGGCCCGGCCGCGGTGAGCTTCGCGCAGGCGTTCGGGCGCCTCGCGCCGCTGCCGGAGACGCTCGGTTACTCCTCGATCCCGCTGCCCGCCGTGCCGCCGGGGACGACCCGCCAGCACGTCCAGGCGGTCACGTCCCCGGACACGCCGCTGATCCGGCTCACCGGTTCCGGCGACGGCCCGGCCGACGCCGCCGCGTTCGCCAACGCGGCCGCCGACGCGCTCGTCCGGTACGGGACGTCCCACCGGGCCGACACCGGCGTCCGCGTCGCGCTGATGAGCCTCGCCACGACGCCGTCGGCGCCGTCGTCGCCCAACCTGCCGCTGAACGTGGCGGTCGGGACCGCCGCGGGCGTCCTGCTCGCGGGGATCAGCGCGGCGGCCCTGAGCGGACGCCGCGGCCGGGGGCAGCGCGACGCGGGCGGAC
>NZ_CAACUY010000479.1 GCF_900659615.1 Actinomadura fibrosa | reverse complement strand
AGCACACCCGCCTCCGCCAGGCCGGCGAGGACCGCCGACGCCTGCTCCCGGTCGCCGCCGACCGCCGACGCGGCCTCGTCCGCCGTGCGGGTGCCGTCGCAGAGCGCCAGCAGCGCGGCGGTGCCGTCGCCGATCCGGTAGGCCTGCACCGGCGGCGAGCCCCACCGGCGCCGCAGCAGCACCGTGGTGCGCGCGGACGGCAGCTCGGCGATCGGCGACCCCGCGGTGACGTCGTGCTCGAACCCCACGACCCGCACCGCCGCCGACACCGCCAGCGCGTCGCCGGGCGCGGGCGCGACGTGGTCGCGTGCCGCGCGCGCCGCCTCCCGGTCCCGGGACAGCGTCACGCGGGCCAGCTCGTACCGGGCGTGGTCGGCCAGCGGCGGCGTCGCCCGCTCCGACAGCCACGCCACCAGGCGCTCGGCCTCCCACAGCCCGGGCGCGCGCCCGTCCGACTGCGGGCGCCGGACCGTCCGGGCGACGAACTCCTCCCACAGCGCGGCGTGCCGCTCGGTCAGCTCGGCCACCGTCAGCGGCAGGAACGCCGTGACGGCGCGCCGCAGCTTCCCCTGGACGTTCGTGCGCGTCACGCGGAACCCGGCCGGGCGCGCACCGGCCAGCATCGCCAGCTCGGCGTCGCTGAGCCCGTACCGCCGCTGGAGCCGGGCCGGGTCGTCGCGCAGCAGCGCGTGCTCCTCCTCGGACGTCAGGACCGCCGCCAGCGCCTCCTGCACGCTCATCGCACGCCCGCCCTCGTGGCCGAGCCCGCGGACGGCGGCACGGCCGCGGCGCCTTGGGCGTTCCGGAGCGCGGCCCGGGCCCGGTCGACCTCTGCGAGCAGCTCCCCGAAGTCGTCGGGGAACCGCTGGTCGCGCTCCACCAGCGTGGCGTTCACATGCGTGCGCGCCAGCAGCTCGTCGAGCAGGTCCCATACCCGGTCGGGCACCTGCGTGGCATGGCTGTCGATCGCCAGCTCGGCGTCCCCGGCGGCGTGCAGGCCCGCCCCGTCGCCCGTCCCGGTGTCCGTCGTGGCGCCGGGGTCTGCTCCCGCCTCGTATCCGCCGGCGAGGTGCACCTGCACGACCCGCTCGACCGGGACGGTGTCGAGAAACTCCAGCGGGTCGAAGCCGTGGTTGCGGGCGTTGATGTCCAGGTTCGCCAGATCGAGCAGCAGGCCGCAGTCGCAGTGCTCCATCACCTCGGCGATGAACTGCGCCTCCGTCAGCGGCGTCGCCATGTCCACGTAGTAGGTGATGTTCTCCAGCAGGAACGGGCGGCCGACCGCGTCCTGCACCCGCTGCGCCTTGCGCCCGAGCCGCCGCGCCAGCTCGCTCGTCCGCGGCAGCGGCGCCAGCAGCCCGAGCGCGATCCGGTCCGTCCTGGTGAAGCACAGGTGGTCGCTGAACCACGGCGCGTCGATCTCCTCGACGAGATCCGCGAGCGCCTCCACGTAGCCGGGGTCCGGCTCCCGGTCGGAGCCGATGGACAGCTCCACCCCGTGCGGGACGACCGGGAACCGGCGGGCGAGGTCGCGCAGGCGCTCGCGGTCGTCCGCCGGGGCGTACAGCACGTTCTCGGTGATCACTTCCAGCCAGTCGATCCGCCCGGCGTGCTCGTCGATGGCGTCCGCCAGCTCGGCCCGATGGCCCAGCCCCGAGCCGAGATCCGGAAGCACCGTCACCATGCCCTCCCCCAGATGACCAATGTCAAGGCGCACAGATCTATCACTCTGCGATATCGATCGCTACTGAGAGTGCCCAAGCGTCGGGGCCGCGCACCCCACGGCCCGGCTAACAGTTGCCCAAAGTGATCTTGGCGGGGCGGTCACCCACCCGGTCACCACTCCGACAGCACGAGGGCCTGCACGGCCAGCGCCGTCACTGCCTGCCCGGCCAGCCACCACCGCGACGGCGGCCGGTGCGCGCCCGCGGCGACCAGGAGCCAGGCCGCGAACGGCACCCAGATCCGCTCCACCTCGCCCTTCGTCACCCCCGACACGTCCAGGACGAGCACGCCCAGCAGCGCGGCGGCCGCAAGGAGACCCACGGTCGCGGGGAGCGCCGGAGCACCGGCGAGCGTCACGGGCTCGGCGAGCGGCGCCGACGCCGTTGGCGGACGGACGCGCCAGAACGTGCGCGAGGCGACGCTCGCCTTGGCCGCCTGCCACAGCGACGCCAGCGTCCCCGGCAGCGCTTGCGCCACCGCGGGCCCGACGAGCAGCCCGAGCACGGCCAGGTCGGCGAACAGGAAGTAGGCGTAGGACCGCTGCGCCGACCCGCGGCTGATCAGGTAGGTGTCCAGCGTGGCCCGGACCCCGTCCGGCCACCAGAAGCCCGCGAGCGTCAACGCGGCCGGCACCACCGCCAGCCCCGCGCCCATCACGGCGAGCGCCGCGCGGCCCGGTCGCCTGACGACGAGCACCGCCGCCGGGACCGCGAACAGCGGCAGCAGCCCGTAGCTGAGATAAGGCAGGCTCCCGAGCAGCAGCCCGCCCCCGGCCGCCGCCGCGAGCCGCGCCGCCCGCCTCCCGCCGGGGGCCGCGAGGGCGAGGAGGGCCGTGCCCCAGGCGCCCACGCCCAGGAAGAACGCGTCCATCGCGGTCGCGATCCACAGCGCCAGCGGCGCCAGCACCAGGAACGGCACGGCCGCGCGGGCGGTCCGCTCCCCCGCCAGCCGCCGCACCGTCACGGCGATCGCCGCCACCGACGACGTCCCGGCCGCGATGATGAGCGCCGCCGCCCAGCCCGTCCCGCCGAGACCCGCCCGCTCCAGCGCCCACAGCACCAGCATCGGCAGCGGCGGATGGCCGCGCGTGTGCGTGGGGTAGCCGCCGAGGCGCTCGGTGAAGGTCCGCAGCCACAGCCCCGGATCGGGCCGCAGCGCCGCGAGGCCCGCCGGATACTCGGTCGGCGCGTCCAGCGGCCGGGCGAGCGCGAAGGCCCCGCGCCCGGCGATGCGGGCCAGCGGGTCGGCTCCGATCCGGCCCGCGGCGGAGGCCGAGCCGAGCAGCAGGGCGGACG
>NZ_CAACUY010000478.1 GCF_900659615.1 Actinomadura fibrosa | reverse complement strand
CCCTCCAGCGCGAGCGCCTCGGCCCGCGGGTCGCCGATCGCGCGGGCGGCGGCGAGCCCCTCGGTGTGCAGGGCGAGCGCCGCCGCGGCGTCCCCGCGCTGCTCGGCGACGTAGCCGAGCTGGGCGTGGAGGAACGCGATCCCGGCCGTCCCGCCGATGCCGCGCAGCCAGCCGAGCCGGGCGCGCAGGTGCGCCTCGGCGGCGTCCAGGTCGCCGAGCCGCCGCGCCACCAACCCGAGGCCGATCTCCGCGAACTCCTCCGCGGACCGCGCGGCCCGCCTGGACGCCACGCGCAGCGCCCGCTCGTGCAGGGCGCGGGCCTCCGCCAGGTCGCCGGTGAGCAGCGCGACGCGGCCGAGCTCGGCGAGCCGGAACGCCACCTCGGGCCACATGCGCAGCTCCTCGGCGAGGCGGAGCTCCGCGCGCCGGAGCCGGGCCGCCTCCGCGTAGTCGCCGGTGATCTCGGCGCGGCGGGCGAGGACGTCGGACGCCTCCAGCCGTCCCCACGCGTCGCCCAGGGAGGTGAAGAGCGCGAGGCTCTCCGCGCCGTCCCGCTCCATCACCTCCAGGTTGCCGCGCCGGACGGCCAGCTTCGCGCGCAGGGCAAGCGCCGCGGCCCGTCCCCATTCGTCGCCGTGCGCGCGGAACGCCGCCAGCGCACGATCGACACGCGCCTCGTTCGCCGCGAGGTCGCCGTACGCCCAGTGCACCTGACTCAGGAACCACTCCGCCCTCGCTCGGGCGAGTTCGCCCCTGGGCTCGCCGGCCTGCCTCTCATAGGGTTCGAGCGCGGTCCGGCGGAGCTCGTCGGTATCGACGCCTTCACCGGACGCCATGACCATGCCCGCAAGCCAGATCTCCGCCTCCAGCCGGGCGGGCGCGGAAGCGCCCGGCCGCGCCAGCGCCGTCGTCAACGCGCGCCGCGCCTCGGCGAAACGGCCGCGCAGGTACCAGAACCAGCTCTGCGCGTTCACCAGCCGGATCGCCAGATCACCGGACGCGCCGTCGAGCGCGGCACGGAGGTTCGCGGACTCGCCGTCGAGCCGGTCGAGCCACTCCCGCTGCGCCGGCCCGCGCAGGCCCCGAGCGGCCCGCTCCGCCAGCCCCGTGTAGTACAGGACGTGGCGGCGGCGCAGCTCGTCCTCCTCCCCCGCCTCCCGCAACCGCTCCAGGCCGTACGCGGCGACCGACTCCAGCAGCCGGTAGCGGCCGTCGCCGCCGCGGACGACGAGGGAGCGGTCCACCAGCCGGGCCAGCACGCCGGCGCCGGAGCCGCCGACCTCCTCGGCCGCCTCCACGGTGCAGCCGCCCGCGTGCACGGCGAGGCGCCGCAGCGCCACGCGCTCCGGCCCGGTCAGCAGCCCCCAGCTCCAGTCGACGACGGCGCGGAGCGTCCGCTGCCGGTCGGGGACGCCGCGCCTGCCGCCCGCGAGGATCGCGAACCGGTCGTCCAGCCGCGCCGCCAGCTCCTTCACCCCGAGCCCGCGGACGCGGGTCGCCGCGAGCTCCAGCGCGAGCGGGATGCCGTCGAGCCGACGGCAGATCGCGACGACGGACGGCGCGGACGCCGCGTCGAGCGCGAACCCGGGGTCCGCCGCCCGCGCGCGTGCGGCGAACAACCGGACGGCGCCGTACTCCGCCAGCGCGTCCGGCGCGGTTCCGGGCTCCGGCAGGTCCAGCGGCGGGACGCTCTGCACCCGCTCACCGGGCACGCCCAGCGGCTCCCGCGAGGTCGCGAGGATTCGCAGGCCGGGCGCGCCCCGCACCAGCGCCGCCGCCAGCTCCGCGGCGGCCTCCACGACATGCTCGCAGTTGTCCAGAACGAGCAACGCCCGCCGCGCGCGCAGAACCCCCACAAGCCGCCCCAGAGGGTCATCCCCAACCCCCCAAGCGGTCCCACGCACCCCCCGGTCGCGCGCCTCCGGATCGTGTGCGTTCCCGTTGCGTGACCGTTCGTCGTGCAGCCCGAGGACTCGTGCCACGTGTTCGGCGATCTCTGATGCCGTGGTGGGGTTGCCCGGGGCCAGTTCGATGAGCCATACGCCGTCCGGGTGGTCGCCGGACGAGCGGGCCGCCGCCTCCAGGGCCAGGCGGGTCTTGCCGACGCCGCCGGGTCCGGTCATCGTGACCAGGCGCTCGGTGGCGAGGAGCGCGCGGGCCTGCTCGACCGCCTGGTCGCGGCCGATCAGTTCGTCCAGCGCGGCGGGCAGCGGCGGTTGCGTCCGCGGACGGCTCTCCTCGGCGGGATCCTGCTCCAGCAGTGACTGGTAGAGCGCCGCGAGATCCGGGCCGGGGTCGGTGCCCAGCTCGTCGGCGAGGCGTTCGCGCAGGTCGTGGTAGCCGGCGAGCGCCTCGGCGCGCCGTCCGGCGCGGTGCAGGGCGCGCAGGTGCGCGGCGCGGAGCCGCTCGCGGAGCGGATGCAGCGCGACCGGGGCGGCCAGTTCCGCGGCCAGCGCGGCGTGCTCGCCGAGGTCGAGCCGCGCCTCGGCCCGCTCCTCCAGCGCCGCGAGGCGCCGCTCCTCCAGATCGGTGACCACGGGTGCCGCGAACCCGGCGTCGGCGAAACCGTCGAACGCCGGGCCGCGCCACAGCGCGAGCGCGTCGCCCAGCAGCCGCGCCCTGGCGAGCGGGTCGGCGGCCTCCCGCGCCCGGACGAGCAATGCGCCGAACCGTCCGGCGTCGACCGCCTCCGGGGCGACGTCCAGCACGTAGCCGGACGGGCGCGCGGCGATCAGCGCCCGGGCGCCGGATTCGGCGCGGTCCAGGACGCCGCGGAGCTGCGACACCCGGGCTTGCAGCGTTCCCGTCGGGTTGCCCGGCGGCCGGTCGCCCCACAGGGCGTCGAGCAGCCGGTCGACCGAGACGGGACGTCCCGCGTCCGCCAGCAGCACGGCCAGCAGCGTGCGGATTTTCGTCTCGGGCACCCGCACCTCGCCGCCGTCCGTCCACACGGCGAGCGGCCCCAGCACCCCGAAACGCATTTCGTCAGCGTATGCACCGCTACGGACAGACCCGCAGCGTTTCCGTGGCGGCACCCGCGACGGTGGAGCTC
>NZ_CAACUY010000477.1 GCF_900659615.1 Actinomadura fibrosa | reverse complement strand
AACTGCTCGACGGGCTCCGCGCCATGGGCCTCGCCCCCGTCGCCGAGTCGCCCGGCGGCGGCGTCATCATCACCCGCCCGGACGCCCAGCGCGCCGACCCGCCCCCCACCGCCGAGATCGTCCGGCTCCGCCCGGACGACACGACCGACACCTCGATGATCTCCGCCGCCGTCCGCGCCCTCCGCGCCGGCGACGAGGCGTCCCGGCTCGGCGCCGAACAGGCCAGGCTCCGCGCCGACGCCCCCGCCGGAGAACCGCCGCGCTCCCCCGCGATGGCCACGATCGAACTGCTCCGCGGCGCCGTCGAACGCGGCGGCCGCGTCTGGATCGGCTACCTCGACCAGCAGGGCCAGGCGTCCAGCCGCATCGTGGAACCCGTCCGCGTCGAGGGCGGCTTCCTCACCGGCTACGACGCCACCCGGGCCGCCGTCCACCGCTTCGCCCTCCACCGCATCACCGGAGTATCCGCACTGGACGACGACCCCGGCGAGACGACCGCGTCCCCGTCCTGACCGCTCAGGGCCACAGTCGGCCGCGTGGAACCGCGGACCCGCCCGGGCTGTCCAACTGGGTGACGTACAGGACCGGTAGCGTGCCTTCATCCCGGCGTGGACGGACCTGTCCGGCGCCGACTGCGTGAGGAGGCCACCAGTGAGCGGGTACGGAGGGCGTCCGCCGTCGGGTTGGGACGATCCCTACGGCGCATCGCAAGGCTGGGACCCGAACGGCGCGTACGGCCGCCCCGGCGGCGACCCCTACGGCATGCCGCCCCCCGGGTACGGCTACGGATACGGGTACGGCCCGCCCGGCGTGCCCCACGCCCCGTCCAGCAACGGCTCCACCATCGCCGCCCTCGTCTGCAACATCGTCGGCATCGTCCTGTGCTGCAACATCCTCGCCATCCCCGGCGTCATCACCGCCGCGATCGCCATGGGCCGCGTCCAGACCGACCCCCGCTCCGCGCGGAAACTGACGATCTGGAGCTGGTGCCTCTTCGCCGCGTCCGTCGTCCTCGGCATCGTCTTCCTGATCATCTACATCGTCGTCATCGCCAACAGCGAACCCGACTACGGCACCACGTCCGGCGTCTGACGGCCCCTTCGCCCTGGAGCCTTGGGAAGACTTGGGCGGACGGCGTCGTTGAACCCTGCGTCCGCCCAGAAGGCCCCCGCGCCGCACCCCCTCGGGTAGCGTGCAGCAGCGGGCGCCCGGCGTCCGGGCGAGACATCGAATCACCGAACCACGACGGGGGCTCCAACACGTGACCGACGGTCCGCTCATCGTCCAGTCCGACAAGACCCTGCTGCTGGAGGTCGACCATGAGCTGGCCGGCGCCTGCCGCAAGGAGATCGCCCCGTTCGCCGAACTCGAACGGGCACCCGAGCACGTCCACACCTACCGCGTCACCCCGCTCGCCCTCTGGAACGCGCGCGCCGCGGGCCACGACGCCGAGCAGGTCGTCGACACCCTCCTGAAGTACTCCCGCTACCCCGTCCCGCACGCCCTCCTGGTCGACGTGGCCGACACGATGGCGCGGTACGGGCGGCTCCGCCTGGAGAAGCACCCCGTCCACGGCCTCGTCCTGTCGTCCTCCGACCGGGCGGTCCTGGAGGAGGTCCTCCGCGCCAAGAAGATCAAGGGGATGATCGGCGAGCGCGTCGGCGAGGACGCCGTCCTCGTCCACCCGAGCGAGCGCGGCGCCCTCAAGCAGGCCCTGCTCAAGCTCGGCTGGCCCGCCGAGGACCTCGCCGGCTACGTCGACGGCGAAGCCCACCCGATCTCCCTCGTCGAGGACGGCTGGGCCCTCCGCTCCTACCAGCAGGACGCCGCCGAGGCGTTCTGGCACGGCGGCTCCGGCGTCGTCGTCCTGCCCTGCGGCGCCGGCAAGACCATCGTCGGCGCCGCCGCCATGGCCCGCGCCGGCGCGACCACGCTCATCCTCGTCACCAACACCGTCTCCGCGCACCAGTGGAAGCAGGAGCTCATCCGGCGCACGTCCCTCACCGAGGACGAGATCGGCGAGTACACCGGCACCAAGAAGGAGATCCGGCCGGTCACCATCGCCACCTACCAGATCATGACGACCCGCCGGAAGGGCGCCTACACGCACCTCGAACTCTTCGACGCCCGCGACTGGGGCCTCGTCGTCTACGACGAGGTGCACCTCCTCCCCGCGCCCATCTTCCGGATGACCGCCGACCTCCAGGCCCGCCGCCGCCTCGGCCTCACCGCCACCCTCGTCCGCGAGGACGGCCGCGAGGGCGACGTCTTCTCCCTCATCGGCCCCAAGCGCTACGACGCGCCCTGGAAGGACATGGAGTCGCAGGGCTGGATCGCCCCCGCCGACTGCGTCGAGGTCCGCGTCACCCTCACCGACTCCGAACGCCTCGCCTACGCCACCGCCGAACCGGACGAGCGGTACCGCTTCTGCGCCACCACCGACACCAAGACCAGGCTGATCCAGGCCCTGGTCGAACGGCACCGCGGCGAGCAGACCCTCGTCATCGGCCAGTACATCGACCAGCTGGACGAGCTCGGCGACATCCTCGACGCCCCCGTCATCAAGGGCGAGACCCGCGTCCGCGAACGCGAACGCCTCTTCGACGCCTTCCGCTCCGGCGAGATCGACGTCCTCGTCGTCTCCAAGGTCGCGAACTTCTCCATCGACCTGCCCGAAGCGAGCGTCGCCGTCCAGGTCTCGGGCGCCTACGGCTCCCGCCAGGAAGAGGCCCAGCGCCTCGGCCGCCTCCTCCGTCCCAAGGCCTCCGGCCAGGGCGCCCGCTTCTACGCGGTCGTCGCACGCGACACCCTGGACCAGGACTACGCCGCCCACCGGCAGCGGTTCCTGGCCGAGCAGGGCTACGCCTACCGGATCGTGGACGCGGACAAGGTACTGGCCGGCGAGGAGATCTGAGCCTCTGCCCGTCGTCCGACCTCGTCCGACCGGAATGGTCCTGAAAAGGAGAAAGGCCCCGCCGTGACGGCGGGGCCTTCCTGCAATATGAGTCCGGCGGTGTCCTACTCTCCCACACAGTCTCCCGTGCAGTACCATCGGCGCTGA
>NZ_CAACUY010000476.1 GCF_900659615.1 Actinomadura fibrosa | reverse complement strand
CGGCGAGCAGGCCCGCGAGCCAGCGGTCGAGCTCCCCGGCGCGCGCGGCCCGCGCCGCCGCTAGGGCTGCGCGGGCCGCTTCCGCGTTCGGGGGCGGGTCCCCGGCCGTCCGGTGGGCGAGGGTCACTCCGCTCCCTACAGGGCTTCGGGGCCGGTCTCGCCGGTGCGGACCCGGACCACGGTGTCGACGGGGACGGCCCAGACCTTGCCGTCACCGATCTTGTCGGTGCGGGCCGCCTTGACGATCACGTCGATGATGTCGTCGGCGTCCTCGGCGTCCACGAGGACCTCGACCCGCAGCTTGGGCACCAGGTCGACCTTGTACTCGGCGCCGCGGTACACCTCCGTGTGGCCCTTCTGCCGGCCGTAGCCGCTGGCCTCGCTGACGGTCATGCCCTTGACCCCGAAGGTCTCCAGGGCCGCCTTCACCTCGTCCAGCTTGAACGGCTTGATGACCGCAGTGATCAGTTTCACGCGTCGGCCTCCACCTTCTTCTCAGGGGTCACGCCGCCGAGGACGGTGCGGGTCGCGCCACCGCCGCCGCCCGCGGTGGCGAGATCGTACGCGCTCTCCGCGTGGGTGGTGATGTCGACGCCGGTGGCCTCGTCCTCCTCGTCGAGGCGGAACCCGATCGTCACATCGATGATCTTGCCGATGATCCACGCCATGATGAAGGAGTACAGGCCGATGACGACGGGGCCGAGCGCCTGGAGGCCGAGCTGGTGCGCGCCGCCGCCGTAGAACAGGCCCTTGTGCTGGTCGGGCAGGAACGGGTAGGCGGCGAGGAAGCCGAGCGAGATGGCGCCGATCGCGCCGCCGACGAGGTGGACGCCCACCACGTCGAGGGAGTCGTCGTAGCCGAGCTTGTACTTCAGGCCGACCGCGTAGGCGCAGGCGGTGCCGGCGATCGCGCCGAGGACGATCGCCGCCCACGGGTCGACGAAGCCGCACGCGGGGGTGATGGCGACGAGGCCGGCGACCGCGCCGGACGCGACGCCGAGCGTGGTGGCGTGGCCGTCGCGGATCTTCTCGACGACGATCCAGGCGCCCGCGGCGACGGCGGTGGCGATCTGGGTGTTCATGAAGGCGAGGCCGGTGGTGCCGTCCACGGCCAGCTCCGAGCCGGCGTTGAAGCCGAACCAGCCGAACCACAGGAGGCCGACGCCGAGCAGGACGAACGGGAGGTTGTGCGGGCGCATCGGCTCCTTCGGCCAGCCGCGCCGCTTGCCCAGCACGAACGCGAGCGCGAGTCCCGCGGCTCCGGCGTTGACGTGGACGACGGTGCCGCCGGCGAAGTCCTCGATGCCGAGCTTGTTCAGCCAGCCGGTGCCCCACACCCAGTGCGCCACGGGGAAGTAGACCAGCGTCGCCCAGGCCACGGTGAAGGCGATCCAGGCGCCGAACTTGGCACGGTCCGCGATCGCGCCGCTGATGAGCGCGACGGTGATGATGGCGAACGTCAGCTGGAAGGCCGAGAACACCATCGTCGGAATGTTGTCGCTCTGGTCCGGCAGCAGTCCCTCGGACACCTGGGTGGCGACGTCGTGCAGACCCAGTGCGTCGAATCCGCCGATGAACTTGTTGATGAACGAGCTACCGTTGTCGGTGAACGCGATCGAGTGCCCGTAGAGGACCCAGAGGATGGTGACGCTGATGATGCTCCCGAACGACATCATCATCATGTTCAGGACGCTCTTGGCCCGCGTCATGCCTCCGTAGAAGAAGGCCAGTCCGGGGGTCATGAGCAGCACCAGCGCCGTGGCCGCCAGCATCCAGGCGGTCGCGCCTGTATCGATCTTCATCTCGGGGAGTGCCCCTCCTCGACCGGAAACGTGGACTGCTCAGAGATTCTTGTGCGGCCGTTTCGACCGGACGGCTCCTGTGTTTCGGGAGTGTGAAACCCGGCCCTGCGATGTTTCGCGGGTGTTTCGGAACCCTCACCGTCTTACCCCCGGGGCAATGACGGTCTACTTTTCTCCGAGTAATGTCTTCGCCGGTGCGAAGGGCGTCCGTAAAGGCGGGCGCCCCGCGACCGTAACCGGGGTCGCGGGGCGCGTGCGGGACGGGCGGGAGCTCAGTCGCCGAGGATGGCGTCCACGAAGGCCTCGGGCTCGAACGGGGCCAGGTCGTCCGGTCCCTCGCCGAGGCCGACGAGCTTCACCGGGACGCCGAGTTCGCGCTGCACCTGGACGACGATGCCGCCCTTGGCGGTGCCGTCGAGCTTGGTCAGCACCACGCCGGTGACGTTGACGACCTCGGCGAACACGCGGGCCTGCTGCATGCCGTTCTGCCCGGTCGTGGCGTCCAGGACGAGCAGGACCTCGTCCACCGCGGCCTGCTTCTCCACGACGCGCTTGACCTTGCCGAGCTCGTCCATCAGGCCGGTCTTGGTGTGCAGCCGGCCAGCGGTGTCGACGATCACCACGTCGACCTTGGTGTCGATGCCCTGCTTCACCGCGTCGAACGCGACGCTCGCCGGGTCGGCGCCCTCGCCCTTGCGGACGACCTGCGCGCCGACGCGGTTGCCCCAGGTCTCCAGCTGGTCGGCGGCGGCGGCGCGGAAGGTGTCGGCGGCGCCGAGGAGCACGGTGTGGCCGTCGCCGACGAGGACGCGGGCGAGCTTGCCGCAGGTGGTCGTCTTGCCGGTGCCGTTCACCCCGACGACCATGAGGACGGCGGGCCGGTTGCCGTGCGGCGCGGCCTTCACCGAGCGGTCGAGGTCGGGGCCGATCTGCTTGACCAGCTCGTCCTTGAGCAGCGCCCGGACCTCCTCGGGGGTGCGGGTGCCGAGCACCTGCACCCGGGTGCGCAGGTCGTCGGTGACCTGGCGGGCCACCGAGGCGCCCATGTCGGCGGTGATGAGGGTGTCCTCGATCTCCTCCCAGGCGTCGTCGTCGAGCGTGTCGCGCGACAGGAGCCCGAGGAGGGTCTTGCCGAACGCGTTCTGGGAGCGGGCGAGGCGCGCCCGCAGCCGGACGAGCCGGCCCGCGCCGGGCGGCGGCTGCTCGATCTCGACCGTGGGCGGGGGCGGCGGGGCCTCGGTCGGCGGCGCCCGCTCGATGGTGGG
>NZ_CAACUY010000475.1 GCF_900659615.1 Actinomadura fibrosa | reverse complement strand
CATGCCGCCGCGGCCCGCGGTCCCGGCCATGCCGGCGGTCCCCGCGGCCCGCCCGGCGTCGCCCGCCTTCCCGGAGTCGCCGGGGTCGACGGCGTCGCCGGCGTCGCGCGAGGAGCCCCCGTCGTCCGCGGTCCGACGGCCGCTCGGGGGACGGACACCGTAGTGCCGGTAGAGGTCCACGATCTGCGCGTGCGAGAGGTGCTCGTCCGCGTCCACGTTGGGCGCGCCCTTGATGGTCTCCTTGTCGTAGGGGACGTGCAGCGCGTCGTCGCTCTTGCGGGCGCCCGCCAGCGGGATGAAGCTCTCCCGCATCCCGAACCACCCGGTGTGCACGGTCACCCACTCCGGCGCGCCGGAGTCGTCGTTGAGGTAGACCTGCTTGATCGTGCCGACCTTGGTGCCGTGGGAGTCGCTGACCCCCATGCCCATCAGTTCCCGCACCTGTGTCTGTGTCTGCACGTTGAACACCTCTGCTCTCTTCGACCGCGTCCGGCGGCCGGCTGGGGGAGGATCCGTCGGCAGCGGACGGCGGACCCACCGGGTCCGCGCCGCACGGTCGCGGTGACGTGGAATGGTCCCGAGTTGCCTGATTACCACCTGCTTATCCGTAGCGACGGTCGATAAACGCGTTTACCAGATGCCGATTGATCATTTACCCGCGCATTGCCCAGGCGCGGGGATGCGCGGCACTCCGGCCCTCGCCGCATGCCGTCCACAACCGCCGGAATGCCCTCGATCGGACGGAATGCTCGCGGTCTCGAAAGAGGAGCAGGACATCATTTTAGGAAATGGCGGTTTCGCTTCTCCGGCCGCACGCAAGACTCTCGACTGGAACGCGGACGGACGGTCCCGAGCAACGGAGAGCCTGGTATGGGAAGAACCTCGTGCGCGACCGGCCGGCGCGGCGCCGCACTCGCCGTCCCGCTGCTCGCGATGCCCCTGCTCGCGGTGCCCCTGCTCGCGGTGGTCCCGTCCTCCGCCTCGGCCGACGCCCGGCCCGGCCGGCCGAGGCGGCCCGCGCAGCCCGCGCCGCCCGTCCCGCCCACGCGTTCCAGCCCTCGCGCGCCGGGCTGGTGCAAGCCGGACGGGGCGCTGACCGCCCGGACGATGCCGCGGAAGATCCGGATCTCGGAGTGCGACCTGCGCGGCCGGACCGTGCGCGGCGCCAACGGGCTGGAGGCGTTCGTCCCGGACGACGGCACCTCCGTCAGCGCGCACGTGCTGCGCACCGACGGCGCCGCCGAGCTGCGCGTCGAGATCGACGAGCGCTCCCAGGAGATCTCCATCACCACGCGCGGCCCCCGGCTGCCCCAGGGACGTCCCCGCAAGTCACGGGCCCCGCTGGACCCGTGCACGGACGGCGCGTACGTCCCCGAGCCGGGCAAGTGGCCGAAGGGCAGCACGATCCAGTGGCGGTACTACCCCGGCGGCACCGGGCAGCCCATCGCGGGCATCAGCCGGGGCGTCTCGAACGCCGCCAACGCCGTCACCGACTGCACGCCCGCCGGCCGGTTCCAGCCGCCGCCCGACGTGAGCACGGCGTACGCGGGCGCCGCCTCCGTGCCCCCGGACCTCACCGCGCAGGCGTCCTGCGGGCGGCGGGACGGGACCAACGTCTTCGGCTGGTGGGCCATGCCGGGCGCCGAGTCCGAGGTCCTCGCGGCCACCTGCGTCTGGTTCGCCGGGTCCACCACCGTCGAGAGCGACATGGCGCTCCAGGAGTACGGCAAGACCTGGTGGTCCGGCGACACGGACGGGGGCCGGGATCCCCGCGAATGCCCCGCCGGCAGTTTCGACACCACGGCGGTCGTCACGCACGAGACGGGCCATGTCCTCGGCCTCGCGCACGTCGAGGGCCCCGACCACGCCAAGCTCACGATGGCGCCGTCCGTCGCGTCCTGCGACAGCGGGCCCGCGACCCTCGGAAAGGGCGATTACGACGGACTCATCGCCCTTTATGGCGAACGCTGACCCGCATTTCCGGGCGATCGCGCCGCACATCGTTCCCGCCAAAAAGCCGCGCAAGCGGTGTGTCCCGGCTACCGGCACCCGCCCGCGCCCTTAGTGTCGCACTATGGTCAGCCGTTTTCCCGGCGGATACCGCCGGTGGCAGGAGGAGGGGCGCCCGGCGCTCTTCCGGACCGTCCCCTGCGAGAGGCCCGCGCTGCTCGCGCTGCACGGCGTCGCCCGGCGGCTCGGCACGGCGATCGTCGAGACGGGGGCCCCGCAGGCGGGCGGGCTCGTCCGCCGCGGCGAGCTGGCGCACCTGCTGGCCGGCGTCCGGCACATCACCGTCGCGGGCGACGCCGAGCTGCGCTCGTGGCAGCCCGCCGGGCGCGGGCCCGCCGAGATCCGCGGGCTGCTCGCGGGCGCGGTGGAGCACGTCCTCGCCGCCGTCGTCGCGAGCGACGGCGCCGCCGCCCTGACCCACACCAGGAGCATCGAGCTCATGGTCGACTGCCATCGGGCCACGGCGGCGAGCCGCTGACGCCCCGCCTCAGGAGCGGGCCTTCCCCCCGGTCTTGGCCGTCCCTCCGGCGTCGCGGGTCCCTCCGGCGTCGCGGGTCCCTCCGGCGTCGCGGGCCTCGCCGACGACGACGAGGCGCCGCCGGTCGGAGCCCCGCGGATGGCAGGTGATCAGCGTGACGTACCGGCCGTCCGGGGCGCTGCGGCGCTTGAACGGCACCGCCTCCAGCGCCCGCCGGTCGCCCGGGGAGATCACCCGCCTCGTCCGCACCGTGTAGGCGTAGGACCGGCCGCCCGCCGTGAGAACGATCCGGTCGCCGCGCCGCAGCCGGTCCAGGCGGGAGAACGGCGCGAGCCACGTCGTCCGGTGGCCGAGGAGCACGGTGTTGCCCTCCCGTCCCGGCAGGGCGGTCCCCGGGTGGTGGCCCACTCCCCGCCGGAGCGCGCCCGTCGTGACGCCTTGCAGCACGCGGGCCTTCAGGCCGATCTTCTTGATGCGGATCCGGCCGATCACGGATCCGGTCCTCGTTCCGGCCCGGCCCGCGCGTTCGGCCGGGGCCGGGTGTCCGGCCCGCGCGGTGCGCGCGGCCGGGTCGTGCGGCTCGGCGTGCGCCCGCGGCG
>NZ_CAACUY010000474.1 GCF_900659615.1 Actinomadura fibrosa | reverse complement strand
CGGACCGGGCGCAGCACGGCGAGGGTGAGGCGCAGGGCGGCGGCCGCGTCCAGCAGCGGGGAGAGCGCGAGCCCCGGCCCCGGCCGCGCGTAGCTGCCGCGCAGGGCCGCGACCAGGAGCAGCCGCTGCCCGAGCAGGCCGAGGTCCAGCGGCGTCGGACGGCCCGCCGCGAGCCGGAGCAGGGGCAGCGCGGCCGTGAGCCAGACCACGGCGAGGTCCCCGGCCGTCCGGGGGCCCGTGGTGACGTCCCACAGCGACAGCGTCCGGCCCCACTCCCGCCAGACCTCCGCCGCCGAGGCGTGCATGTCCACGTCGAGCAGCGGGCCCGCGTCCAGGAAGGCGACGTTCCAGCCCTCGCCCGCGAGCAGCCGGGCGAGCGCGACGTCGTCGCTGAGGTGGCCGCGGACGCGCGCGAACCCGTCGGCCGCCGCCATCCACTCCTTGCGGAACGCCATGCACTGCCCGTTGGCGAGCAGCCGGTCCGGGGACGGCGCCGCCGGGCCGATGGGCCCGAACCGGTAGACCAGCGTGGTGAGGAACGCGGCGTGCAGCGCCTGCTCGGCGAGCCCGTCGCAGATGAAGCGCGGTCCCGCCGACACCAGGTCGCAGGTTTCCAGCAGCTCGGCGAGCGCCCCGCACAGGCCCGCCTTGGGACGGGTGTCGGCGTCCAGGAGCACCACGACGGGCCCGGCGGCCGCCGCGAGGCCCTGCTCCAGCGCCCACTGCTTGCCGACCCACCCGTCCGGCAGGGGCTTGCCGCGGACGACGGTGGCGCCGAGGCGCTCGGCGAGCGCGGCCGTCCCGTCGCGCGACTCGTCGTCCACGACGATCACCTCGGCGACCGCGGGGTCGGCGAGCAGCGGGACCAGGCAGTCCGCGATCCGGGCCTCCTCGTCGCGGGCCGGGACGACCACGGAGACGGGGCACGGCGGCGACCCGGCGGCCGGAGCGAGGGGTGCCGGGCGGTTTCGGCCCCGGGCGAGGCGCGCGGCGACGACCGCCGCGGCCGCCGCCTGGGCGAGCGTGAGCGGCCCCACCGGCCACCTCGACGGCGACCACCGCGACGCCGCCCCTCCCGCCGGCCCGCTCGTCGTCCGGCGTCTCGACCCGATCATCGACCACCTCACCTGACGGCCTTTCCGGCCGGGAAATCCGCGTCGACCAGCGACGCGACGATGCGGCCGCCCATCGCGACCAGCGGCAGGCCGCCGCCCGGATGCGCCGTCCCGCCGACCAGGTACAGCCCGCGTCGCGGCCCCCGGTTGCCCGGCCTGCGGAACGGCGCGAGGCGACCCCGGTAGGGGGTGCCGTAGATCGCGCCGCCCCAGGCGTCGTACCGGTCGCGCAGGTCCGCCGGGGTGAACAGCTCCGTGAACCGCAGCCGCCCGGACAGGTCGTGGCCGCGGCCCGCCAGCCGTTCGAGCACCAGATCGCGGTAGGACTCGGGGCTCATCGGCCACCGGCCCGGATCCCCCGCCGGGACGTTGACGAGCATGACCCAGTTCTCCGCGCCCGCGGGCGCCTGCGTCGGGTCGTCCACCGCCGAGCAGCCGATGTAGACGGTCGGGTCGTCCGGCGGGCGCCGCCGCTCGAAGATGTCGGCGAACTCCCGCCGGTAGTCGGCGGAGAAGACGACGGAGTGGTGCGGGAGGCCGTCCGTGCGCCCCTCCACGCCCGCCAGGACCAGCAGCGCCGAGGACGACAGGCCGAGCCGCGCCAGCCCGCGCAGCCGCCGCCGGTCCGGGAGCAGCCGGCCGTACAGAGCCGCCGCGTCGGCGTTCACCACGACCGCGTCGGCGGCCTCCCGCGCGCCCGAGGCCAGCACCACGCCGGAGACGGACGAGCCGTCCGCGACGATCTCGGCCACGTCCGCGCCCAGATGGACCTCGACGCCCGCGGCGGCGAGCAGCCCCGCGAGGTCCTCGGCGATCCGGGGCAGCCCGCCGGGCACGTACCAGCCGCCGTCCCCGTGCTCGATCGCCGGGACGCAGCCGAGCGCCGCGGGCGCCTGGTACGGGCTCGACCCGGCGTATGTCGCGTACCGGCCGACGTACTGGCGCAGCCGGGCGTCGTCGAAGAAGCGCCGCGCCAGCCCGGCGAGCGTCCGGCCGGGCGCGACCGCGAACAGGTCACCGGCCCGGGGCCGCTCGGACGGGCGGCCCAGCGGCCCCGAGAAGAACGTCCGCCGGGACGCCGCGAGGCAGCCGTCCGCCCACGCGTGGAACGCGCGCCAGGCGGCGCCCTGCCCGGGCGCCAGCCGCTCGACCTCCGCCGCCATCCGCTTCGGATCGCGGTACGCCCGCAGCACGGACCCGTCGGCGAAGCGGTACCGGCACAGCTCGTCCAGCTCCACCAGGTCGCGCCGGACGCCGAGGTCCCGGAACACCTGCGGCAGCGTGAGCAGGGACGGGCCGAGCGAGAACACGAACCCGTCGCGCTCGTGCTCGGCGAGCTTCCCGCCGAGCCGCTCCAGCCGCTCGTACAGCCGGACGCGGTGGCCGCCGCGCGCCAGCGCCAGCGCGGCGGCCATCCCGCCGACCCCGCCGCCGACCACGATCACCTCGGCCATCGTCGCCTCCCGGCCGGCACGGCGAAGATCCCCATCGCGACGCCGCCGGCGACCGCCACGAGCCGGTCGGGCGGCTCGAACACGGCCGCGAACGCCACGGTCTCCATCACCGCCATCACGCAGTAGATCGCCACCAGCCCCCCGGACGGCGCCGCGCGCTCCTGTCTCCCGCCCACCCGTCTCCTGCCCGCCCGTCCCGGGCCCGACGCTCTCAGCAGGACGTCGATCACGGCCATGACCAGCGCCGACACCACCAGCCAGCCGAGGAAGTTGCTGACCGGAACGCCGCGGTAGGGGCCGGTGTCGTGCCACGTCCACAGGCCGAGCCGCAGCATCTGCGGGTCGAGGAACAGGTCCCAGGCCGTCAGCGCCAGGGCGCCCGCCGCGATCCGCGCCGGACCGCCCGCCGGGACGAGCGCGGCGGCGACTCCACGGTCGTCCCCACCACGTACAGCGGACGTCCCGGCTCCAGGATCCACTCCTCGTACCGGTACCGGACGACGTCCTCCGAAGGCAGCC
>NZ_CAACUY010000473.1 GCF_900659615.1 Actinomadura fibrosa | reverse complement strand
CCACCCGCGCCGCCGCGCTGCGGGCCGCCGCGGCCGTGGCCGCGCTCGCCGGGTCGCCGGCCGAGGCGCCGTCGTGCACGTACGTGTCCGCGGTGACCCGCGGCGGGTCGGTGACCGTCGGATGGGTCGGCGACAGCCGCGCCTACTGGCTGTCCGCGGACGAGCCCGCGCCCGGATCGTCCGGCGACGCGACCGGACCCGGCGCCCAGCCGGACGGCGAACGCGACGGCGCGGCGGACGGCGCGGCGGACGACGAGGGCCCGGACACCGCCGAGCTGGTGATGGCCGACACCGGCGACATGGCCGAGCTGTCCGGGTCGCAGCAGCTCACCGAGGACGACTCGTGGGCCGCGATCATGGTCGCGGAGGGCGCGCTCACCGAGGCCGAGGCGGAGGCGCACCCGAACGCCCACGTGATCACCGCGTGGCTGGGCGCGGACGCCGGCGAGGTCAGGCCGCACGTCCGGACGTTCCGCCCGTCGGGCCCCGGCACGCTGCTGGTGTGCAGCGACGGCCTGTGGAACTACGTCCCGGCGGCCGCGGACCTCGCGGCGCTCCTCGCCGGGGCGGCGGACGGGACCGCGCCCGGCGCGGCGGGGGCGCCCCTCGCCGCCGCGCGGACGCTCGTGCGCCACGCCCTGGACGCGGGCGGCCGCGACAACGTCACGGTCGCCGTGATCCCCCTCCCGTCTCCCGCCACCGTCCCGAGCTCGGAGCGTGACCGATGAGCGAGCAGCCGCAGTTCAGCATCAAGATCGACCAGAACAAGTACCTCCCCGAGGGCGGCCGCGAGGTGCACGCCATCGTGTCGGTGGAGGCGACCGCCGCCGACGGCTCCCAGACCGGCCCGGCCGCCTCCCCCGCGGACGCCGCCGAGGTCATCATCATCGACACCTCGGGCTCGATGTCGTACCCGGACACGAAGCTGCGCGCGGCGATCGCGGCCGCGCAGACCGCGGTCGACACGCTGCGCGACGGCGTCCGGTTCGCGGTGGTCTCCGGGTCGAACACGGCGACGATGGTGTTCCCCCAGCAGGGCGGGCTGGTCCCGGCGAACGACGAGAGCCGGCGGCTCGCCAAGCACGCGCTGAGCCGGCTGCGCGCGGCCGGCGGCACCGCCATCGGGTCGTGGCTGCGGCTCGCCGACCAGCTGTTCGACGACCGGCCGGGCGGCATCCGGCACGCGATCCTGCTCACCGACGGCAAGAACCAGCACGAGACGCCGGAGGAGCTCGACGCGGTGCTGTTCCGCTGCGCGAACCGGTTCGTCTGCGACTGCCGCGGCGTCGGCACCGACTGGGAGGTCGCCGAGCTGCGCAAGGTCGCCTCGGCGCTGCTCGGCAGCGTGGACATCGTCGCCGACCCCGCCGGGCTGGTCGCCGACTTCCAGGCGATGACGCAGGCGGCGATGGGCAAGGCCGTCGCGGACGTCGCGCTGCGCGTCTGGACGCCGCAGACCGCCAAGCTGCGGTTCGTCAAGCAGGTCATGCCCTCGGTCGAGGACCTCACCGGACGGCGCGTGGAGTCGGCCGCGCAGGCCGGCGACTACCCGCTCGGCGCGTGGGGCGCCGAGAGCCGCGACTACCACGTGTGCGTGGAGGTGCAGCCGGGCCAGGTCGGCAAGGAGCTGCGCGCCGCCTGGGTCAAACTGGTGGTGCCCGGGGCGCCCGGTGAGGAGGCCAAGGTCCTCGCCACGGGCAACGTGCTGGCCCAGTGGACGGACGACGAGGCCATGTCCACCCGCATCAACCCGCGCGTCGCGCACTACACCGGCCAGGCGGAGCTCGCCGCCGTCATCCAGGAGGGCTTGCAGGCCCGCAAGGACGGCGACCTCGACACCGCCACCGCGCGGCTCGGGCGGGCCGTCGTGCTGGCCGACGAGGCGGGCAACGACGCCATCACCGCGATGCTCCGCAAGGTCGTCGACGTCATCGACCCCGCCACGGGGACCGTCCGCCTCAAGCGCAACGTCGACAAGGCCGCCGAGATGGAGCTCGACACCCGGTCGTCCAAGACCGTGCGTACGCGCAAGGACGAGACCGTGCACACCCGGCGGGGCCAGGGCTGAGCATGGCGAGTTGCCCCAACGGACACACCTCGCAGGCCGACGACTACTGCGACGTCTGCGGCGAGCGGATCGGCGCCCCGGTCTCCCCCTCCTCCCCGTCCGGCGGGGGCGGGCCCGGCCTCTCCGGCACGCAGGCGCTTCCCACGCCCTCCGCGAGCGGAACCCCGTGCCCCGACTGCGGCACGCCCGGCACCGACCGTTTCTGCGAGGCGTGCGGCTACGACTTCGCCACGGGCGGCGGGAAACCCACCGCTCCTCCGCCGCCACCGGGCCCTCCGCCCGGGCCGGTCGGGCCGCCTCGGGGAGCATCTCCGGCGCCTGTAACACCGCCTCCCGTGCCGGCGCCGCCTGTACCTGCTCCTCCCGTCCCCGCCCCTCCTGTGCCTGCTCCTCCAGTGCCCGCTCCCCCGGTTCCGGCGCCACCCGTCCCGGCACCGCCCGTACCGGAACCGAGTCCCGGAGGGGGCGCCCTGGCGGCGTGGACGGCCGTGGTCCGCGCGGACCTGGAGTACTACAACGCCGTCATCGCCGAGGAGGGCCCGGACTCGGCCGGCCTCAGCTTCCCGCCGTACGCCCCGGAGCGGCGCATCCCGCTCCGCGGACGCCAGATCCGCATCGGACGGCGCAGCTCGTCCCAGCCGACCGCGCCTGAGATCGACCTGCGCGAGCCTCCGGAGGACCCCGGCGTCTCCCACACGCACGCGGTGCTTCTCGCCAAGCCGGACGGCTCCTGGACGCTGGTGGACCCCGGCTCAAAGAACCGGACATGCGTGAACGGGTCCGCGGACCCGATCCCGTTCAACGTCGAGATCCCGCTCTCCGAAGGCGACCGCATCCACGTCGGCGCCTGGACCACCATCACCCTCACGCGAGGCGAGGCGACATGACGGCCGTTCAGCAGGTCCCGGCGGCGGGGCCGCCCGCCACACCGCCCGGTGCCCCACCCGGCACACCGTCCGGTGCGCCGCCCGCCGGCCGGACGCACTCGGCGCTGCGGCGGCGCGAGCCGGCACCGGCGCCG
>NZ_CAACUY010000472.1 GCF_900659615.1 Actinomadura fibrosa | reverse complement strand
CGGGGACGCGGCCGATCCGGACGCGTGGCGGGAGCCGGCCCGGCCCGCCCGGGAGACCGCCGCGGGCCTCGGCGCCTGGCAGCGGGGGACCCGGTCCGGCCGCGCCGGGACGCCGCCGGGCGTGGAAGGGAAGGACCTGCGGCCATGAACGAGGGGTGGAACGGCGCGATGGACGACGGCACGAACCGGCTCGGCTGGATGCTCGACGACGCCCTGCGGATGCCCGAGACGCGGTACGCGATCCTGCTGTCGGCCGACGGCCTGCTGATGGCCCACTCGGAGCGGATCAGCAGGGACGACGCGGAACGGCAGGCCGCGGGCATGTCCGGGCTCCAGTCGCTCGCCCGCAGCACCGCGGAGTTCTGCGGCACGCCGGACACCACCTGGCGGCAGACGGTCAACGAGTTCGACGACGGCTACGTGTTCCTCGTGGCCGCCGGGCCGGGCGCCTACCTCGCGGTGTCGGCCACGCAGCGGGTCGACATGGAGACGGTGTCGTTCCGGCTCCAGGAGCTCGTCCAGCGGCTGGGCAAGGAGATGACCAGCCCGCCGCGGCCGGACGCGGGCCGGACCCCGTGAACCGCCGCAGGAACGAGCGCGCCCTCGTCCGCCCGCACGTCGTCACCGGCGGCCGGGCCCGCCCGACCCGCAACGTGTTCGACCTCGTGACGCTGCTGACCGCCACCGGCGACCTGCCGCGCACGGGACTGTCCCCGGAGAAGCTCCGCATCGTCGAGCTGTGCCAGGGCGGCGCCCTGTCGGTCGTCGAGATCTCCGGGCACCTGCGGCTGCCCGTCGGCCTCACGAAGGTGCTGCTCTCCGACCTGGTCGACAGCGGCCACCTCGTCACCCGCGCGCCCGCCCCCGCCGCCCGCCTCTCCAAGGCCCGCATCCTCCAGGAGGTGCTCGATGGACTCCGCGCCAGCCTCTAGCGGGATCGCGGCGGCGACGCCCTACCTGCGCGACAGCGTGCGGACCGCCGTGAAGATCCTCATCGTGGGGCACTTCGCCGTCGGCAAGACCACCTACGTGGGCACGCTGTCGGAGATCCGCCCGCTGCGGACCGAGGAGCGGATGACGCAGGCCGGCGCGTCCGTCGACGACCTCGCCGGGATCAGGGACAAGACGACCACGACGGTCGCGATGGACTTCGGCCGCCTGACGCTGAGCGACGACCTCGTCCTGTACCTGTTCGGCGCGCCCGGGCAGCGGCGCTTCACCCGGCTCTGGAACGACCTGGCGCGCGGCGCGCTCGGCGCGCTGATCCTCGTGGACACCGCGCGCCTGGAGGAGTCGTTCGCCGTCATGGACATCGTCGAACGGCAGGGGCTGCCCTACGCCGTCGCCGTCAACCACTTCGAGGGGTCGCCGTCCTTCCCCGCGGCCGAGGTCCGCGAGGCCCTCGACCTCGACGCGACGACCCCGCTCGTGACCTGCGACGCCCGCGACCGGACGTCGTCCACCGAGGCGCTCATCGCCCTCGTCGACCACCTGCTCACCCTCGACCGGGACGGTGCGCCATGACCGCCGACGACACCCCGCCGGGCCGGTGCCCCGGCCGGATCCCGATGTACGGGCCCGAGTTCGCCGAGGATCCGGGGCGCGTCTACGACGCCATGCGCGAGCACGGCGGCCTCGCGCCGGTCGAGCTGGCGCCGGGCGTCCCCGCCACGCTCGCCGTCGGCTACGACGAGGCACTGGAGATCATGCGCGACCCGGGCACCTTCCCCCGGGACGCCAGCCGGTGGCAGCGGACCGTGCCCGCCGACTGCCCGGTGCTGCCGATGCTGGAGTACCGGCCCAACACGCTGTCGGCGAACGGCCCCGTCCACGCCCGCCTCCGGTCGGTCATCACCGACAGCCTCGACCGGATCGACACCGCCGCGCTGCGCCGCCACGTCGAGACGAGCGCGGACGCGCTCGTCGACGGGTTCGCCGCCGACGGAAAGGCCGACCTGATCGCCCAGTACGCGCGCGTGCTGCCGCTGCTCGTGTTCAACGAGCTGTTCGGCTGCCCCGCCGACATCGCCGAGCGGCTCGTGTACGGGATGAGCGGCATCTTCGAGGGCCTCATCCCCGAGGAGGCCAACGCCGTCCTGGCCAAGGCGGCGCGGGACCTCGTGGCGCTGAAGCGCGCCCGGCCCGGCGCGGACGTGACGTCCTGGATGCTGAGCCACCCCGCGAACCTGGACGACGACGAGATGGCGGAGCAGCTCACGCTGCTGCTCGGCGCCGGCACCGAGCCCGAGCAGAACCTCATCGCCAACGGCATGCGCCTGCTGCTGTCGGACGACCGGTTCGGCGGCGACCTGTCCGGCGGCAGCCTCCCCGTCGAGGACGCCCTCGACGAGATCCTCTGGACGGACCCGCCGATGGCCAACTTCGGGGCCACCTTCCCCCGCCAGGACGTCCACTACCGCGGCCGCGTCCTGCCCGCCGACCAGCCGATCGTCATCAGCTACGCCGCCGCGAACACCGACCCGTCCCGGTCCGCGGCGCAGCGCGCCGGGAACCGCGCCCACCTCGCGTTCGGCGCCGGCCCGCACACCTGCCCCGCCAAGGGCCACGCGCGCCTCATCGCGTCCGTGGCGATCGAGAGGCTCCTCGACCGCCTCCCCGACATGGAGCTCGCCGTCCCCACCGCCGAGCTCCAGTGGCGCCCCGGCCCCTTCCACCGAGCCCTGGTGGCCCTGCCCGTCACCTTCCCGCCGGTCGATCACGGATCGCCCGGCGCCCGGTTCTAGCGACTCGGTTTCCGGGACGTGCCGGTAACGGGCTGAACCGGGGCGCGGGGGGCCGCGTACCTCCGGGCGTGGCGATCCATGACCCGGCCGTGGCGGCACGCGAGCGGCAGGCACCCCGGACCGAGACGCCGATGCTCGCGCTCGGCGCCGCCGCGACGGCGCTCGTCGTCCTCGCGCTGGTCGTGCGGCTCGGCGGGGCGTTCAGCGCCGCCGCGGCGCCCGGCCTGTCGGAGGCCGGGGCGCTGACCAAGGTCGGCCTGTCGGTCGCCAAGCTCGGCGTGAACGCGGCGGCCACCCTCACCGTGGGATGGCTGCTGGCCGCCGCGGTGCTCGTGCCCGCGCCGGGCGGCCT
>NZ_CAACUY010000471.1 GCF_900659615.1 Actinomadura fibrosa | reverse complement strand
CGCGCTCGCGGCGGCGCTGCTGGAGGGCGGCGCGGCGCGGCTGGCGGTCTGCGACACCGACCCCGGGCGCCTGGACGCCCTGGTCCGCCGCCTCGCCGGGAGGTGGCCCGGCCGCGTCACCGGTTCGGCGGTACCGCGGCTCGCGGACGCGGACGTCGCGGTCAACGCCACGCCGCTCGGGCTGCGGCCCGGCGATCCGCTGCCGTTCGATCCGTCCGGACTCCGCGCGGGCGGCGTGGTCGCGGATATCATCATGCGACCGGCGGAGACGCGGCTGCTGCGCACCGCGTCCGAGCTGGGGCTCACCGTCCATCACGGAGACCACACGCTCGACCACCAGCTGGAGTGCTACGCCGACTTCTTCCATCTGGACCGCCGACCGGCTTCTCCTTAACAGGGATTGCCGATAGAATTAGTATGAAATACCTCAACAGTTGAGACGGTCGACAGGGGGACCCCCTTGCGATTCAGCCTGCTTGGTCCGCTTGAGGTGCTGCGGGACGGCCGGCCCGTCCCGCTCGGAGGGGTCAACCAGCGCGCGGCGCTGGGCTTCCTGCTGCTGCACGCCAACACCGTGGTGTCCACCAGCGACCTCATCCGCGCCCTGTGGGACGAACCCGTCCCGCCCACCGCGCGCAAGATGGTGCAGAACGCCGTCGCCGGAGTGCGGCGGGCGCTGCCCGCCGACGGCTCGGTCACCCTCGCCACCGTGCCGCCCGGCTACCTGCTCCGCGTCGATCCCGAGCTGATCGACGCGACCCGGTTCCACGAACTGGTCGACCGCGGCCGGGCCGACTTCCGGGCGGAGGCCTGGGAGCCCGCCGCCCGGCGGCTACGGGAGGCGCTCGCGCTCTGGCGCGGCCCCGCGATGGCCGACGTGACCGAGACCGGCACCGCGTGGCCGGAGCTCACGATGCTGGAGGAGACGCGGCTGGCCGCGCTGGAGGACTGCCTGGAGGCCGAGCTCGCGCTCGGCCGCCACCACGCGCTGATCGGCGAGATGACGTCGCTCGTCGACGAGGAGCCCGCGCGCGAGCGGCTGTGCGGCCTGCTGATGCTGGCGCTCTACCGCTGCGGGCGGCAGCCCGAGGCGCTGGCCGTCTACCACCATCTGCGCGACATCCTCCGGGACGGCTTCGGGCTCGACCCGGCCCCTGAGCTGCGGCGACTGGAACGCGACATCCTCAACCACCACCCCGGGCTGGCCCTTCCCCGGCAGACCGTCCCCGGAGGCGCGGCGGACGGCGCCGCGCGCCCCGAGACGGGAGCCGCTGAGAGCGCGGCCGGGCAGGCCTCCGTGGGGCCGCCCGACCGTCCGCCGCACGACGGGTCCGGACGTACCGTGCCCGGAGACGGCGGCGGAGATCCGGTGAGCGCCGAACGTCCCGTCGCGGAGCGCAAGCGGGCGAGCGTCCTGCTCGTGCGCACTCGTGTGGACGTAGTGTTCGGCGACTCGGAGTGCGTGGACGAGACCCTGAACGAGCTCGCCCGCGTCGTCGCCGAGGAGGCCCGGCGCTTCGGCGGGCTCGTCCGCGAGACGCTGGGGTCGGTGCGGTCGGTCGTGTTCGGCTTCCCGCGGTCGCACGAGGACGACCCGGAACGCGCCGTCCACATGGCCTTCGCCGTCCGCGAACGGCTGGCGGACTCGGTCCTGGAGTTCCTCGGCGTCCAGTTCGCGGTCGCGACCGGCGAGGTCCTCGCGAGCTACCGGGACGAGAACGACGCCGCGCCCGCGCAGCTGTCGGGGACCGTCCCGCACGCCGCCGAGCAGTTGCTCGCGCACACCCGGCCCGGCGGTGTCCGGGTCTGCCACGTGACCGCCCGCGCCCTCGGGCTCCCGGCGGGCGAGGACGGCGCGGCCGGTGCCCTCCGCGCCTCGGCGGGCCGGCAGCTCACCGCGCCGCCGCCCGTCCCGGTACCCCCGGCCGCGGGGCACGGTGCGCCGCTGATCGGGCGCGATCGCGACCTGGAGGTGCTGCGCGGGGTGCTCGGCGACGTGCACCGCAGGCAGCGGCCGCACCTGGTGACCGTCCTCGGCGAGCCCGGCATCGGCAAGAGCCGCCTGGTCGCCGAGTTCGCCGCCGCTCTTCCGGAGCCCGTGCTCATCGGGCGCACCCCGCCCTACGGGGGCGGCGCCCTCGCGGCGCTCGCCGACGCGCTCCGGTCCCGGCCGGGCGGCGCGGACGCGGCCCGGCAGCTCGAACGCCTGCCCGTGCAGGCCGGCGCGGCCGTCTGGCGGCGCACCCTCACCGACCTCGCGATGGACGGGCCCGTGACGGTCGTCCTGGAGGACCTGCACCGGGCCCCCGGCGCCCTCCTGGACGAGATCGAGGACCTGACCGAGCGGCTCGACCAGGTGCCGCTCCTGATCGTGGTGACGGCCCGGCCCGAGCTACGGCAGCGGCGGGCGCGCTGGGGGTGCGGCAGGCGCGACGTCGTCACGCTCACCCTCGACCCTCTGCCCGCCGAGGAGGCGGCCGAGCTCCTGCTCGGCCCCGCCGAGGGCGTCTTACTCAGCCTCGTCGGCGGCAACCCGCGGCATGCCGAGGAGTACGCCCGGGCCTCCCGCGAGCACGCCGACGAGGCGTACGACGGCGCCTTCGACGGCGTCTTCTCCATTCCCGCGCGCCTCCGGGCCCTCATCGCCGCCCGGATCGACACGCTCCCGCTCCCCGAGCGGGCCGTCCTGCGGGACGCCACCTTCTTCCAGGACGGGCTGCGCCCGGAGGGGGTCGCGGCCCTCTCCGGCCGCCCCGCCGAGGAGGCGGCCGAGCTCCTGCGCGGCCTGGAGCGCAAGGACTTCCTCGTCCGCCGCCGTACCGTGGACCCGGCCCGGGAGCCGGGGTACGCGTTCCGGCAGCCGCTCGTCCGCGAGGTCGCGCACGCCCAGTTGCCGCGCAGCCAGCGGATCGCCAAGCACCGGAGCGCCGTCGCCTGGATCGGCACGCTGCCCGCGGACGAGGCCGGCCTGCTCGTCCACCACTACCGGCAACTGGTGCTCCTCAACGCGCCGCAGTTGTCGAGCGACGTCGCGCGGCAGGCCCGCCACGCGCTCCTGGAGGCCGAGCGGCGCGCCGCCGCGGCGGGCGCCCACGACACGGCCGCGCGCT
>NZ_CAACUY010000470.1 GCF_900659615.1 Actinomadura fibrosa | reverse complement strand
GGCGCGGCGGGCCGGCGTTGGCGGCCGGCCCGCCGGGTGCTCAGCCGTGGTGGTGGCCGCCCGCCTTCCGGCCGCCGCCGCCCGCCATCCGGGTCGCCATCGTCGTCTGGACGGTCTTCGGCGCGACGACGAACGGCCGCATCATGCCGTGGTCCTCGTGTTCGAGGATGTGGCAGTGGTACACGTAGTTGCCCGTGCCGCCGTGGAACCGGCCCGCGACCGACACGTGGTCGTGCTCGTCGATGCGGATGGTGTCCTTCCAGCCGAGCTCGTCCGAGCCGAGGCCCTTGGGGGCGCTGTAGGTGGCGGTGTAGGTGAACACGTCGTTGGCCGTGTCGGAGACGACCGCGACGGTGTAGGTGTCGCGGGCCAGCGCCTGGAACGACACCAGGTGGATGTGCGTCGGGTGGTTCGGCCCGGCGAGGTGGATGAAGTTCCAGACCTCCCACCCGTCGAGGGCGACCTGGAAGGTGACGGCCTCGTCGAAGGTGCTCGCCACCTTCCGGTACGTGGTCGTCGTCCCGTTCTTGACGATCTTGACGATGCGGTCGCCCTTCTGCGGGACGTACCCGGCGGCGACCTTCGCCAGCTCCCACATCTGGGGGCTCCCGCTGGTCGTGCCGTCGTGGGTGGCGGTCGCGACGTACCGCTCGGTGTAGCCGGACGGGACGGACGCGGGGGTCAGCCGGGAGTAGGTCGGCGACACCTTGGCGGGCAGCGCGAAGGTGTCCGTCACGGCGGTGCCGCCCACCCGGAACTGGAGGATCTCCGGGCCGAGCGGCGAGGTCACGGTGTCGGTGTTGGACAGCTGGAGCCGCGCGCCCTTGAAGGCGGCGAAGTTGATCAGCACGTCGGCGCGCTCCGCCGGGGAGAGGGTGAGCCGGTCCTGCTTGACGGGCGCGCCGAGGAAGCCCTGCTCGGTGCCGATCTGGACGATCGCGCCGGTGACCGGCGAGCTGGTGCCGTCGGTGTTCTCCTTGCGCAACTCCAGCGTGTAGGTGCGCGCGTTGGCGCCGTTGAGCAGGCGGAACCGGTACCAGCGGGGCTCGACGTCCAGGTGCGGCCAGATGACGCCGTTCGCCAGGTTGTACGGGCCGGCGAACGGGAGGGACACGCGGACGTCGCCGAGGTCGTAGTAGCCGACCTTGTGCAGCAGCCGCCCGGTGAAGTTCCCGGACGCGTCGGTGTCGAGGTTGCGGTCGGCGATGACGAGCGGGATCTCGTACGCGCCGGACGGCAGCTTCAGCGCGTCCTCCTCCTTGTCGCGGACGAGGTACAGGCCCGACAGCCCGGCGAAGACGTTGTAGGCCGTGATGTCCATCGCGTGGTCGTGGTACCAGAGGGTCGCCGCGCGCTGGTCGTTCGGGTACTCGGTGGCCTGGCCCTGGCCGAACGAGATGCCGTTCTTGGGCCAGCCGTCGCTGTCGCCGCTGATCTCGCCGCCGTGCAGGTGGGTGACCACCCAGGGCGCGAGGTCGGCGACGTCCTTGATCGGTTCGGCGTCGCCGCGCCCCGGGCTGAGGATCGAGTCGAGCCCGGTGAAGGGGACGGCGACCGCGGTCACCGGGAACTTCCCCTCGATCCGGTTGAGCCAGCTCACCTTGATCCGCTGGCCGCGCCGGACGTCGATGACGGGCCCGGGGAAGGCGCCCTCGTACGCCCAGACGGGCGTCGAGGGCAGCTGCGAGTGCAGCTTCACCGTGGCGGCCCGCTGCCGGATCGTGAGCGTGGTGTCGGGTTTCAGCACCTTCGGGACGGGCAGCGGGTCGGCGAACTTGGTGAGGCCGGTGGGCGCGGCGCGGAAGGTCCGGGACGCGGTCGCGAACGCGGTCACGTTCGCCTGGGCGGTGACGGCGGCCACGCCGATACCGGCGGCCGATCCGGCGATGAACTGGCGGCGACTGGGCATGGGGGGACTCCTCCGCGGCATCGGACAGCGGAGCCGATCCTTCGCCCGCCGTCCCCCGCGCCTCAATCGCCCGGTCGCGAAACAGGGGGTTCCGCGGCGGACCGTCGGGTTTACCGCGGGTCCGACAATGGAAAGCGGAACGGGTCACGGGTGGTCGCCGCGAGCGCGCCCGCCGACGTCAGCGGCCGGGTGGCGGGACACGATAGGCGCGCGATTGCCGGGCAGTGGGCGACGGTCTTCGATCATCGAACCCGTGGTCGCACTGGTCGAACGAGACGAACAAGTCCTGCAACTCGACGCCCTGCTCAAGGAGTGCCTGTCGGGTCGTGGCCGGGTGGCGCTCCTGGAGGGGCCGATCGGCACCGGACGGACCGCGCTGCTGCGGGACCTCGCCGAGCGGGCCGAGGAGTCGGGGTTCCGCTGCCTGCGCGCCTCCTGCTCGCTGACCGAGCGGGCGCTGGGCTACGGCGTCGCCGGGCAGCTCCTGCGCGGCGTCCCGCTGCGCGACGGCCCGGACGGTCCGGACGCCCCGGGCGGTCCGCCGCGCCGCCTCCCGGCGGACCTCGCCGGCGCCGCGGGCGGCCCGGAGTTCGATCCCGCGTCCCCGGAGACCGTGCGGACGCACCACGAGCTGTCGCTGACGCTGCTGGAGCTCGCCGAGCGCGAACCCCTGCTGATCACCGTGGACGACCTCCGCCACGCGGACGTGCCGTCCCTGCACTTCCTGCTCCACCTGGTCCGGCGGCTCGGCTCGGCGCGCGTGCTGGTCGTGCTCGCGGACGAGGCGGCGCCGCGGCCGCGGCACCTCACGTTCCTCGCCGAGCTGTCCCGGCGGCCGGAGCTGCACCGGCTGCGGGTGGGGCCGCTCTCCCCCGCCGGGACCGCCCGCATGGCGGCGGACCTGCTCGGCGCCGTCCCGGATCACGGCACGGGCCTGGACCTCGACCTGTACGCGCTCAGCGGCGGCAACCCGCTCCTGCTGGACGCGCTGGCCGAGGACGTCCGCGTCGGCGGCGGCCCCCGCGCCGACGGGTACGGGCTGGCCCTGCTCGGCTGCCTGCACCGGGGCGATCCCGCGACGCTCGCGGTGGCGCGGGCGCTGGCGATCCTGGGCGAGGAGGCCGGCCCGGACGAGCTGCTGCGGCTGGTGTCGCTGGCGCCCGAGGCGGCCGGGCGGGCGCTCGACGCGCTCGGCGCCCGGCACGGGGTC
>NZ_CAACUY010000469.1 GCF_900659615.1 Actinomadura fibrosa | reverse complement strand
GCGGTCAGAAGGGCGTCCAAGTCAGTCTTCACACACCGACCATGGGCGCCCTTCGCCATGCCCGCACCCGGTTCAGCAATTTCCCATCAACGATCTAGCAGTTGGCTTGAGCGCCGCGTCAGCGAGCTAAGAGGGCCGGACCCCCGGAGGGAGCGAAGCGGCACGAGCCGGGTCCGGCTCGCTGCCGACTGGGGGCCGGTCGCGTTCAGAACGGCGTGGAAGCGGCGGCACTCCAGCACGGTGTACTGGGCTTGTGGTCTCGTCTTGTGTCGTCATCGGTTTGTGCGTCGGTGCCATCGCGGGCGGGCCAGGATCCGGTCGGCCGCGTGCAGGCCCGACGCCCCGGACATGCCGGGGCCCGGGTGGGTCGAGGCACCGATGTGCCACAGGCCCGGCACCGCGGTCCGGTGCCGGTTCATCAGCGGTCCGGGACGCCAGAGGAGGTTCTGGTCCAGCTCGGTGCTGCCCCCGTACGGGTCGCCGCGGACGGCGTTGGCGTTCGCGGCCTCCAGATCCCGGGGGCCCAGCACCCGCGTGCCGACCACGAGGCCGCGCAGGCCGGGCGCGTGCGTCTCGACGCGGGCCAGGACCCGCTCGGCGTACGCCTCCAGCGACGCCTCGTCCCAGCCGCCGCGGACGTCGATCTCGCCGGCGGCGTCGGCGAGCGGCTCGTACGGGAGTTCCTGGAGTTGCAGCCAGAGCGCCGCGCGGCCGGGCGGCACGCGGGACGGGTCGAGGACGTGCTGCTGGCCGACGCCGACCGTGGGCCGGGCGGGCAGCAGGCGCGCCTCCGCCTCCGCGCACGCGATCGCGGTGCTCGCCGCGCCGTCGGTCAGGTGCACCAGCGGCACGGCCGCGAGCCGGGCGTCCCGCCACGGGACGGGTCCGGCCAGGGCGACGTGCAGGTGCAGCGCCGCCCGGCCGGAGCGGTGGCGGCGCGCCTCCGCGCGCACCCGCGGAGGTACCGCCGCCGCGGGGAGCAGGCCGCCGTAGAGCGCCTCGGGCGTCACCGAGCAGAGGACGGCGTCGCGCGCCCGCAGGACGGTGGCGCCGGACGTGACGCCGGCGGCCCTGCCGCGCTCGATGAGCACGTGTTCCACTCGTGTTCCCGGCAGCACGGTTACGCCGGCCTCGTCGAGCAGGCCCGTGAACGCGGCGACGAAGCGGCCCGCGCCGCCGGCGACCACCGGGAGGCCGTCGCCGTGCAGGGTCGTGGCGAGCATCTGGAGCATCAGCCCGCCGGAGGCGTGGTCGGGGCCGAGGCCCGCGTGCAGCAGCCACGGCGCCCACAGGTGGTCGACCTCCGGACCGGTGAATTCGCGCCGCGTGTAGGCGCGTCCGCTGGTCACGGTGTCGCGCGCGACCGCGGCGAGGCCGCCGGGCCCGGCCGCGCGCAGCAGCGTCATCTCATCCATCGGTCCCCTCCTTGGTCGGGTCGGCGCCGCCGAGCGCCGTGCGGAGCCGGGCCCGCCCCCGGGAGAGCCGGGAGCGGACGGTGCCCACCGGCACGTCCAGTGCCGCGGCCACCTCCTCATAGCTGAGGTCGGCCCAGGCCACCAGGAGCAGCGGCTCCCGGTAGACCCTGGGCAGATCGGCGAGCGCCCGCGCGAGCGGGCCGCGCAGCGCCTGCGCGGTCACCCGGGACTCGCTGTCGACGGGGTCGGCGGCCGTCTCGCCGCCGAGCCGCTCCAGCAGCAGGTACCGGGCCGTCTCCGCCTTGCGGTGCCGGGCGACGAGCCGGGTCACGATCCCGTACAGCCAGGGGCGAGCGTCGTCGCGCGCGAGGTCGTAGCGGCGCCGCTTGCGGAACGCGATCAGGAACGTTTCCGCCATCAGATCGTCCGCCGCATCGGCCCCCAGCCGGCGCGCGACGTACCGGTGGATCGCTGGCGCGTGCCGGTCGTACAGGGCGGTGAAGGCCTCCGGCTCCGCCAGGGACCGGCGGATTAACTCGGCATCACCCGACGCCTGCGCCGCCGCACGACCGGACCGCGCCATGATGCCGGTCACCGCGACGCCGGCTTCGTCGTCCGTCTCGGTCGTTCCCTCATCGCGGGCCTCCTCCGAAGGATCGCCGGGTCCCTACACCCGTTATCCCTCAGGCGGCGCGTTCGGGTTCCCGCCGTCGCGCGCCGGGCGGGTCACCGCTGGCGCCGGGCCGCCGCCGAACGGGGCGGTGCCGAGCGCATGTGGTCGCGCACCGGGATCAGCAGACCGGCCAGCGCCTTGGCGTCCTCGCGCGACAGCGGTTGGAAGAGCTGCTGGTTGAGGACCTCGGTGTGGCCGGGGAGGACCTTGGCGAGCAGGGCGCGTCCGGTGTCGGTGATGGTGACGGTGACGCCGCGGTCGTCGTCGGCGGAGCGGGCGCGCTTGACCAGGCCGGCCTTTTCCAGCAGGCCGGCCTGGTAGGTCAGGCCGCTGCGGCTGTAGACCACCCCGTCGGCCAGGTCGGTCATCCGCTCGCTGCCGCTGGGCGAGTCCAGCCCGAGCCGGGCCAGGAGCTGGAACTGCACGTAGCTGAGATCACCGGCCTCGCGCAGCTGCTGCTCGACCGCGTGCCGCAGCAGCCCCGCGACCTCCATCAGGGCGAAGTAGGCGCCCAGCTGGACGGGGTCCAGCGGCGGTGGCGTCTCGGGCATGCCGGCACCCTACCACCTGCTTCACTTTCGAAGCACTTGCTTCGAGTTCGAAGCACTGCTACGATGACACCACTGCTTCGACTTCGAAGCACCAACGACGACCGATGGCGAGGCCCACAATGAAGGCAGTGCGATTCCACGAATACGGCGACCCCGACGTCCTGCGCTACGAGGACGTCGACCAGCCGGTCCCGGCTGCCGGGCAGGTGCGGGTCCGGGTCGCGGCGACCACGTTCAACGGCGTGGACGGCAACATCCGCGCGGGCCTCATGCAGGAACCGATGCCACTGACCCTGCCCCACACCCCCGGCCTGGACCTCGCCGGAACGGTGGACGCGCTCGGCGAGGACGTCAACGGCCTGGCCATCGGCGACCCGGTGATCGGCTTCCTGCCGTTCGTCATCGACGGCGCCGCAGCCCAGTACGTGCTCGCGCCCGCCGAGGCCCTGGCACCGGCGCCGACCAGCATCCCGCTCACCGACGCGGCCGCGCTGCCGCTGGTCGGCCTCACCGCCTGGCAGGCCCTGTTC
>NZ_CAACUY010000468.1 GCF_900659615.1 Actinomadura fibrosa | reverse complement strand
CGCACGCCCCCGCGGGACGGCAGCGGCAGCGGCGCGTGCAGCGTCAGCTCCGACAGCTCCAGGTCGCTGGCCGTGCGGGCGGCGTGCAGCGCCAGGTCGCCTCTCCGACGGCCATGGTCGCGGTCGCCCCCTTCCCTCTCCGGTCCTTCGCCGGCCTCAGTGCCCGGGCCGGCCGAGGAGCCGCTCGGCCGGGGTCGCCGGCCGGACGGCGCGGACGGCGTCCGGTGCGGCGAGCAGCTCGTCGCGCGCCGGGCCCTCCACGACGCGCGGGTGCTCGTCACCGTACCGGTGGACGACGTGTGCCCGGTCATCCCCGGTCGAGGACGTCCCCAGCCGGACGGACGCGGCGAGCAGCTCCGCCATCCGCGCGGTCGTCCGCGCCCAGTCGAACTCGCCCGCCCAGGCCCTGCACGCGGCGGCGATCTCCGCGCGGCGGTCCGGGTCGTCCAGCTCCTTGAGGGCGCGGTCCACGGTGTCCGCCGCGCCGTCGGCCGCGTCGGCGTCGTCGTCGCGGGCCAGCCATCCGGTGATCCCGTCGCGGACGGCGTCGCGGAGCCCGTCCACGTCGAAGGCCACGGTCGGGACGCCGAGCGCGGCGGCCTCGATCACGCTGAGCCCCCAGCCCTCCCCCTGGGACGTGCTGAGGTGCAGGTCGGCGCGGGCGACGAGGGCCGTCTTGACCTCCTCGGAGACGTAGCCGTGCGCGATCACCACGTCGCCGAGGCCGCGCCGGGCGATGCCGTCGGCCAGGGCGGGCGCCTCCGGGCCGTCCCCGACGATGTGCAGCCGGAGGCCGGGACGGCGCTCGGCGAGCCGGGCGGCGAGGTCGAGGAGGAGGTCGAGCCGCTTGTGCGGGACGAGCCGCGTCACGCACACCACCTCCGGATCACCGACCGGGCCGGGCCCGGCCTCCCCGGCCGGCGCGGGCGGCACGGACCCGTTCGGCACGACGTACACGGGGCCCGTCCAGGACAGCCGCTCCCGGACGGCCCGCAACGTGGACGGCGAGACCGCCACGAACGCGTGCCGCCGGTACGTCCAGCGGCTCACCGGTCCCTCCAGCACCCGCCCGAGCCAGGCCAGCCAGGGCGGGAAGTACAGGCCGAACTGGGCGTCGTGGACGTGGTGGATCACGCAGAGCACGGGGACGCGGCGCGGCAGGACCCACGGCACGAAGAACGGGATGCCGTTCTGGCAGTCGATCACCGCGTCGAAGGAGCGGCGCCGCAGCAGCGTCCACAGCAGGACGAGCGGGTAGACGGTGAACCGGCCGCCGAGGCGGACGAACTCGACGCCCTCGGCGCGCTCCCGGCGGCGCTGGCCGGGCGCCCGGCAGGTCAGGTAGCGGACGCGGGCGCCGCGTCCGGCGAGCCCGCGCGCCACCTCGAAGGCGTAGCGCTCGGCGCCGCCCGCCGCCGGGTGCCACGGGTCCCGCCAGTTCACGACCGCGACGCGCAGGCCCGCCACCCGCGCGATCTCGTTCATTCCGGCCCGCTCACTTCGGCCCGCTCACTTCGGCCCGCTCATCCCCGCCCGCGCATCTCGGCCCGCTCATCCCGGACCGGCGCCGGAGGCCGACGGCAGCCCGCCGTCCGGCAGCGCGAGCGCCCCCTTGACCGGCTCCGGGGCCGGAGGCGCCGCGTCCACCGGGGACGTGGCGCGGCGGCCGGCGCGGGCCCGGATGCGGGCGAGGTCGAGCAGGCACTCCAGCGAGTGCCGCCGGACCGAGAACGTCGAGCCCGGGCGGTCGCGCCAGACCACCGGGATGGCGGTCACCTCCGCGCCGCGCCGCACGCAGTGCGCGAGCAGCTCGACGTCGAAGGAGAACCCCGTGGTGCGCAGGTCGGCGGCGGCGGCCCGGCCCAGCGGCCCGGCGAAGAACTTGAACCCGCACTGGGTGTCGGCGACACCGCCCACCAGGTCGCGGACGAGGCGGTTGAAGGTGATCGCGCCGAGCCGCCGGACGGGCAGCGCGTAGCCCTCGACGACCGACCGACCGTGGCGCCTTGACCCCACCACGACCGGGCGGCCCTCGCGCAGCAGGACGAGCACCTCGTCCAGTGCTGCGAGGTCCGTCGCCATATCGGCGTCCATGAATCCTACGTACGGGGCGCGGGTCGCCGCCAGTCCGGTCTTGACGGCCGCGCCCTTCCCGGGCCGCTCGCAGCTCAGCAGCCGCACCGGCACCTCGCCGCGCCAGCTACGGACGATCTCGGCCGTGCCGTCGGTGCTGCCGTTGTCGACGACGATGACCTCGGCGCGCACGGGCAGCCCGGCGAGCTTCGCGCACAGCTGCGCCAGCCCCGCCGGAAGCCGCTCGGCCTCGTCGCGCGCGGGAACGACGATCTCCAGCAGGGCGGGGGCGCCGCGCCAGGTCCCCATCGGGTCCGGGCGGGTCAGCGGGAGCCGTAGTTGTACAGCGGCTTGATGACCGGGTCCTTCTGGGAGGCGTTCGTGAGCTGCACCGTCCCGAACGAGGCGCCGGCCGCGAGGATGACGCCGACCAGTGCGGCGATGGCGATGCGCATCAGTGGGCCCTTCGACGGGGTTCGCCGGCATTGGTACTGCCGAGTAATGGAAGGCTCAGAGTAGTCCCTGAGGCGAGGAATGACCAGAAAACGACCACACTCGCGGCGAGCCAGGCCGCCGCCACCGGTGCCGCGGGGACGCGGTCCTCGCGCACAGCGGCTGCCCCGTCCACCCGATAGACGGCCAGGTCAGGGCCTCGCAGCACCTCCACGGCGCCCACCGGCCCGAGCCTGCCCACCTCGGCGTCCACCACGACGTACCGGACGCCCTCGTCACGCAGCGTCGCCGCCGACGGGTTCCCGGACGCGGCGACGCCCGCGAGCCGGACGGCCCGCGGATCCTCGGGCGCGACGGTCGTGGCCCCGCCGCCCGTCCCGCCGTTCCCCGTCCCGCCGTCGCCCGTCCCTGCCACGGTCACCGCGTCGTTCATGATCACGCGCCGGTTCAGGTAGCGCGGCAGCGGATCGAGCGAGCGGCGGCCGTGGTTCCAGGGATAGCTCCGGTACTGCGCCCACGGCAGCAGCAGCACGTCGCCCGGCGCCCGGTCGCCGTCGATGATCTGCCGGGCGCGCGCCCAGTCCGCCGGGTACCGGACGGCCCGCAGGTCGCCCGGGGCAAGGGGCGCGGTGAACTGGAACTCGTCCGTGCCGGCGAGCGGGCACAGCGCCACACGGATCTTGTGGTTCGCCATGTCGCCCCAGAT
>NZ_CAACUY010000467.1 GCF_900659615.1 Actinomadura fibrosa | reverse complement strand
ATCACCCGGCTTTGCCCTCCGCGCGCTCGCGGGCACCGCCCGCGTGGGCGTCGCCCTGCCCGCCGCGTCCGGCGGCGACGTCGAGGCCGTCGCGCTCGGCGCGCTCCTCGGCAACTACACCTTCGACTCCTACCGCACCGGCGAGCACAAGAGCCCGGTCGGGGAGATCCGCCTCGCCGGCCCGGCCGCCGCGCAGGACGGCGCGGACGCCGCCGTCGAGCGCGCCCGGGTCCTCGCCAAGTCGATCAACCTGGTCCGCGACCTGGTGAACACCCCGCCCTCCCACCTCGCCCCCGAGGACCTCGCGGGCGAGGCCGAGCGCGTCGCCGGCGAGGCGGGCCTCGCCATCGAGGTGCTCGACGAGAAGGCCCTGGTCGACGGCGGGTACGGCGGCATCGCGGGCGTCGGGCAGGGCTCGGTGAACCCGCCGCGGCTCGTCCGGCTCGCCTACACGCACCCCGAGGCGTCCAAGACCCTCGCGCTCGTCGGCAAGGGCATCACGTTCGACTCCGGCGGCCTGTCGCTCAAGCCGGCCGAGGCGATGGACTGGATGAAGTCCGACATGGGCGGCGCGGCCGCCGTGCTCGGCGCGCTCGCAGCGATCGCCGAGCTCCGCCCGAAGGTCAACGTCGTCGGCTACCTCGCGATCGCCGAGAACATGCCGAGCGGCACCGCCCAGCGCCCGTCCGACGTGCTGCGCATCTACGGCGGCAAGACCGTCGAGGTCCTCAACACCGACGCCGAGGGCCGCCTCGTCATGGCCGACGCGCTCGTCCGCGCCGGCGAGGACGATCCCGACCTCATCGTGGACGTCGCGACGCTGACCGGCGCGCAGCTCGTCGCGCTCGGCACCCGCACCACGGGGGTCATGGCCAACGACGACGACGTCCGTGAGAAGGTGGTCGCGGCGGCGGGCCGCGCCGGCGAGGCGTCGTGGGGCATGCCGCTGCCCGCGGAGCTGCGCAAGGGCCTGGACTCCGCGGTGGCCGACATCGCCAACATCAGCGGCGAGCGCTGGGGCGGCATGCTGGTCGCCGGGGTCTTCCTCAAGGAGTTCGTGCCGGACGGCGTGAAGTGGGCCCACCTCGACATCGCGGGCCCGTCCTTCCACAAGGGCGAGCCGTACGGGTACACCCCGAAGGGCGGCACGGGCGCCGCCACCCGCACGCTGGTCCAGATCGCCGAGGACCTCGCCGCCGGGGTTCTGTAGACCCCGCCGCACGCGGCCGGCGGGACAAGCTAATAGGTTCTTCGTGGTGGTGGGGGCCGCCGACACCGGCCGGCCCCCGCCCCGCGCCGGGCGCCGCGATCCACGCGGCGCCGCACCGGGAGAGGGAGCGGGAAGTGGCCAACAGCGGCCCCTACGACATCGTGGTCCTGGGAGCCGGCAGCGGCGGGTACGCGTGCGCGCTGCGCGCCGCCGAGCTCGGCAAGTCGGTCGCCCTCATCGAGCGGGACGAGTCCCTCGGCGGGACCTGCCTGAACCGCGGCTGCATCCCCACCAAGGCGCTGCTGCACGCGGCCGAGGTGGCGGACCAGACGCGCGAGGCGGCGAAGTTCGGCGTCAAGGCCGTCTTCGAGGGCATCGACGTCGCCGGCGTCCACGCCTACAAGGACAAGGTCGTCTCCACCACCGTCAAGGGCCTCACGGGGCTGATCAAGTCCCGCGGCATCGAGGTCGTGCACGGCACCGGCCGGCTCGCCGGCCCGACCAGCGTCGAGGTCACCACGCCGGACGGCGAGGTCCGCACCCTGGAGGGCGCCCACATCGTCCTCGGCACCGGATCCGCGCCGAAGTCGCTGCCCGGCCTGGAGATCGACGGCGAGCGCGTCATCTCCAGCGACCACGCGCTGCGCCTCCAGCACGTCCCCGGCTCCGTCGTGATCCTGGGCGGCGGCGTCATCGGCGTCGAGTTCGCCAGCGTGTGGCGGTCGTTCGGCGCCGAGGTCACGATCGTCGAGGCGCTCCCCCACCTGCTGCCGCTGGAGGAGGAGTCGAGCTCCAAGCGGCTGGAGCGCGCCTTCCGCAAGCGCGGGATCAAGTTCGAGCTGGGCGTCCGGTTCGAGAGCGTCAAGCCCACCCCGGGCGGCGTCTCGGTCACGCTGGAGGGCGGCAAGGTGATCGACGCCGAGCTGCTGCTCGTCGCGGTCGGCCGCGGCCCCGTCTCCGACGGCATCGGCCTCGCCGAGGCGGGCGTCGAGACCGAGCGCGGCTTCGTCAAGGTCGACGAGTACTGCCGGACGAGCGTCCCCACGATCTCGGCGGTCGGCGACCTGATCCCGACGCCGCAGCTGGCCCACGTCGGCTTCGCCGAGGGCATCCTCGTCGCCGAGCGGCTGGGCGGGCTGACCCCGCCGCCGATCGACTACGACGGCGTGCCGCGCATCACCTACTCCGACCCCGAAGTCGCCTCGGTGGGCATCACCACCGCCGTGGCCCGGGAACGCGGGCACGAGGTCAAGGAGTTCACCTACGACCTGGCCGGCAACCCCCGGAGCAAGATCCTGGGGACGCAGGGCGAGGTCAAGGTCATCGCCGCCGTGGACGGCCCCGTCCTCGGCATCCACATGGTCGGCGCGCGCGTCGGCGAGCTCATCGCGGAGGGGCAGCTCATCTACAACTGGGAGGCCCTGCCCGGCGAGGTCGCCCAGCTCATCCACCCCCACCCGACCCAGTCCGAGGCGGTCGGCGAGGCGCACCTCGCCCTCGCCGGCAAGCCGCTGCACGTGCACGGCTGACACCGCCGCACCCGTACGAGCCGCACCGTTTCACTCGAAGGTTCTTCCGAAGGAGTCGCTGAGAGCCATGCCGGTCTCCGTCACTATGCCCCAGCTCGGCGAGAGCGTCACCGAGGGCACCGTCACCCGCTGGTTGAAGAAGGAGGGTGAGCGCGTCGAGACCGACGAGCCGCTTCTCGAAGTGTCGACCGACAAGGTCGACACCGAGATCCCTTCGCCCGCGTCCGGGATCCTGACCAGCATCACCGTCGCCGAGGACGAGACCGTCGAGGTCGGCGCCGAGCTCGCCGTCATCGGCGACGAGGGCGACGCGCCGTCCGGCGGCGGTGCCCCGGCCGAGCAGCCGCAGGAGGCGCAGCAGGAGGCCCCCGCCCAGGAGGCCCCCGCGCAGCAGCAGGAGGCGCCCCAGCAGGAGGCGCCGCAGCAGCCTCAGGCCCAGCAGCCGCAGGCGCAGCAGGCCCCGCCGCCCGCCGCGTGGCCGCCGCCCGCGCAG
>NZ_CAACUY010000466.1 GCF_900659615.1 Actinomadura fibrosa | reverse complement strand
GCCACCGCGTCCGGGCCACCGCGTCCGGGCCACCGCGTCCGGGCCACCGCGTCCGGGCCGCCGCGTCCGGGCCGCGGGGACCAGGTCACCGCCCCGGTGTTCCGGTCCCGCGGCCCGGCGGGCGCGTCATGTCGCGGCGGCCTGCCCCATCGCCTGCTGGATCGCGGCCTGGTAGCCGGCCTCGAAGAGGTGGCCGTTCGCGGTCACCCAGTCCGCCGACAGCCGGGGCCGGACCAGCGCGCCGGTGAACCGCGGGGCGACGTACCGGGCGAACAGCTCGTAGCTGCGCCGCATCTTGTCCCAGGGCGCCCAGTCGTGCGCCATCAGCAGCATGCCGCCGAAGCCGTCGGTGTTCTCCTGGAGCCGCTCGATCCCGGCGACCGCGTCGTCGACCGAGCCCACGATGATGTTGCCCATCTCGATGTTCGCCTCCAGCTCCTGGCCGCGCGGCACGCCCTCGATGCCCACCGGCAGGTGGAAGATGTCCTCCCAGTAGCCGTGCACCCAGCGGTCGAACCCGGCGCGGACGTCGGCGTACGCCTCCTCGCGGGTCTCGGCGACGTACACGGTCTGGGTGATCCGCCAGTCGGCCCGGTCGACCGTCCGCCCCGCCTCGGCGGCGGCCTCCTCCGCGTACCGCCACTGCCGCCCCAGGTCCGGGAGCGGGATGCCCGGCCGGGGCGAGCCGAACGACATGACCCCGAGGCCCATCCGGCCGGCGGTCCGCATGCTGTTGGGCGACAGCGCGCTGGAGATCGCGATCTCGATGCCCCCCGGCGAGTACGGCGCGACCTGCAACCGGGCGTCCTGGAGGGTGAACCAGTCGGTCTTCCTGGTGATCGTCTCGTCGCTTCCCAGCAGGTGCTGGATCACCTCCAGCGCCTCGGCGGTGCGCGGCCGGGTCTCCGTCTGCTCGATGCCCAGCATGTGCGGGTCGGAGGGGATCGACCCCGCGCCCACGCCCAGGATGAACCGGCCGCGGGTCAGGTGGTCGAGCTGGACCGCGCGGGAGGCCACCATGAACGGGTTGTGGTACGGGAGGCTGATGACGCCCGTCGCCAGCCTGATCCTCCGGGTCCGCTCCGCGACCGCCGCGATGACCAGTTCGGGGGCCAGGATGTTGGCCCAGCCGCCCGAGTGGTGCTCGCCCACCCACGCCTCGTCGTAGTCGAGCTCGTCGAGCAGCTCGATCAGCCGCATGTCGCGCCACAGCGACAGCGTCGGCTTCTCGTTGATGTCGTGCAGCGGCACCAGAAAGGCACCGAATTTCAGGGGCGTCGTCACGTGGAATTCTCCCTTCACATTTCTTTCTCCGCTGGACGGGTGAGCCCGCCATGCGCAATCGTGACCCGCGCGCAGCGGGGCGGCAAGGCCCGGGCGGGCACCGCTGAATTCTTTGTCAGGTCGGACCGTGGAATGCGCGCGGTCGGCAGTTCTTCGTCAGGTCGCGCGACCGCCGCACGCGTCCGCGCGGGGCGGCATCGCGCCGGATGATTCGCGCGTCCGGGCTAATCGAAGACCGTTCCCTCTGTTTCCGCCTCGTTCCGGCAGACCGTCAGGGGAGGGTGCCGCAGCCAGCGCTTGGTCCGGAAGTCGTCCACGTCGACCTCTGCCATTCGGGAAATCAACCGGATCGCGTGCGCGACCGAGACGAGCGTCGCGTGGTGATGCCAGCCGCGGTAGATGCGCCCTTCGAAGTCCATCATCCCGACCTTTCTGCAGATCTCCTCCTCGTCCATGTCGACCCGCTGCGTCAACCTGGCACGGTGCAACAGCACATCGAGCGGCTGGTCGGTGACATTGGACAACCAGAACTGCCGGTCGGATCCGGTCGTCCGGTCGTACAGCCCGAAGAGCACCATCGGGGCGCCCGGCGGCACGCCGTGCTCCCGTCCCGGCTCGGCGTTCGGCAGCCGGACGGCGTGCGCCACCCCGAGCGAGGCGCGGGTGGTGCTGGTGCGGTGGTCGAACGTCGACACGGGCCGCCACCGCCGGTCGCCCCGCGTCGTCAGCAGCCGGACGGTCGTCTCCTGCCGCTGCCCCTGGCCGGGCGGACCGCCGGCGATCACGCGGAAGGACTCGTCCACCGACGCGATGAAGGAGATCCCGCGCCTGGAGAGGGCATGGATCATCTCGGCGCAGGGCTCCCGCACGAGGACCGGGACGCGCCGGACGTCCCACTCGTCGCGGATCTCGGCGACGGCCTCGGCGATGACCTCCCACTGGGCCGCGCCGCCGACCTCGTGCGGGATCTCCGCGCGCTCGCGCCGCCGCCGGTCGCCGATCCAGCGGGGCGACAGGGTGAGGTGCCAGTCGATCGGGCAGCTCCCCTGGGATCCGGCCAGCCAGATCCCGACCCCCGTCTGGCAGTTCGCCACCCGGCCCAGCTGGGCGACGAACTGCCGGTTCACGCCCACCGAGTGATCACCGGCCTTGGGAATGACCAGCGGATTGACCACCATGACCAGCGGGCTGATCTTCTTGCTCATATGCTCGGCCAGCGCCCTGCGTACCGGACGCCAATCCCACGGGGACTTGCTGATGAACTGCTGAAGGCTCTGCTCGACGGTGGATCCGCCATCGCCGGCGATCCGCCGCATCGACTTGCGGCCTTCGGTGGACAGCAGGCCGCGCACATAGCGGCTGCCCCATTTTCGCTGGTCACGGCGGGTCAGTGACGCCAGGACCACATCGCAGAACCGCTGCACGAATTCCGGTGACTCCGGAAACTGCATCGGGTGATCGGCTGCGGCCTCCATTAAAGCCGCGCCTCAACGAACCCGTGAAGTTGAACCCCCACCATGCTCCCCCTTGTTCACACACCCTCGTCCTGCGGAGAAGTCTACGAAGCGGCCGAGTGCCCGGAAAAACCACTTCTGCATACTTAGTCACCTCCCTTCGGCATGCGGCGGGCCCGGGGAATCGGTCACAATCCCCGTTGGCGGGCGGCCATAACGCAACCGCAATACCGCGTCCGAAAAGCAGGCCGATCGGTATCCGTGTGCGCGGCCACCTGGCTGGACGCCGGGCCGCCCCGACCGGGTCCGTAACCATGTGTAACGGTCGGTCCAGGGGATCGGGACCGCGGAATGCACGAAGAGCGAGCACGCGCTCACATCCCCATCCGCGGACTGACAGGGCATCGGTGTTACTGCACAAAGAGCGCATGTCAATCGTGCGGCAATGGCGGCGGCGGCCGGATCCGCCGCCGGACGGGCCCGCCGCCTCCGGGTCGCGCGCGGCGGGCCCC
>NZ_CAACUY010000465.1 GCF_900659615.1 Actinomadura fibrosa | reverse complement strand
CACCCGCTGAAACAGCTCCCACAACTCCTCAGGCACCAACCGCTCGACCATCTCCACGAACGGCAGGCTACCGCCGACACACCAAATGAGATGACGTCTAAGGAGGGCCCCCAGGCCCGACGCCGAGGGCTTTGCAATGAACACTGCTACAGACCCGAGAAAGGGCTACCTTGTGGGGGTTTGCGGGTGGCCATCAGGTTGGTGACTGTGACGAAGGTGTAGCCCGCCCTTGTGAGGCGTCTCAGGACTTCGGGCATCGCTTCGATCGTCGGTTCGTGGGTGTCGTGCAGGACGAGGATGGCGCCGGGTCGGGCGAACGCGATCGTGCGGGCGGCGACGGCGGCGGGGTCGCGTTCGCGCCAGTCGGCGGGGTCGGCGTTCCACAGCACCTCGGTCAGGCCGAGGGACTTCGCGACGCCCGCGACGGTGCTGTTGGTGGCGCCGTACGGGGGGCGGAGGAGGGTGGTGCAGCGGCCGAGCGCGGCGCGCAGGACGTCCTGGGTGCGCTGCACGTCGGTGTTGACCTGCATGGCGGGCATCCGGGTGAGGTCGCGGTGGCCCTGGGTGTGGTTGCCGATCTCGTTGCCCGCGGCGACCGCCTCGCGCAGCAGCGCCGGGTCGGCCGCGGCGTTCTCGCCGACCACGAAGAACGTGGCGCGGGCGCCGTGGGCGGAAAGGGTGCTCAGGAGCCGCCGCGTGCCGGGGCCGGGGCCGTCGTCGAAGGTCAGCGCGATGCACTTGGCGCGCCCGCAGTCGGTGCGCGGGGTGCCGGCCTTCGCCGGCGGCGGGGGCGCCTGCGAGGACGCCGGGTGCGGGCGGGCGTCGAGCGCCGCGTCGCGGGCGCGGCGTCCGAACGCCGACAGCAGCGGGTCGGCGGCGTCGCGGTCGAGCGCGACCGCGACGCGTCCGGCGGAGCCGGGCGCCACCGTGTAGTCGCTGAACTCGGCGACCAGGTCGCCGGCCTCGTTGAACGCCAGCGACGGGAACGTGTCCGCGGCGGCGCGCACCTGCGCCGGGTTGGCCCGCGACCCGAGCCGCTCGCGGACCCGCTCGGCCAGCGTCGCGAGGCCCGCGGGGCCGTCCACGAGGTCGGCGGACGGGTGCGCGGTGCGGGTGGCGGCGTCGTACCAGTAGGTGGCGCGGGACTCGCCGCCGGACGTGCCGAAGTACCGCCACGTCACGAGGCGGACGCCGACGACCCGGGAGGTCGCCGCGGTCAGCGACCACTGCACGTTCAGCTCCGGGACGCCGCCGCCCGGCAGGGGCTCCGCGCCGTCCGCGCCCGCGCCGAACGGGCGGACCTCCGCGGCCACCGCCTTGGCGAGCCGCGCGGTCAGCGCGCCGGCGCCCGGGATCCGGGGATAGGACGCGAACACGCGGCGGGTGGCGTCCTGCTCGATGTGGGTCACCGCGGTCGTGCCGGGCAGCGCGGCCGGGTCGACCGTGCGGACCGTGGTGACGTCGGCGATGGGGCGGGTCCTGCGCTCGGTGTGCACCGCGCACGCCGCCGGCGCCAGCAGTACCAGCGCGGCCGCGGCGGCCGCTCCCCGGGTCCTTGGGTTCATCGAGGTCGTCCCCCACCGAGTTCGCACCGCGGACTTAGGGGTGCCTTCGCCCGCGCGCAAAGCGTAAGCCCGTCTGAGCCGCGGCTCACCGTGTCCGCCGCCGGCGGACGGAGTTTTAATCCGGCTCAAGCGGGTCTTGAACGATCGTTGACCTTTATTGGGGGTGGCCGGGACGCCCTGTCCTCTGTCATCGTGTGAACCGGAGGGAGTCGCGTGCCGCCGCGGGGGCGGCCGCCAAGACGCGGCTTCGTGGGGGCGAAGGGATCGCCGATGGAGAGCCCGCATTCCCGCCCGGGGACCGCGGCGTCCCTGGGCGAGCTGCGCCCGGAGGATCCCACGCGGGTCGGCCGGTACCGGATCGAGGCCAAGATCGGCGAGGGCGGGATGGGCGCGGTCTACCTCGGCCGCGACCCCGGCGGGCGGCCGGTCGCGGTGAAGGTCGTCCGCGCGGAGCTGGCCGACGACCGCACGTTCCTCGCCCGCTTCCACGACGAGGCCGCCAACGCCGAGCGGGTCGCCTCGTTCTGCACCGCCCAGGTGCTGGAGCACGGCGAGGACCTCGGCCTCGCCTACATGGTCACCGAGTACATCGACGGGCCGTCGCTGCTCCAGCACGTCAGCGAGAACGGCGCGCTGTCGCCCGGGATGCTGCACGGCGTCGCCGTCGGGGTGGCCGCCGCGCTGGTCGCCATCCACAGCTCCGGGCTCGTGCACCGCGACCTGAAGCCGAGCAACGTGCTGCTGTCGATCTCGGGCCCGCGCGTGATCGACTTCGGGATCGCCCGCGCGCTCGACATGGCGAGCTCGCACACCCGCACCGGCCAGGTCGTCGGCACGCCGGGCTGGATCGCGCCCGAGCAGATCACCACGCAGCACATCACCCCGGCCGTGGACATCTTCGCCTGGGGCTGCCTCGTCGCGTTCGCGGCCAACGGGCGCAACCCGTTCGGCCACGGTTCGTTCCAGATCATGGCGGCGCGCGCCGTCCACGCCGAGCCGGAGCTCGGCGCCCTGCCCGCGTCGCTCGCCGGGCTCGTCGAGGCGTGCCTGCGCAAGGAGCCCGAGCAGCGGCCGAGCGCCCGCGACCTGCTGCTCGCGCTGGTCGGCGGGTCCGGCGAGGCCGCCGTCAACACCACGCTGGGCGAGGCGTGGACGGCGCCGCCCGGCTCCGGCCCGAACGTCACGTCCCGGGACCCCGGCGCCCGCTCCGGCGTCCCGCCCCTGCCCCCGCCCGCCTGGGCCGGACAGCCCCCACAGGGCTCGCCGCAGAGTTCCCCGCAGAGTTCGCCGCAGGGGTTCTCGCAGGGCTCGCCGCAGGGGTTCTCGCAGGGCTCGCCGCAGAGTTCCCCGCAGGGCTCGCCGCAGAGTTCCCCGCAGGGTTTCGCACAGGGCTCAGCGCAGGGCTCTCCGCAGGCGCCGCCGCCGCACATGGAGACCGCGCCCGCGTACGACCCGCCGCATCCGCGGACCGAAGCCGCGCAGCCCGACCCCGCCGCCCAGGCCGGACCAGGGCGGACCGCGCCGGCGTACGATCCGCCGCACCCGCGGACCGAACTCGCCCAAGGCGACCCCGCCCAGGCCCCGCCGGGTCAGGTCCAGCCGGACTGGCGGACGGAGCCGGGGCGCGAGTACTCCACGGATCCCGCGGCGGCCATGCGCGTCCCGCCCGCGGCGCCCCGTCCCGCGCCGCCGCGGACCGTCCCGCCGCCGAT
>NZ_CAACUY010000464.1 GCF_900659615.1 Actinomadura fibrosa | reverse complement strand
GACGTAGTAGTCCGACACCCCGCCCAGCGTCAGCCGGTCGTAGTCGATCGTCTTGACGCCCTGCGACTGCGCCTTGCGCTGCACCGCCGCCGCCGAGTTCGAGTCGAGCCCCGTGACCAGCAGGACGCTGACGCCGCCGGTGATCATCTGGTCGGCGATGGTCTGGAACCGCTGGGTCGAGCCCTCGGCGTTCTGGATGTCGTACTGCACGCCCGCCGCCTTGAACGCCTGCTCCAGATACGGCCGGTCGAAGTTCTCCCACCGGGTGGACGACGTCGTGTCCGGCAGGATCACGCCGACCTTGCCCTTGGCCGAGCCGGACGCGGAGTTCGAGTCACCGGAGTCGTCGTCGCCTCCGCAGGCCGCGAGGGTGAACACGGCGGTCGAGAGGACGGCGAGGCCGACGACTCCCTTGCGCCAGATGGCCGGTGCCCATGCTCGTTCACGCACGGTAGCTCCTGGGGGGTGGGGGTCAGGCGCACGCCGCCCGACCAGCGGCGATCAGATTCGCTGCACTGTATTTTCGCCGGTTAATCAGAGTCAAGGACAAACAAGGCCATAAACGGCCACGGTTTATGCGCAGCTCGGACAAACCCCTACGCTGGCGGCCATGGACGAATCCCCCGGCTCCCTCACGTCGCTCCGGGAACGGAACCGGCTGCTGGTCCTGGACACCGTCCGGCAGCACGGCCGCATCAGCAGGGTCGGCATCGCCCGGGCGACCGGCCTCTCCCGGACCACCGTCTCCAGCCTGGTCGCCGGCCTCCTGGCCGACGGCGTCCTGACCGAGTCGGACGACGCGTCCCTGCCCACCGCGTCCCGGGGCGGCCGCCCCGCCACGCCGCTGACCCTCAACCCCGAGGGCGGCGGCCTCCTCGGCGTCCACCTGCGCCACACCGACATCCGCGTGCTCCTGACCGACCTGTCCGGCAACGCGCTGGGGGAGCGGTACCGCGAGGTGGACGTCGACCACCGCCCGGACGAGGCGCTCGACTTCATCGCCGGCACCGCCCTCGACCTCGTCGCGACCGTCGGCCGGGACGCCGGGCGCATCTTCGGCATGGGCGTCGCCGTGTCGGCGCCCGTCCGGGCCCGGTCGCACACGCTGAACGTCCCGTCCATGCTCACCGGCTGGACCGACGTGGACGTCGCCGCCCGGCTCCGCGAGCGCGTCGGGATGCCCGTCCACGTCGGCAACGACGCCAACCTGGGCGCCCTCGCGGAATGGACGTTCGGCGCGGCGCGCGGCGTCCAGGACCTGGTCTACGTGATGCTGTCGGACGGCGTCGGCGCCGGCCTGATCCTGGACGGCCGCCCCTACCAGGGCGCCACCGGGACGGCGGGCGAGCTCGGCCACGTCCCCGTGGTCGACGGCGGCTACGTCTGCCGGTGCGGGAACCGCGGCTGCTTGGAGACCGTCGTCGGTGCCCGCGCCCTCACCTCGGCCTTCACCCACACCCGCGGCCCCGGCACCACCATCTCCGACCTGATCGCCCTGCTCGCCGCCGACGACCCCGGGGCACTCCGCGTGATCACCGACGCCGGCCACATGATCGGGCAGGCCCTCTCGGGCATCTGCGCGATGCTCGAACCCCGCCTGGTCGTCCTCGGCGGCGAGGTCGCCGCCGTCGGCCGCCCCCTCCTCGACGGCGTCCGCCACGTCCTGACCCACCGCCTCCCCCCGGCCCTCAACCAGGGCATGACCCTCACCACCGGCCACCTAGGCGACCGCGCCGAAGCCCTAGGCGCGATAGTCCTAGCCACCCACCAAACCTCAGCCCACCTCCTAACCCCCTGACTTTCCCGAACTCAGCGCTCACCCGAATCACGGGAAGCCCGCCACGGCAAGCGGTACATTCGCGGGATCCGATCGGTGAAGAGACGTTCGCTGCTTTTCTGGTTCGGCGTGTTCGTCGGTGTCGCGGTGTTCGCCGCGGCCGGGACGGTGGCGTATGCGCTGCTGTCTACGTCCGACGGCCCTCTCGCCGAGAGCAATGGCGACTCCCGTGCCGTGAAGGGTTCCGACCCGCGGATCAGTCTTGAGCGGGCCGCGAGCGACCTGAGGCTGCGGCTTCCCGCCTCGATGTCCGAGGTGCGCTATCTGGCCAGGAACGATTCCAGTCCCTACTTCCTGGACGTGTCGTTCGTCATCCCTTGTTCGGACGTCCAGGAGTTCACCGCCGACAACGGCCTCGCGCGCGGGCGGTCGGCGAAGGTCGACTCGATCGAGCTGGAGCAGCTCCGGAAGGTGGCGCGGGATCTCGGGCGCCCGATGCCCGCCGATCGTCCGGCCACCGTCTGGACCAGCGGAGACGGTGGCGATGCGAGTCAGCGGGCCGTGGCCGACGCGCCTTTGAGACCCCAAGCGTGTCAGGTGGTCGGAACCTTTGAGGACTACTCGTAGCGGTCTGGGGTCTGGCCGGGCATCCGCGGGATCTTCTGGCGTCATGATTTTTCTGGTTATGGTCGGCGGGTGGTGGAGTGGCGGGTCGACGGGTTCGATGAGGTGCGGGTGCTGGGGGCCGGCGCGCAGGGGCGGGTGGTGCTGGCGCGGCACACCGGGTCGGGGGCGCCGGTGGCGATCAAGTACGTGCACCGGCGGGACGGGGACGAGGAGGCGATCGAGCGGCTGCGCGAGGAGGCGGTGACGCTCGGAAGGATCACCGACCCGCACGTGGCGCGGCTGTACCGGTTCGTCAGCGGCGAGAGCGGTGCGGCCATCGTGATGGAGGCGGTGGACGGCGTCTCGCTCAGGGCGGTCCTCGACGAGCACGGGAAGCTCGAACCCGAGGCCGCGCTGGTGGTGCTGAAGGGGTCGCTGCTGGGGCTGGCGGCGGCGCACGGGGCCGGGGTCGTGCACCGCGACTACAAGCCCGCCAACGTCGTGGTGCGGAGTGACGGGCTGAGCAAGCTGGTCGACTTCGGTGTGGCCGCGGTGGCCGGGGGCGAGGGCCGGTCGGGGACGCCCGCCTACATGTCGCCCGAGCAGTGGGAGGGACGGCCCGCCTCGGCGTCCGCCGACGTGTACGCGGCGACCTGCGTGTTCTTCGAGTGCGTGGCCGGGCACCGGCCGTACACGGGGACCGGCCTGCCGGAGCTGCGGCGGCAGCACCTTGGTGAGCCGGTCCCGGTCGAGGAGCTGCCCGAGCCGCTGCGGCCGCTGGTCGCGGCGGGCATGGCCAAGGACCCGCGCGGCCGTCCGCCGTCCGCCGCCGACTTCCTCGCGGCGCTGGAGACCGTCGCGGCGGGCGCGTACGGGAGCGACTGGGAGCGCCGCGGCGTCCGGGCGCTCGCCGCGGGGACGGTCGCGCTCGCGGCGCTGTT
>NZ_CAACUY010000463.1 GCF_900659615.1 Actinomadura fibrosa | reverse complement strand
CCGGCCACAGGTTGCCGAACAGGGTGATCGTGGTGGCCGCGATGGCGAGGGCGGTGCCGGTGAAGGCGATGCCCTCGCGGCCGCGCAGCGCCGCCGCGAGGCCGCCCGCGCCGGGATCGGCCGCGTCGACCGCCGCCGCGCCGAGCGCGACGCGATGCTGGAGCGGCTCCCGGTGCCCGGCGCCGGCGAGGGCCGCCCGCTGATCTACCTGATCGTCGCGACCGGCGACATCTGCGAGGACATCCCGCAGGCGCAGGCCGCCGCGCGGGAGGGCGCCGACGTCGTCGCGGTGATCCGCTCGACCGGCCAGTCGCTGCTGGACTTCGTCCCCGAGGGCGCGACCCGCGAGGGCTACGCCGGCACCTACGCCACCCAGGAGAACTTCCGGCTGATGCGCGCGGCGCTGGACGAGGTGTCGCGCGAGCTCGGCCGGTACGTGCGGCTCACCAACTACGCCTCCGGGCTGTGCATGCCGGAGATCGCGACGCTCGCCGGGCTGGAGCGCCTGGACATGATGCTCAACGACTGCATGTACGGGATCATCTTCCGCGACATCAACCCGCGCCGGACGTTCATCGACCAGCGCTTCTCCCGGCAGATCCACGCCCGCGCCGGCATCGTGATCAACACCGGCGAGGACAACTACCTCACCACCGCCGACGCGGTCGACGCCGCGCACACCGTGATCGTCAGCCAGCTGCTGAACGAGCGGTTCGGGCACGAGGCGGGCCTGTCCGACGCGCAGCTCGGCCTCGGCCACGCCTTCGAGATCAACCCGGCGGTCCCCGGGTCGTTCCGGCTGGAGCTCGCGCACGCGCAGCTCGTCCGCGAGCTGTTCCCGGACGCGCCGCTGAAGTACATGCCGCCGACCAAGCACATGACCGGCAACATCTTCCAGGGCTACCTGCTGGACGCCTTCTTCAACCTCGCCGGGGTGATGACCGGGCAGTCGATCATCCTGATCGGGATGATGACCGAGGGCATCCACACCCCCTGGCTGTCGGACCGCGACCTGGCGCTGGAGAACGTCCGCTACGTCCGCGACGCCTGCGCCGGGCTAGCCGAGGACTTCCGGCCCCGCCCGGACGGCATGCTCGTCCAGCGCGCCAAGCAGGTGCTGTCGGAGGCGGTGGAGCTGCTGGAGCGCGTCGAGGGCGACGGGCTCCTCACCGCGATCGCCGAGGGCACCTTCGGGGTGACGCGCCGCCCGCCCGACGCCGGCAAGGGCCTGGACGGCGTCGTCGCCCGCGCCGACGGGTACTGCAACCCCGCCATCGAGATCCTCGACGCCGAGGACCCGCACGCCGCCCACGCCGAGCAGGAGGTGCCCGCATGACGGTCGAGTCGCCTGGCGCGCAGGCCCCGGCCCAGCCCGCCGACACCCGGCAGGTGATCCGCCCCTACGGCGACACCACCGGCGACGGGATGGTGCAGATGTCGTTCACCCTGCCGGTCCCGGCGGGGCCGCGCGCCGACGCCGCCGCGCTCCAGCTCGCCGGGAAGATGGGCCTGGACCCCGCGAGCGTCGTCCACGCCAAGCCGATGGGCCCCGACTTCACCTTCTTCATCGTGTACGGGCGCGTCGGGCACCTGATCGACTACGCGTCGATCCCCGTCCCCGAGGGCCGAGAGTACCCGCTGCTGACCGCCACGGAGGTCAACCTCGCCATCCGCCGCGCGCTGAACCGGCGGCTGGTCGTGGTCGGCGCCTGCATCGGCACCGACGCCCACACCGTCGGGATCGACGCGATCCTCAACGTCAAGGGGTTCGCGGGCGAGAAGGGCCTGGAGTACTACCGCGAGATCCACGTCGTGAACATGGGCGCCCAGGTGACCGTCGCCGAGCTGGTCGAGCGCGCGAAGGCCGAGGACGCCGACGCCGTCCTGGTCTCCCAGGTCGTCACGCAGAAGAACGCCCACCTGCACAACACCAAGCAGATGGCGGCCGCGTTCCACGCCGAGTACCCGACCGCCGTGGCCGCCGGGATGGGACGGCCGCTGCTGGTCGCGGGCGGCCCCCGCTTCGACACCGTCACCGAGGAGGACCTCGGCGTCGACCGGATCTTCGGCCGGGGCACCACGCCCGCGGAGGTCGCGAGCTACCTCGTCCACGCGCTGCTGCCCGGCGGGTCCGTCCCCGAGAGCGGCGGCGAGGACCCCGAGCCCGGAGAGGACGGCCGATGAGCGACCCCCGCGAGGGACTGACCGTCACCCACCGCCGCTACGTCCCCTACGCCCACGCCCACTACGCCGGCGACCTCCTCGACGGCGCCTACGTCCTGGGCCTGTTCGGGGACGTGGCCACCGAGGTCTGCATCCGCGCCGACGGCGACGAGGGCCTGTTCGCCTCCTACTCGGACGTGCAGTTCCGCGCCCCCGTCCGCGCCGGGGACGTGCTGGAGGCCACCGCCGTGGTCACCCGCGTCGGGACCCGCAGCCGCACGCTGGACTTCGAGGCCCGCGTGGTGTGCCGCGGCCGCCCCGGCAAGGGCGAGTCGGCCGCGGAGGTCCTCGCCGAGCCGATCATCGCGGTCACCGCGACCGGAACCGTCGTCGTCCCGGCCCCCGGCGGCTGAGGCGGCGGCGGACGGGCCCGGCACCCGGCGGATCCGTCCGCGCGGGCCCCGCCCGGCCCGTGAACCGCCACTGACCTGCGATCATGGCTCTGAGCTGGGAAAACATGGAGTCGCCGCAGAACATGCGGCGGTTGACAAGGCCGTGGAAGCCGGTAGTTTTGCAGCAGTCCAGCACGGGACTCACCGATCGGCCGCCCGAGCCGCCGCCGGGCACCGCGCGCGACGGGACGGCAACGGCGAGCACGCCCCGCCCGTCCGAGCCAGTGCGGTGATCCGGAAGCCGCGCCCGAGCGGAGCCGCCCGATCGCGCGGGGGCTTGGACCCGGGAAGGGCCCGGACATCCAGTAGAAAACGGAGCCTCGTTCTCACCGCCTGTGGGACGACTCCGGCCCGATGGGTGTCGCGGGCCCTCTTCCGTGTCCCCTGCCGCCCCCCGGCCCGCGCGCGCCGGATTCCCCCACACGTGCGTCGGATTCCCTCTCACGTGCGTCGTGCGGGCCCGCTTCCGCTCACTCGCGACCAGGACGGATCCGCTCCGGCACGCGATGATGGTGGGCGGCGGTACCGCGTCCGCGCGCCCCATCGCACGCCTCGTCGCACGCCCGCGCCGCCCCGCGCCGGGGCGCCGTGACCGGGTCGTGGTCGCCGTGGCCCCCGCGGCCCGGTAGCGTTCCCGCCAGCGGATCGAACGAGCGAGGTGTGGAGTTGGCCCAGGAGACCCTCCCGGAGCGCGCCCGGGCCGCGGAACCGGCCGCCGGCGCCCGCCCGGGACGGCTGAGCC
>NZ_CAACUY010000462.1 GCF_900659615.1 Actinomadura fibrosa | reverse complement strand
CGGACGGTGCGGCCTGGCGGGCACGCCCACGGACGGCCCGAGCGGCCCGGCGGAACCGGGAGGCGGCGCGGCGGACGGCGCCGGCTCGGCGGGCGGCGACAGCGAGCGCAGCCGGGTGAGGAAGTCATCGGTCGGGAGGTCGTCGGCGCCACCGGCGGGCGGACCGGCCAGGCCCCGCAGCCGGCCCTTGAGCCGCCGCAGGCCGTCGGCCTCGGCCCGGCACCTGGCGCAGCGCGCGAGATGGGCGAGCGCGCGGTCGCGATCCTCGTGTCCGAGCTCACCGTCGATCAGGGCGGTCAGCCGCTCCCCAAGGCAGCTCACAGGGCCTCCTCATGAGGAAACGACCCCCCGCGGATCCCGGCAAGAGCCGCGGGCATGCCCTCGGTTCGCTCCGTCATGCGCGCGAACCCGCGGGGGGACGACCCCCCACACCCCCCGGCAAAGACCGCGGGCATGCCCTCGCTTCGCTCCGTCATGCCGCCTCGTGCTCCCGTTCGCTCACGCGCGGTCCCGTCCGCGCGGTCGGTCCTGGCTCTTATGCGCCCTCCGGCAGCGCCCGGACGCCCCCGGCGCCCGTCTCACCGGCGGTACCAGCAGTATCGGCAACGGCGACGGCCGCGGCGACCTCGCCCGGCTCCCCGCTCCGGTAGTCGTTCCGCGTGCCGAAGCGGCGCCTCGTCGGCGCCCGGTGCTCCAGCGCCGCGCGCAGCTGCGCGCGGCCGCGGTGGATGCGGCTCCGCACGGTCCCCAGCTTGACGCCGAGTGTGGCGGAGATCTCCTCGTAGGAGAGGCCCTCGATGTCGCACAGCACCACGGCCGCCCGGTACTCGGGGGCCAGGGCGTCGAGCGCGGCCTGGACGTCGGCGTCGAAGTTGCTGTCCTCGAACGCCTGCGCCGGGGTCGGCTCGCGGCCCTGGAGGCGCTCGGCGGCGTCGTCCGCGAGGCCCTCGAACCGGATGCGCTGGCGGCGCCGCGCCATGTCGAGGAACAGGTTCGTGGTGATCCGGTGCAGCCAGCCCTCGAACGTCCCCGGCGTGTAGTTCGACAGGGAACGGAACACGCGGACGAAGACCTCCTGGGTGAGGTCTTCGGCGTCGTGCTGGTTACCGGTCAGGCGGTACGCGAGCCGGTACACGCGCGCGGAGTGCTCCCGCACGACCTCGTCCCAGGACGGCGGCGCCCATTCGGCCTCGGGGGCGTTCTCTCGGGTGCGCGCGGCGTTTCCCAACCCCTGTCTGGGGCCGACCCCCACAGCGCCTCTAAAACTCAGTGCTGCGACTCCCATGGTGCCGGGCTGTTCCTCTCTGGTGAGCCAAGGCCGAAGCCTTGGAACGGCACGGTCTCGCCTGGGCTGGGGCGGTTCTGGACCGACTCGCTGTTCCGACTTCGTCCACCTGCCGGTGGGCTCCGTCGCTGGTTAGAACGCGCTGAAACTCCAGATGGTTCCCTCTCAGCGATATGGTCTTTCCAGCATGAGCCAGGCGGGGGTCCCGCGAGGAGGCAGCCATCGACGCCATTCAGGCCACCCTGGCCTACGTGGAGGAATTCCTCCCCGAAGACGAGCCGTTGCTGAACGCGCGGCGCCGCGGCGCGGAGGTCGGCGCGACGCCCATCGGCGCGGCCGGCGGGGCGGCGCTGCGCTTCCTGGCCACCCTGATCGGCGCGCGGACGGTCGTGGAGGTGGGCTCGGGCTGCGGCGTCTCCGGCGTCTGGCTGCTGCGCGGCATGGCCAGGGACGCGGTCCTGACGAGCGTCGACGTCGAGCCCGAGCACCAGCGGCTCGCCAAGCAGGCCTACCGGGAGGCGGGCCTCGGCGCGTCCCGCACCCGGATGATCATCGGGCGGGCGCTGGAGGTGCTGCCGCGGCTCACCGACGGCGCCTACGACATGGTGTTCTGCGACGCGGTGAAGCGCGAGTACCCCGAGTACCTCACCGCGGCGCTGCGGCTGCTGCGGCCCGGTGGCGTCGTCGCGTTCGACAACGCGCTGTGGCACGACCGGGTGGCCGACCCGTCCCGCCGCGACCCCGAGACCGAGGCGATCCGCGAGGTGCACCGGATGATCCGCGAGGACGAGCGGCTGGTCCCGCTGCTCGTCCCGGTGGGCGACGGGCTCCTGTGCGCGGTGAAGCGCGACTGACCCCGATGGGCCACGTCGACGACCGCCCCGAGCCGCCTCCCGCCGGCAGCGGCGGCGAGGCCGAACCCGTCACTGCCGAGGGCGTTCCGGCTGAGGTGTTCGCGGTTCGTGCCAGGGTGACCTGGTGGGCCGTGTGGCAGCTCGTCGCCCTGCTGATCCTGGTCGGGGCCTCGGTCGCCTTCGTCGCCGGCGCGGTGATGCACGGCGTGAGCGCCGCCGGCCTCGCGTTCCTGCTGCTCGGCGCCGTCGGGGCCGCCGGGTTCGGGACGGCCCTGCTCGTCTCGGCCGGGAGCATGCTGGCGAGGCGTCCCGTCCTGGAGCTCGGCCCCGCCGGGGTGCGCCGCCCGGCCCGCTGGCCGCTCCCCCGCGCGCGGGGCCGGACGCTGCCCTGGACGGACGTGGCCGCGATCGCCGCGCTGCGCCGCGGGGTCCCGAGCGGCCGCAAGGGCGAGCTGGACTACGTGGTCTTCCTGCCGACCGAGGAGCTCGCGGAGCTGGCCCGGACGTCGGAGCGCCCGGGCCTCGTGGCGCTGACCATGCGGGACGTCCCGGCGACGGCGGAGGCGGTGCCCTGGTGCTTCGCCGTGGAGCGCGGCTGGGACGCGACGCTCCCGCAGATCGTCAAGCAGGCCAGGCGCCGCCGCCCGGTCCCGGTGATCGACCGCCGCAAGGTGTGACCGCGCCGCCTGATCGCAGCGTCTGATCACACTGCTTGATCACACCGCTTGATCACACCGGCCGGTCAGGTCCGCGGGAGGGCCGCCAGCATGATCGGCTGGGTGGTGGGGCGCGGGGAGCCCGCCGCCGGTTCGACCGTGAGCCCGACCCGGCTGGAGCGTCCGACGCCGTCCAGGACCATCGGTTTCGAAGTCCGGCGGACCATTCCGGCCGGGCGGGCGCCGTCCTCGCCCATCAGCCAGAGCTCGTAGGCCCTGCTCGGCGGCGGTCGACGAAGCCCGGACGACAGGAGCACGACCGCCCTGTCCTGCCGCCGGGAGACGACCACGGTCCCCTGTCCGCCGGTCTTCACCGGAGCGGTCACGGTTCTCGCGTCCGGTGCCGTCAGAACGGCGTTCACGCGGTCCTGGGCCGCCTGGAGCCGGTCGGCGCGGTGGTCGGCGCGCTGCGCGGCCGCGCCGAGCGCCACCGCGGCGACCAGGCAGGCCGCGGCGTCGATCTCGCTGCGCCCGATCAACCTGATCATCTCGAACGTGCCCGGCCCGCAGTTCCCGCTCTACCTGTGCGGCGCCCGGGTGCT
>NZ_CAACUY010000461.1 GCF_900659615.1 Actinomadura fibrosa | reverse complement strand
GGCTCGCCGTCGCCGCCGCCGGCGCGACCGTGCGCCACCCCGGCGGCCGCCCCGACCTCGCGTCCCTGCGCGACCGCCCGGACCCCTGAGGCACGCCGCGGGCATCACGGCCGGTCGCCGCGGCGCTCCTGTCCCGGCGGTCGATATCCGAACAGTGTGATGTTCCGTCACACTTTCACCGGCCATTGCCGGTACGGTGACCCGCAGGCAGACCGCGTCCCGGTGCCCGCCGCACGGGTCACCGCCGCGCGTCCGGCCGGAGAACGGCCCGCCCGAGGCGGGATCCGCGGGATCCCGCCCCGTCGGCGTGCGCGCGCCCCTTTCCCTTACCGTCGACGCTGGTCTACGGTGCAAGCAACCGCCACCCCAGGCATCTCGGGAGGACCGTTGCGACCGCAGACGAACGGGCTCGCGGGCGGCTAGATGGCCGGGACCTCGAAGCGGGACGGACCGGCGCGCGCGTCCGCGGGCGCGCCCGCTCCGCGCCCGGGATTCTGGGCCTCGCTCGGCTCGGGGCAGCAGACCGCGCTCCGCTCGGTCGGCCGGCCGCGCAACTACCCGGTGAAGGCGCCGCTGGTCTACCAGGGCGACGAGTCCGACCACGTCATCATCATCGAGCGGGGCTGGGCGAAGGTCACCTCCGCCACCGAGGACGGCCACGACGTCGTGCTCGCCGTCCGGGGACCCGGCGACCTGCTCGCCGAGAGCGCGGTCCTCGCCGGCCGCACCCGGTCGGCCACCATCACCGCGCTGTCGCCCATCCGCGCGCTGGTCGTGCCCGCGGCCCGCTTCACCGGCTTCCTCGACGCGCACCCCGAGGTGTGGATGCTGGTCACCGGCACGTTCGTGCAGCGCCTGGACGACTCCGACCGGCGGCTGCGGGCGCACGTCACGAGCCGCGGGACGCAGCGGCTCGCGTCCCTGCTCGCCGACCTCGCCGAGCTGTCCGCGCAGCACGCGCCGCCCGCCGCGGACGGCAGCATCGACATCGGGCCCCCGCTGTCCCAGGAGGAGCTGGGAAGCTGGATGGACGCGTCCCGCGAGACCGTCGCCCGCGCGCTGAACGGCCTGCGCCGCGAGGGCCTCATCAGGACCGGCTGGCGCCGCATCACGGTCGTCGACCTGCCCCGGCTCCGCGCCTTCGCCCAAGACCGGGACCCCGCTTGACCGCGCCCGACCGCAGACCGGGAACCCGCCTGACCACTGGGCGCGAACGCAACCCCGAGGACCGCCGCTCCTGCGCCGGCGGGGTCAGGCGGCGGAGCGCCGCTCGGTGAGGCGGCGCTGGGCGTCGTCCCAGTCGATGGGGAGGTCCGCGCCCTTGACCGTCCAGAAGACGAAGGCCGAGTCGCGCATCACCGCGCGCTTGCGGCGCATCGTTCCGGCGTGGGGCTCGGCGGCGGCGTAGTCCTGCAACGCCTTCCGGTCGCGCCACGCGGAAAGCGTCCAGAAGGTGCGCTTCAGCGGCTCGGCCTTCAGCGTGACGCCGTGGGCGCCGTCCGAGCCGCGGGCCTGGCGGAGGAGCGCGAGCGAGGCGAGCAGGAAGCCCGGCACGTGGCGGAGCGAGCGGACCTCCAGGCGCGAGGCCATGACCAGCACCTCGGCATCGGGGGCGGCTGGCTCAGGCTGGATCCAGGGAAGGGTCGGCATGGCGCGTCCTTGCTGCGAGACAAATCTTGTCACTGACAAGATTGCCTCGGAGACCCCCGACTTGTCAATGGCAAGATAGGCTGTGCCGCGTGACCGAGCCGAGCTACCACCACGGCGACCTGCGGCGGGCCATCATGGCCGCCGCGGTCGGCGCGATCACCGAGTCGGGCCCGGCGAGCTGGAGCCTGCGCGAGCTGGCCCGCCGCGCGGGCGTCTCGCACGCCGCGCCCGCCCACCACTTCGGCGACAAGACGGGACTGCTGACGGCCGTGGCCGCCGAGGGGTACGCCCTCTTCGCGGACGCCCTGGAGCGGGCCGGCGACGACTTCTACGACGTGGGGATCGCCTACGTCCGCTTCGCCGTCGACCACCGGGCCCACTTCGAGGTCATCTTCCGCCCCGAGCTCTACCGGGCGGACGATCCCGAGGTGGCCGCCGCGCGGCAGCGGGCGAACCAGGTGCTGGCGCGCGGCGCCCGGAGCGTCGCCCCCGGCCGGGCCGAAGGCGACCAGACGGCCGCGATCGCCGCCTGGTCGATCGTGCACGGCTTCGCCCACCTCTGGCTGAGCGGCGCGTTCCCCGACGGCCTCGGCGACGACCCCGAGGCCGCGGCGGGCCCGGTGATCCGGCTCCTCTTCACCGACTGACAGAGACGATGTAGGTGAGCACCTGCCGCCGGGGTCTGCCCCAGCGACTGACGGGCCCGTCCCGCCGAGGACATGCCCTGGGACGTACCGGGCGGGACGGGCAGGGCGGGCGCGGCGGTGCGTCAGGAGACGCTGGGCGGAGTCGGCTTCGGCGGTACGGGCGGCCGCACGTCCCCGCTCGACGGGACCGACGGCGCCGAGACGGACGGCGGTGACGGGACGGGCGGCAGCGCGCTCCCCTCGGGCAGCAGGTGAGCGCAGGCCTTCGCCGCCGCCCGGTACCGCTCCGAGAAGACGTCCGCGCCGCCCCGCAGGGTGAGACGGCCGTCGGCGGACACGGTGACGCCCCGGAAACCGGGAACGCCGCGAGCGCGCACACACGCACTGAACGCCGCGGCCCTATCCGCAGCCGCGCTCGACGACGCGCTCGACGACGCGGACGGCGTCGCGGAGGGTGAGGCGGAGGGTGAGGCGGAGGGTGTCGCGAGTGCGGGGTGGGCGGTGGAGGGGCGCGCGTCCGCCGCGGCGGACGCGACGGCCGTCCCGGCGACACCGGTCGCGAGGACCGCGACGAGTACGCCGCGTCGGGGGAGAGGGATCCGCATGGTGCTCCTTCGTCCGTGGCGGTCGGCGACCGCCCTCGCCACGGAACTCAACAGCGCCGCCGGTTACCCGGCGGGAACGGCGGCCTTCACGCCGCTGTAACCGGCCGGGCGCGATGCTGGGGCGGACGGCCGGAGGCGGAGGGCGGTCGGCCGGACGCGGAGGAGGGCGAATGCGCGTGCTGGTGGTGGAGGATCATCGCGATCTCGCCGAGACGGTCGCGGCCGGGCTGCGCCGCGAGGGCCTGGCGGTGGACGTCGCGGGCGACGGCGCGGCCGCGCTGGAGCGCGCGTCGGTCAACCGGTACGACGTCGTGGTCCTCGACCGCGACCTGCCGGTCGTCCACGGGGACGACGTGTGCCGGTCGCTGGCCGCGTCCGGCGGTCCGGCGCGGGTGCTGATGCTCACCGCCGCCGGGGCGGTCGAGGACCGCGTGGACGGGCTGCTCGGCTGCGGCGCCGACGACTACCTGCCGAAGCCGTTCGCGTTCGCGGAGCTGGTCGCCCGCGTCCGGGCGCTCGGCCGGCGGGCGCAGCCGA
>NZ_CAACUY010000460.1 GCF_900659615.1 Actinomadura fibrosa | reverse complement strand
GTCGCCGCCACCCGCGGCGGCGACCCGGAGGACGCCGTCCGGCACGTCCGGTCGGCGGCCCTGGCACCGCCCGGCTGACCGCCACCACCCGGCTGACCGCAACGCCCGGTTGCTCGTCACCGCCCGGCCCGGCCGCCGGTCGGCCGCGCACCGGTCCGTCCCGCCCCGGAGGAGCCGCCTTGTCCGCTCTCCCATCGCATCCCGCTCCCGGCACCCGCGCCCTCGCGGCGCTCTTCGAGACCGTCGCGGCGGAGGCTCCGTCGGCGGAGGCCCTCGTCGACGGCGACGTGCGGCTCACCTTCGCGGAGTGGTGGCGGCGCTCGGGCATCGCCGCCGCCGCGCTCGCGGAGCTCGGCGCCGGAGCGGGCGACGTCGTCTGCCTCGTGCTGCCGTCGTCCGCCGACTTCGCCGTCTGCTACCTGGCGGGCCTGCGGCTCAACGCGATCGTGACCGCCGCCAACCCACGGCTCGGCGCCACCGAGATCGCGCACATCCTGCGCCGCACCGCGCCCGCCGTGACCGTCACCGATGACCCCGCGCGGCTCCCGCCCGACCGTCCGGACGGCGCCGTCGTCCGGCCCGGCGACCTGGCCGACGGTACAGCGGAGCTGGACGGGGTGGCGGCGTCGGCGCCCGGCGACCCCGCGGTGATCGTCTGGACGACGGGCACCACCGGCACGCCCAAGGGCGCCTGGTTCGACCACGAGGCCCTGCACACGATGGCGCGGAACATGGGCCCGCTCAGCGCGCCCGGCGACCGCAAGCTGATGCCGGTGCCGTTCGCCCACGCGGCCTTCATGACGCGGATCTACGACCAGCTCCTGTACCGGGCCGCGCTGGTGTTGACGGGCCGCGAGTGGACCGCGCGCGGCATGCTCGACCTGCTGGAGCGGGAGCGGGTCACGGTGGGGCAGGGCGTGCCGGCCCAGTGGGAGAAGCTCGTCGCGCTCGACGGGCTCGCCGAGGCGGACCTGTCGTCGCTGCGCCTGGTGTCGACCGGCGCCGGGCGCGTGCCGCCGTCCCTGGTCGAGGCGATGCGCGAGCGGCTCGGCTGCCCGGTGGTGGTCCGCTACGCCTCCACCGAGCTGCCGCTGTGCTTCGGCACGCGCTTGGACGATCCGGCGGGCGTCGTGTCCTCGACGGTCGGCCGCCCCCTCGGCGACGTCGAGGCCGAGATCCGCGCGGACGGCGGGCGGGTGCTCGCGGCGGGCGAGCCCGGCCGGATCCACGTGCGGTCGCGCGGGTCGATGCGCGGGTACTGGGGCGAGCCGGAGCTCACCGCGCGGACGATGGGCCCGGACGGCTGGATCGCGACCGGCGACCTCGGCTCGCTCGACCGCGACGGCACGCTGACGGTCATCGGGCGGGCCGACGACGCCTACATCCGCGGCGGCTACAACGTGCATCCCGCCGAGGTCGAGCGGGTGCTGCTCCGCCATCCCGCGATCCGCCGGGCCGCGGTCGTCGGCGGCCCGGCCCCGGTGATCGGCGAGGTCGGCGTCGCGTTCGCCGTGGCGGTCCCCGGGGCGCCCGTGCCCTCGACCGACGAGATACGGGCCTTCTGCCGGGAGCGGATCGCCGACTACAAGGCACCCGACCTGGTCGTCTGGGTCGACGACATCCCCGTCAACGCCACCTACAAGGTCGACCGGACGGAGCTGCGGCGGCGGGCCGCCGAGGCGGTGGCGCGGCAGGGCGTCAGGCGTACGCCTGGGCCTCGTCCGGATGCCCCGGGCGCCGCATCGCGTGCTCGATGAGCGCGACGAGGACCTCCTTCGCGGACTCGCGGCGGCGGGCGTCGCACAGGACGATCGGGACCTCCGGGGCGATGTCGAGCGCGTCGCGGATCTCCTCGGCGGTGTAGTCGTAGGCGTCCTGGAAGCGGTTCACCGCGACGATGAACGGGTCGGAGCGGTGCTCGAAGTAGTCGATCGCGGCGAAGCTCGCCTCGATCCGCCGCGTGTCGATCAGCACCACCGCGCCGAGCGCGCCCCGCGACAGCTCCTCCCACATGAACCAGAACCGGTCCTGCCCCGGCGTGCCGAACAGGTAGAGGACGGTCCCCTGGCTCAGCGTGATGCGCCCGAAGTCCATCGCCACGGTCGTCGTGGTCTTCTGCTCGATGCGCCGGATGTCGTCGACCCCGCTCCCGGCCTCCGTCATCAGCTCCTCGGTGTGCAGCGGGCGGATCTCGCTGACGGCGCCGACCAGCGTTGTCTTGCCCACGCCGAAGCCGCCCGCGACGAGGATCTTGTACGCCGAGCTCGGCCCGGCCGCGGGCGCGGGCTCAGTGTCGTCCCGGGGGTCGGTCCCCCCGACCCCCGGCTGAATACCGGGCTCAGTGTCGTCCCGGGGGGCGGTCCCCCCGACCCCCGGGGCTCCCGCCCGAAGAACAGGCTCAGAGGGCACGTAGGTCATCGCGGATCCTCCGCAGGGTGTCCATGTCGGGCCGGCCGACGGGGGCCGGGCGCGCCACCCCCAGCAGCCCGAGGTCCATCAGGTCGTCCGCCAGCACCTCGATCACCCCGACCGGCAGCGCCAGGTCGGAGGCGATGTCGGCGACCGTCGTCGGCCGCCGGCACAGGGCGAGCATCCGGTACTGCTCCGGCGACAGCCGCGTCCGCTCCGGGACGGGCCGCCCCGTCCCGGTGAGGATCGTCACGAGGTCGAGCCGCTCGCCCCGCGGGCCCGTGCGGCCGCGCGTGATGGCGTAGGGGCGGACGAGGGGCCCGGCGGCCTCGTCCACCCAGCGCTCGTGGCGGGAACCCATCGCGGGTCACCTGGCGCCGTGTCCCAGCGGGTCCGTTCTCGGCCGGGCGGCCAGATGCCGCCGGATGCGTTTGACCAGCATCGTCATCTCGTAGGTGACCAGCCCCGCGTGGGAGCCGGCCTCGCTGAGCACGGCGAGGCAGCTGCCCGTCCCGGCGGGCACGACGAAGAACAGGCCCTCGTCCAGCTCCATGATCGTCTGCCGTACCTCCCCGGAGTCCAGGTGCGGCTTCGCGCCGACCGCGACGCTGAAGAACCCGGCGGCCAGCGCGGCCAGGTACTCCGCCTCCTGCCGGGTCATGTCGCGGCAGGCGCCCATGACCAGGCCGTCCCGGGACAGCACCAGCGCCTTGCGCACCGGTCCCACCCTCGCGCGCAGGTCGTCGAGCATCCAGCCGAACTCGGCGGTGTTGTCCGGACGCGTCACGGTGTCCTCCCATCGGACGGGCTTCCCCATGGACTCTCGTCGACGTCGGCACGCCCGCGCTGCCAGCCGCCTTCGATGGAGTCCCACATGGCGCGGGTCTCCTCCGCCGACCGGGGCTCCCCGTCCCCGGCCTCGGTCTCGTCGCCGCCGTCCGTCCCGGGGTCCGCGGCCGCCGCGGCGGCGCGGGCCTCGATCGCCTCGCGCAGTTCCGGCGCGAGGCTGGCGAGCCGCCGCCTCCGCGTCAGGACGGGACGCTCCCCGGGCGGCGCCGGGTTCCGCCGCGCCCAGTCCGGGACGGGGT
>NZ_CAACUY010000459.1 GCF_900659615.1 Actinomadura fibrosa | reverse complement strand
TCGGCGACCGGCCGGACGGCCGCCCCGGGCCGGTGCCGGGCACGGCGGGCCCGGACGTCGCGTCCGCGCCCGCCGCCTCCCCGGGCAGACCGGCCGGCCGCGGCGGCGAGCGCCCCCTCGCCCTGGACGACCGCCGGCAGCGCCGGAACGACCCCAAGGACCCCCCGACGTGAACGGACGCGGCCGTGCGGCCTACCGGGCGGGCTGGCCGTAGAGGTGCTCGACGTGCAGGCGCAGGGCGATGCGCTGGTCGGCGACCATCGCGCGGCGGTAGTCGTCCCAGTCGGGGTGCTCGCCGCGGATGGCGCGGTACAGGTCGATGAGCTCCTCGACGGCGGCGTCGCCGGGGCCGGCGGCGGGGCCGACCAGCTCGGCGGTGCCCTCCGCGACCGCCCAGGACCAGCCGTCCGCGGCGCTCGCGTGCAGGCTGGCCCGCGGGTCGCGGCGCAGGTTGCGGGCCTTGGCGCGGTCGGCGGTGATCGACACGCGGATGAGGCCGCGCTCGGCGTCGAAGTGGTAGTTGACGTTGGAGAGCTGGGGCCGCCCGTCCCGCTTGAGGGTGGCGAGCACCCCGAGGTCGCGCCCGGCCAGCACCTTCGCGAGCGCCGCGTCGTCCGCCATGTTCCGCCTCCGTTGGCGTAGGGCGCGTCGCGGGCGCCGCCGTGCCGGGGCCGCCGCGAGCACGCTCTGATCGTCGTCTCCGGCACAACTCCGCGCGCCCTCGCCGACTTCCCCGCAGCTCACAGGGGCGAAACGCGGCGGGGCCCGCACCCGGCCGGTGCGGGCCCCGCTCGGCTCGTGCCGCCTTCTCCGTCCGGCCTCCCGGACGTTCCGCCCTGCCGGGTCAGCGGGCGGCGAGGGCGGGGAACTCCAGGACGCGCGCCTGCCCCGGCGGGCCGTCCTGCCGGTCCCCGCCGACGGGCGCCGCCCCGCCGCGGACGGCGCGGCCGGTCAGCATGTGGCCGCGGAACACCGCGCCCTTGGCGGTGACCTTCACGGCCCGGAACGCCTCCGGCGGCAGCGAGCAGAAGCCCGTCTGCACGACGTCCTCGAACAGCGTGTCCGACACGACATAGGCCAGGTCGCGGTCCGCGTCGCCGGACAGCATGCGCCGCAGCGGCGCCGAGTCCAGCAGGCGCTGGACGACGATGGGCGCGTCGCCCGCGGGCCCGAACGGCCCGGCCGTCAGCGTGCCGTGGTGCACGGCCAGCCGCACCCGCAGCCGGGCGCCGGTGCCGCGCCCCGCCTCGCGGTTGATCTCGCGGATGGCGTCCGCGAGCCCGATGGCGAAGTCGCCGGCCACCGGTGCGGGGTCGACCCCCTCCGGCAGGGTGGCGAGCTCGCCGTCGCCGCCGACCTGCTCGTCCCAGCGGGCCCGGTCGAGCCCCGCGGCGCGCGCGGCGCCGTCGAGCGCGTCCGAGAGCTGCCGCTGCGCGAGCAGCTGCTCGCGCGCGTCCCGCTTGCTGTACGCCTGGATGTCCACCGCCAGCAGCAGACGGTAGACGAGCTGCCCTTCCCCGTTTCCCTTCACTCCCGATCCGCCCCTCGGTCGTCCTCCGAGCAAACAGGGCCCGTTGCCCGCATTCGCTCCAGCTGCGGAGTGAGTGTTGCCAGGTGGAGGACCTTCCGTGGTGGTGGCGGGTGCGCCTCCCTCGCCCTCGTGGTGCGGATGAACGCGGATTGGACGCGCCCCGCCCGGCCCCCGCTTCGAGAAGTAAGGAACCTGTAGCGAACTCGCCAGGGATGTTCCGGATCGTCCACCTCGAAGCAGACCGATTCCGACTTCTCCGCGGCCCATTGAACCCCCGGACGCCGCGAGACCGTACTGCCTCCCAACGTGACATCCGGCTCACGGTCACCGCGCCCGCTCGTCCCCGCCCCCGCACAGCCCGGAGACACCCGATGGCCCACAGAAGCCCGGCCGCAGTGCCGGCCTCCCGCGAACATCCGCCCGCACCGTGGAGCTGGTTCCGCGGGCAGCCCCCGGCGGGCGGCGTGGACGACCAGGTGATCGTGACCGAGCTGTACCGCGTGTACGGGCGGCCGCTGCTGTCCTTCGTCCTGCGGCTGACCGGCGGGGACCGGCACTGGGCCGAGGACGTCGTGCAGGAGACCATGATCCGGGCCTGGCGCAGCGCGCACCAGCTCGACGAGAACGCGGCCTCGCTGCTGCCCTGGCTCGCGACGGTCGCCCGCCGGATCGTCATCGACGACCAGCGCCGCAAGAACGCCAGACCGCAAGAGGCGGGCGAGGGCCCGCTGGAGAACATGCGCGTCCCCGACGGGTTGGAGGACCTCCTGCGTTCGGTCGTCGTCTCCGAAGCCCTCCTCGCGCTGTCGCCCGCGCACCGCGAGATCCTCAACGAGACCTTCTTCCGGGACCGGTCGGTCAACGAGGCCGCCAAGCACCTCGGCATCCCCGTGGGCACGGTCAAGTCCCGGGTCTACTACGCGCTCCGGGCGCTTCGCGTCGCCCTGGAGGAAAGGGGCGTGACGCCATGAGCGCGGAGCTGCTGCACATCGACGTCGGCGCGTACGCCCTCGGCCTGCTGGAGGAGCCGGACCGCCGCGCGTTCGAGGCGCACCTGTCCACCTGCTTCTCCTGCCACGAGGAGCTCGGCTCCCTCCAGGCCGTCGCGGCGACGCTGGACGGCATCGCGCCGATCGCCGAACCGGCCGGCGCGCCGCTGCCGCCCGAGCCCGCGGTCGTGTCCGACCTGCTGCGGCACCGCGCGCGCCGCGAGCGCCGGCACCGCACCGCCCGGACCGTCGCCGGCCTCGCCGCCGGGATCGTCCTGCTCGGCGGGGCCGCGGGCGCCGGGTTCACGCTCGGCACCGACCACAAGCCCGCACAGCAGCAGGGCCAGGACGAGACGGGCGTGGCCGCGCTGTTCCGGAACGGCCAGAAGCTCACGGCCGCCGACTCGGGCACCGGCGCGTCCGGCACGGTCGCGATGGAGCCGAAGGCGTGGGGCAGCCGGATCGGGCTCCAGCTCACCAAGGTCAAGGGCCCGCTGGAATGCCAGCTCATCGCCGTGGACGGCGCAGGCCACCAGCACGTGGTGGCGGGATGGGCCGTCCCGGCCAAGGGCTACGGCTTCGCGGGCTCCCCCGCACCGCAACTGACCCTGCAAGGCGGCACCGCACTGAAGCCCGGCGACATCAGCCGCTTCGAAGTCCGCACAATAGGCGACGGCCGCACGATCCTGACGGTGCCTGTGTGATCTATTGCAGCGCCCCCGGCGGCGCCCTGGCGGGCCCCCTTCCACGGGCGCTGCAATAGGCTGAGCTGGTGAGTGCGACTCGACCGTCCTCGGGCCCGAAGCTGGTGTTGCCGGGGCTTCGTGAGGTGTACGAGGCGTACGTCCGGGAGGCCTCCGCCCTGCCTTCGCTGCCAATCGCGCTCCAGGCGGAGGTGTGGACGTCGGCGCAGCTCGGCGGGCTGGAGGCCGCGGCCCCGCACGCCGAGGGACGGCGCGCCGCGCTCGGCGACCTGATCACCTGCCTGCGGGCGGCGGCGACGCCGGGGGCGCGGGCGTTCCTGCGCGCGCTCGCGGCGATCG
>NZ_CAACUY010000458.1 GCF_900659615.1 Actinomadura fibrosa | reverse complement strand
CAGCCGGACCGCCGCCGCACCGGCGGCCGCGGCCGGGGCCCGGCCGCCGCCGTCCCCGCCGTCGTCCCCGCGCAGCGCGAGGACGCCCGAGACGAGGGCGGCCGCCAGCACGGTCACGGCGGCCGGAAGAACGTTCCTGGAGAAAAGGCGCACGGCGCAAGGGTAGGTTTCGGCGGTCGCCGGAGCCGGTTACCGTCCGCATCCGGCCAGCCGCATGCGTAACGACCTCCGAGTCCCTGCAACGGCCACGTTCGGCCTCCCTGCATTACCTTCCCTTTAACTGCGGAAACTGGCAACTTAACTGCTGGGTTGACCCGTATTCGCGCCTTGGAGGGGGAGCGGACGCGGGTGCCGGGGAGGGGGCGGGGGATGCCCGCATGAGTATCGTCGACCATCACGAAGCGACCGTCCCGCTGGGGCGGGCGCGACGATCCAGCGGTACACGGAGCTGGATTTCGAATCACGTTCGACTTGCCATTGCCGTCGATTTCTGCTGCGCGCTGGCCGCGGGCGTCGCCGGCTTCCTGTTCCGGTTCGGCGACCAGACGTCCGCGCCGCGGCCGGACGCGCTGCTCGCGGCGGCGCTGCCGCTCATCTGGGTGGCGTGGACGGCCGCCTCGCGCGCGTACGACGCCCGGATCTTCGGCGCCGGGTCCGAGGAGTACCGGCGGATCCTGGACGCGGGGATCAGCCTCACCGCCGCCGTCGCGATCATGTCCTACTCGACGAAGGCGGAGGTCGCGCGGGGCTTCGTCGTCTTCACGCTGCCCGCGGTGACCGCGCTGAGCCTGCTCGGCCGGTACCGGCTGCGCAAGCACCTGCACGGGCGGCGCGCCCGCGGCGAGTGCCTGCGCCGCGCCGTCGCCGTCGGGCACCGGGAGGCGGTCACCGAGCTCGTCCGCGAGTTCGGCCGCGCCCGGCACCACGGCATGCAGATCGTCGCCGCGTGCCTGCCGGACGACGGCGGGCACGACCGGGTCGGGAACGTGCCGGTCGCGGGCGGCATGGGCGAGGTCGCGGACGTGGTCCGGCGGGCGGAGGCCGACGCCGTCGCCGTGCTCGCCTGCCCCGAGCTGGCCGGGGTCGAGCTGCGGCGGCTGGCGTGGCAGCTGGAGAAGACCGACACCGAGCTGCTCGTCGCGTCCGCGCTGCTGGACATCGCCGGCCCGCGCACCTCGATCCGGCCGGTGGCCGGGCTGCCGCTGCTGCACGTCGAGCATCCCGAGCTCACCGGGGCGCGGCGCATCGTCAAGGCGCTGTTCGACCGGACGGTCGCGGCGGTCGCGCTCGTCCTGCTCGCCCCGGTGTGGGCGCTGACGGCGCTGCTGATCCGGCTCGACGACCCGGGCCCGGCGTTCTTCTCGCAGGAGCGCGTCGGCCGCGACGGCCACGGCTTCCGGATGATCAAGTTCCGGACGATGGTCGTGGACGCCGAGCGCCGCCGCCGGGAGCTGGAGGACGGCCTGCCCGACGGCGCCGCGACCCGCGGCGGGGTGCTGTTCAAGCTCCGCGACGACCCCCGGGTCACCCGGCTGGGCGGGCTGCTGCGCCGCTGGTCCATCGACGAGCTGCCGCAGCTCGTCAACGTGCTGCGCGGCGAGATGTCGCTGGTCGGCCCGCGGCCGCCGCTGCCGGACGAGGTGGACCGCTACGGCGGGGACGTGTTCCGCCGCCTCGCCGTCAAGCCCGGCATGACCGGGCTGTGGCAGGTGAGCGGCCGGTCCGACCTGTCCTGGGAGGAGTCCGTGCGGCTCGACCTGCGCTACATCGAGAACTGGTCGCTGGCCATGGACATGCAGATCCTCTGGAAGACCCTCGCGGCCGTGGTCCGCGGCTCGGGCGCCTACTGACGGTAGCGGGAGACCCCATGATCACCTCGATCGTGCACGTGCTCGGAGCGCGGCCGAACCTCGTCAAGGCCGCGCCGGTCATCGCCGCGCTCCGCGGCCTCGACCAGGTCGTCCTGCACACCGGGCAGCACTACGACGCCCGGATGTCGCAGATCTTCTTCGACGAGCTGGGGCTGCCGGAGCCGGACGTCAACCTGGGCGTCGGGTCGGGCAGCCACGCCGCCCAGACCGCCGCGCTCATGGTCGGGCTGGAGCGGGAGTTCGCCCGGCTCCGTCCGGAACTGGTCGTCGTGTACGGCGACGTGAACTCGACGATCGCCGCCGCGCTGGTCGCGGCCAAACTGCACATCCCGGTCGCCCATGTCGAGGCCGGGCTGCGCAGCTTCGACATGACCATGCCCGAAGAGGTCAACCGCCGCCTCACCGACCAGCTCTCGGACCTGTGCTTCGTCACCAGCCCCGAAGCCATCGGCCACCTGGCCAACGAAGGCATCCCCGTCCAGCGCGCCCACTTCGTCGGCAACCCCATGATCGACACCCTGCTGGCCAACCTCGACGCCTTCGACACCGACCGCGTCCGCGCCACCCACGCACTGCCCGACCGCTACGTCCTGGCCACCATGCACCGCCCCGCCAACGTCGACGACCCCAACACCGCCGCCACCCTGGTCCAACACCTGCACGGCGTCGCCGACCTGACCGACCTGGTCATCCCCGTCCACCCCCGCGGCCGCGCCAACCTGCTCGCCGCCGGCCTCGACCAGCACCCCGGCGTGCACATCCTGCAACCCCTGGGCTACATCGACTTCATCGCCGCCGTCCGCGGCGCCGCCACCGTCGTCACCGACTCCGGCGGCCTCCAAGAAGAAACCACCATCCTCGGCGTCCCCTGCCTCACCGTCCGCCCCAACACCGAACGCCCCATCACCATCACCCACGGCACCAACCGCCTCGTCACCTTCGAGGAACTCGTCCCGGCGGCACGCAAGACCCTCGCGGCGGACCGGCATCCGCCCGGCGAGGCGCCTCCGCTGTGGGACGGCAAGGCCGGCCCCCGCATCGCGGACGTGATCCGGCGCTGGAAGGAGGCGAAGTGATGGACCTGGTGGTCATCGGGCTCGGCTACGTGGGACTGCCGCTGGCGCGCGAGGCCTGCCGCGCGGGCCTGGAGGTCGGCGGCCTGGACCTCGACGCCCGCGTCGTCGCGGGACTGTGCGAAGGCCAGTCCCACGTCGACGACGTCTCCGCCGCCGAGGTGGCCGGGATGCTCGACCAGGGCTTCGCGCCGACCGCGGACGCCCGGATCCTCGACGGCGCCCGCACTGTGGTGATCTGCGTGCCGACGCCACTGTCGGAGGAGGGCGGCCCGGACCTGACCGCCGTCCGCGGGGCCGCCGAGACGGTCGCGCAGCATCTGGAGCCGGGGATGCTGGTGGTGCTGGAGTCGACCACCTACCCAGGCACCACCGATGAGATCGTCCGGCCGATTTTGGAGAAGTCCGGGCTCCTCGCAGGACGTGACTTCCACCTCGCCTTCTCGCCGGAGCGGATCGACCCGGGCAACCCGGTCTACGGCGTCCGCAATACCCCCAAGATCGTCGGTGGGCTGACCCCGGCGTGCGCGTCGGCGGCCTCGGCGTTCTACGGCAAGTTCGTCGAACGGGTCGTGGAGGCCAAGGGCACCCGCGAGGCCGAGATGGCCAAGCTGCTGGAGAACACCTACCGGCACGTCAACATCGCCCTGGTCAACGAGATGGCCGTC
>NZ_CAACUY010000457.1 GCF_900659615.1 Actinomadura fibrosa | reverse complement strand
CGCCGGGCTGGCCGTCGCGCTGGCCGCCGGCGCCGTCACCGCGACAGCCCTCGCGCCGCCCGCGCGCGCCGCCGTCACCTGCGAGGTCGGCTACGCCAAGAACGACTGGGGGTCGGGGTTCACGGCGTCCGTGACGATCACCAACCGGGGACCGGCGCTGAGCGGCTGGACGCTGGCGTACTCCTACTCCGGCGACCAGCGGCTCGCCAACGGATGGAACGGCCGGTGGTCGCAGTCCGGCAAGGCCGTCACGGTCGTGAACGAGAGCTGGAACGGCTCGCTCGCCACCGGCGCCTCCGTCCAGGCCGGCGCCAACTTCTCCTACACCGGCACCAACGCCGACCCGACCGCCTTCACCGTCAACGGCACCGCCTGCAACGGCGACTCGGGCCCGACCGAGCCGCCCGGCGGCGGTCCGGCGCCGAAGCTGAAGGTGTCCGGCAACAAGCTCGTGGACGGGTCCGGGAACACCGTGCGGTTGCGCGGGGTGAACCGGTCCGGCGGCGAGTTCGCCTGCGTCCAGGGCAACGGGTTCTGGGACGGGCCGATGGACGCGGCGTCCGTCACGGCGATCAAGTCGTGGAACGTCAACGCGGTCCGCGTGCCGCTCAACGCGGACTGCTGGCTCGGCCTGGCCAACGTGGACCCGGCCTACCGGGGCGCCGCGTACCAGAACGCCGTCCGCGCCTACGTCGCCCTGCTAGAGGAGAACGGCCTCACGCCGATCCTGGACCTGCACTGGAACCACGGCCTGTGGACGGGCAACGACAGCCACTGCGCGACCGCGAACGCCGAGTGCCAGAAGCCGATGCCGGACGCGCAGTACGCGACCGAGTTCTGGCGCGGGGTCGCCACCGCGTTCAAGGACGACACGGCCGTCGTCTTCGACCTCTTCAACGAGCCGTACCCGAACAACATCGGCGTCATGAGCTACGACCAGTCGTGGGCGTGCTGGCGCGACGGCGGCTCGGCCTGTCCCGGGCTGACCTACGAGGCGGCCGGGATGCAGGACCTGCTCGACGCCGTGCGCGCGGCGGGGGCCGCGAACGTCGTCCTCGCGGGCGGCAACAGCTACTCCAACGACCTCGGCCAGTGGCTCGCGCGCAAGCCGTCCGACCCGACGGGCAACCTCGCGGCCGCCTGGCACTCCTACAACTTCAACTACTGCGCCTCCACCTCCTGCTGGGACCAGCAGCTCGCCCCCGTCGCCGCGCAGGTGCCGCTGGTGGCGGGCGAGATCGGCGAGAACACCTGCGGGCACGGCTACATCGACGGGCTGCTGGCCTGGCTGGACGCGCACGGCGCCTCCTACCTCGGCTGGACCTGGAACACCTGGAACTGCTCCAGCGGCCCGTCCCTGATCAGCTCGTACGACGGCACGCCGACCGCGTACGGCGCCGGGCTCCGCGACCACCTGCGCTCGGCCCCCTGACGTCCGTTCAACCAGAGAAGAGGACCCGGATGAGACACCCCCCTGCCCGCAGGTCGCCCGGCACCGTCCGCCGCGCCGCCGCCGCTGCCGCCGCCGCGGTGCTGGCCGCCTCGGGCGCGGTCGCGCTGGCCCAGGCCCAGGCCAGCGCGGCCGCCGGCTGCAAGGTCGACTACACGGCCAACTCCTGGAACACCGGCTTCACGGCGACCGTCACGCTCACCAACCTCGGCGACGCGGTCAGCGGCTGGGCGCTGGAGTGGGACTTCGCCGGCGACCAGCACGTCACCCAGGGCTGGAACGGGACGTTCAGCCAGTCCGGCAAGCACGTCACCGTGCGCAACGCGGACTGGAACGCCTCGCTCGGCTCCGGGGCGACGGTCAGCCCCGGGTTCCAGGCGACGTACTCGGGCACGAACGAGGCGCCCACCGCGTTCAAGCTGAACGGCACGGCCTGCACCGGGGCCCCCGGCCCCACGGACCCGACCACCCCCACCGACCCGACGAACCCGCCGCCCGGCCGCGTGGACAACCCGTACGCCGGGGTCAAGGCGTACGTGAACCCCGAATGGTCCGCGCACGCCGCCGCCGAGCCCGGCGGGAGCCGGATCGCGAACCAGCCGACCGGCGTGTGGCTCGACCGGATCGCCGCGATCGCGGGCGCGAACGGCTCCATGGGCCTGCGCGCCCACCTCGACGCGGCGCTCGCGCAGGGCGCCGGGGTGGTCCAGCTCGTCGTCTACGACCTGCCCGGACGGGACTGCTCGGCGCTCGCGTCCAACGGCGAGCTCGGCCCGACCGACCTGCCCCGGTACAAGTCGGAGTTCATCGACCCGATCGCGGCGATCCTCGGCGACGCCAAGTACAAGGACCTGCGGATCGTCACGGTCGTCGAGATCGACTCGCTGCCGAACCTCGTCACCAACACCGGGAGCAAGCCGACCGCGACGCCCGCCTGCGACACGATGAAGGCGAACGGGAACTACGTCAACGGCGTCGCCTACGCGCTCGGCAAGCTCGGCGCGCTGCCGAACGTTTACAACTACCTCGACGTCGGCCACCACGGCTGGCTCGGCTGGGACGACAACTTCGGCCCGTCGGCCGACCTGCTCGCCCAGACGGCGCAGGCGTCCGGCTCCAAGGCGAACGTCGCGGGCTTCATCACCAACACCGCCAACTACGGGGCGCTGAAGGAGCCCTACTTCACGATCGACGACACCGTGAACGGCACCTCCGTCCGGCAGTCGAAGTGGATCGACTGGAACCGCTACACCGACGAGCTGTCGTACGCGCAGGCGTTCCGGAACCGGCTCGTCCAGGCCGGGTTCGACTCCGGGATCGGCATGCTGATCGACACCAGCCGCAACGGCTGGGGCGGCGCGGCCCGCCCGTCCGGCCCGGGCCCGAAGACGACGGTGGACGCCTACGTGGACGGGGGCCGGCTGGACCGGCGCATCCACCTCGGCAACTGGTGCAACCAGTCCGGCGCCGGTCTCGGTGAGCGGCCGAAGACGGCACCGGAGTCCGGGATCGACGCCTACGTCTGGATCAAGCCTCCGGGCGAGTCGGACGGGGCGAGCAGCGAGATCCCGAACGACGAGGGCAAGGGCTTCGACCGGATGTGCGACCCGACGTACACGGGCAACCCGCGGAACAACAACAACATGAGCGGCGCCCTGGCCGGCGCGCCGCTGTCCGGGCACTGGTTCTCCGCCCAGTTCCAGGAACTGATGCGGAACGCCTACCCCGCCCTTCCCTGAACCCTGCGAACCGGCCCCGTGACCGAAGCCCCACCGGTCACGGGGCCTCGCCGAGCCCGCGTCCCGCCGATCGCGGGGCCTCGCCAGGCACGGATCCGTACGACCCCTGGGAACCCCCAGACCCCCGAGGCTCCCCGAAAGGCGGGGTCAGAGGAGGAGGGCGGGGTCGGCGATGACGCGTTCGATGACGAGGCCGGCGGCGCCGAGGACGGCCGCGCCCTCCGCGAGGCCGGACACCTCGACCGGCGGGATCTCGCGGCGCAGCGTGCCGGGGCCGTCCGCGAGCGCCGCCCGGAGCGGGGGCCGGATCCACGGGGCCAGCGGGGAGAACACGCCGCCGAGCACGATCGTGTCGGGGTCGAGGAGGTTGACGGCGGAGGCCAGCGCGCCGCCGAGCGCGCGGCCGGCGCGGGCCACGGCCGCGAG
>NZ_CAACUY010000456.1 GCF_900659615.1 Actinomadura fibrosa | reverse complement strand
TTCCTCTTAGTGACTGGAGTTCAGACGTGTGCTCTTCCGATCTCTCCGCGGCCAGCCGGGCCCCCGCCTCCGCGAGCTCGGCCAGGAGGCGGCGCTCCGCGCGCGGGTCGGCCGCCTCCACGACGCATGCGAACAGAGCCTCGATCTCCGCTATCCGTGCACCCAGCACGATCATCTGATCGCCCACAATGATCACCCCGTGACGTCAATTGTGGGCGATGGACGGCACGTTCCGCACTCCCAATTTCGCCCTGGGTGTTCTGGCATGTCCGGAATTGTGAAACGGCTCGGTCAGTTTTCCGCGAGCACGATGACGCGGTCGCCGGCGGAGAGCGTCAGCGGCGCCGTCTTGGGCGGGTTGAGGACGACCCCGTACCCGGGCGGCTCGTGGAAGCGGTCCCGCAGGCGGTAGCCCAGCGCGACCTCGCCGCGCCGCCGGGCCGACTCGATGAGCGTCGCGAAGTCGGCCGCGGCGCCCGGGACCAGGTAGTCGGCGGCGGGCTTGAGGTAGATCTCCGAGCCGGCCGGGTCGAGCAGGTCGGCGAACACGTCGTACAGGTGGCGGTTCTCGCTCAGCTGGGTCAGCATCAGGCTGATCAGCTTGTCGCTGACCACGAAGTCGTCGGCCTTGGTGACCTGCGCGACCTCCCGGTTGGCGTCGTCGTTGATCTCGCTGACGATCGAGTAGGGGTCGCCGAGCGCGTCCTCCATGTCGCGCAGGTGCAGCAGCGTCACGAGCGTGCGGGCGTCGGCGTGCTCGCGGTCGAACCCGGCGTCGGACAGCACGATGATGTGCTGGTAGGAGCCGACGTCGAGCGCTTCGAGGGACGGCCGGTCGGTCGGCTCGGCGCGGCGGAACCCGAGCTTGAGGTTGGCGAACGGGCCGAGGTCGGCGGTGGGGTCCTCGCGCGGCGCGGCGACCACCAGCTCCGAGCCCGCGGCGACGAAGTCGTCCAGCAGCTCGATGATCTTCGGGGCGCGGGGGTTCCAGCCGATCATGAGGGTGCGGCCGGGGACGGGCGGGTGCGGCGCCGCCGTGGTGATCGCCGTCTCCGCGACCGGCGGCGGGGCGCCGGACGCGAGCCGGATGAGCAGGTCGTCCTCGGCGAGCACGATGATCTCGTCGTCGGCCCGGATCACCGTGTCCATCGGCGGGTTGAGCAGGACGGTCCCGTCGCGCCGCCGCAGCCCGGCGGGGACGCCGAGGTCGTAGCGGGACAGGGCCGCGCCGAACGCGATCCCCGCGAGGGCCGGCTCGGCGCGCATGTAGAACTCGTGGCCGGCGAAGTCGAGCAGGTCGGTGCAGACCTGCGACAGCCCGGACTGCCGGTGCGACTGCACGATCAGCCGGATCGCGATGTCGTCGGCGTCGATGACGCGCGCGGCGGCGCCGCCCGCCAGCCGGGCCGCGGGCAGGTTCGCCGAGTCGTGGACGGCGGCGACGACGTGCGGGCGGCGCCCCTCCCAGGCGCGCGCGCCGAGCGACAGCAGCACCTTGATGACGTGCGTGTCGGCGTCCGGGACCTCCGGCGACAGCACCATGATCGAGCGCGCGCTGCCGGGGCTGACCAGCTCCAGGTCGGCGACCTTGAGCGGGTTGCCGGTCCGGCACACGATCCGGGTGCGGCCGAACTCCCCGACCCGCGCCCTGAGCGCGTCCTCCATCTCGACCTTGTCGCGGTCGGCGAGGATCGCCACGCACGACCTACGCTCGCTCTGGTTCGCCTCGACCAGCTCGGCGACCACGGTGAAGACCTGCTCGGACCAGCCGAGCAGGACGGTGTGGTCGTGCTCGACGATCCGCGACCGGCCCTTGCGCAGCTCGGTGATCTTCGCTTCGAGCCCGGTGGTGAGCACGCCGATCAGCGAGCTGACGAGGAAGATCCCGCCGATCGTGGACAGCAGCATCAGGGCGAGGAACGGGACGCTGCCGGTGTCGCCGCCCATCGTCCCGGGGTCGAGGGTGCGCAGCAGGCTGCGCCACACCATGCCGGGCCAGTGCCCGTGCTCGCGGCTGTCGCGCGGCGCGACGGCCACGGCGGCGGTCGCCACGACGAGCACGAGCGCGACCGAGGCGAGCCCCAGCCAGCCGATGAGCGCCGGCGTGCCCTTCGCCATCGTCGTGTCGAACCAGTACCGGACACGGTCGCGTCGCGTCGCGCGTCTCAACAGGTCTGCCCCCTCGGCCCGTGCGCCGGCTCAGCCTAGTACGGGCCCGCCGCGGACCGGAGCGCGCCGCCGCGGGCCCGCTGCGGGCCTGCCACGGGCCAGCTGCGGGCCTGTCACGGGCGGGGCGGCGCCCCAATGCGGCAGTTCTCCGCCCTGCGAAATCCCGCGGGTGCGGAAAAAGGCGATTTGCCCAGTGTGCAGTATGCGCGTGGAGGCCCGGGTGAGAATTCCACCCGGGCCTCCACGGCGTTGTCGCCGAACGCCGCCGGCATCGTGACCGCTAGTGCGCGGCCTCGTACTTCTCGATCACATTCGCGGGGATACGGCCCCGTTCATTGACCTTGATGCCGTTGCTCTTCGCCCACTCGCGAATCTCGGCGGACCGCTCGCGGCTGTTGGTCGTGCGGCCGCCGCGGCCCGTGCGGCCGGTGGCCTTGCGCGCCTTGCGCGCGCTGGAGACGAACGGCTCAAGGCCGTTGCGGAGCTTGGCGGCGTTCTTCTTGCTCAGGTCGATCTCGTAAGTGGTCCCATCGAGGGAAAAGCTGACGGTCTCGTCAGCCTCTCCGCCGTCGATGTCGTCCACGAGAAGGACTTCGACCTTCTGTGCCATGCGGGGACTCCCTAGCTATGCGTCCGGCTTCGCGTCCGGATGAGCCTCGATGAATGCAGCATAGACCTCATCCGATATCTTGCCACGTTCGGAGACTTCGACGCCCTCGCGCAATGCCCACTCGCGCACATCGCCGTTCGTGTAGCCCTTGATCCGCGCGGGACGGGCGGACTTGCGCCCCTTCCCCGCGGGCTTCACCTCGGCGGCGTTGTCGATGTAGGGCGCGAGCGCGTCCAGCATCTCGTTCAGGCGCTTGTAGTTGTCATCGCTCAAGTCGATCGTGAACGTCCGACCCAGGACTTCGAAGTCTCGCTTTGCGACATCGTCCCCTTCGGAGCCGTCGATGTCGTCCACGCGAATGACCTTCTCGGCCATGTGTACCTTGTGTTCCTTCCCCTTGCCTACGCGGCGACCTTGACGGTAGCGGATTCCGGGACCCGGTATGACGGCATAGGGCCGGACGACACGGGGGAAAGGCGCCGGAGCCCCCGGCCCGCCGCGCGGAAGGGCGCGCCGGGCGCGGCGGGGACGGGGAAAGCGGCCGTACTGTCCCGGGGGAGACGAAGCCCTGACGTCTCCGCGACAACGCCCTCGGGGTCAGGACGCCGCGGCGCCCCGGCGCTGGATCCAGGTGTGCAGGAGCAGCATCATCTCAAGCCGGATCTCGGGGTCCTCGATGTCGAAGTCGAACATCTCGTGCAGCTGTGCCAGCCGGTAGCGGACGGTCTGCGGGTGCACGCACAGCACCTCGGCGGCGCCGGTGGCGTTGAAGCCGTGCTTCATGCACTCCAGCAGCGTCACGGCGAGCCGCAGGCCCTGCCGCGGCCCGGCGGCGTCCAGCGGCGCCAGCCGCCGCGCGGCGACGAGCGCGGCCAGCGGACGCTGACCGTCCCTCCGAAGTCTCCGGCCCGAGTGAGCGGCTGATCAGGCGCCGTCGG
>NZ_CAACUY010000455.1 GCF_900659615.1 Actinomadura fibrosa | reverse complement strand
CGAGCGGCCCCAGCACCCCGAAACGCATTTCGTCAGCGTATGCACCGCTACGGACAGACCCGCAGCGTTTCCGTGGCGGCACCCGCGACGGTGGAGCTCCTGAACGAGAGCAAGGAGCGAACGATGCCGAAGTCCCCTGTCACCGTCATCGGCCTCGGCCCTATGGGCGCGACGATGGCGGAGACCTTCCTGAAGAACGGCCATCCGACCACGGTGTGGAACCGGACGGCGGCCAAGGCGGCGCCGCTGGTGGAGCGGGGCGCGGTCCTCGCGGCGACCCCCGCCGACGCGCTCGCCGCGTCCGAGCTGGTCGTCGTCAGCCAGACCGACTACACGGCGATGTACGACTCCCTCGGCGGCGCGACGGACGCGCTGAAGGGGCGCGCCCTGGTGAACCTCAGCTCCGGGAGCCCGGACGAGCTGCGCCGCGCCGCCGAGTGGGCCGCCCAGCACGGCGCCGACCTGCTGACCGGCGGTGTCATGGTGCCGCCGCCGGGCATCGGGCAGCCGGGTTCGTACGTCTTCTACAGCGGGCCCGAGGACGTCCTCGACCGCCATCGGGCCGCGCTCGGGGAGCTCGGCGACACCACGTTCGTCGGGGCGGACCACGGTCTCGCGATGCTGTACTACCAGGCGCAGCTCTACCTGTTCTGGTCCACGCTGACGTCGTACATGCACGCGATCGCGCTGCTGGGTACGGCGGGCGTCTCGGCTGAGGAGTTCCGCCCGTTCGCCGCCACGACCGTGTCCGCCCTCGCGGGCGACGGCCCCATGGGGTTCCTGCGGATCCTGGCGGAGACGATCGACGCGGGCATCCACCCGGGCGGCGCGAACACCCTCCGGATGCAGGCTGTCGGCGCCGACCACGTCGTCGAGACGAGCCGCGAGGCGGGCGTCGACACGTCCGGGCCGACCGCTCTGCGCGACCTCTTCTGGAGGGCGGTCGACGCGGGCCACGGCGCGGACGGCCTGTCCAGCGTCATCGAGGCGATCCGCGCCCCCGCCTCCTGACCGCCGCGAGGCCGGCCGCCGTTGACCTCGATCTAACTTGAGGTCCTAGCGTTGCGGGCAGGCACAGCGGCGAAGGAGTCGGCATGGCTGAGACGGACGGTGCCCGCGGTTTCGTGGCACCAGGCTTCGAGGAGATACGGGACGCCTTCGCGGCGGACCGGCCCGGCGTCAACGCGGCGCTCGCCGTGCACGTCGGCGGCGAGCGCGTCATCGACCTGTGGAAGGGGCCGGACCACCGCGAGGACAGCATCATGGGCCTCTACTCGGCGACCAAGGGGGCCGCGGGCATCGTCCTCGCCGTCCTCGTCGAGCGCGGCCTGCTCGACCTGGACGCGCCCGTGGCCCGCTACTGGCCCGAGTTCGCCGCGGCGGGCAAGCAGGACATCACCGTCCGGATGCTCGCGTCGCACCAGGCGGGGCTCGTCAACGTGGACGGCGGCTACACGGTCGGCGAGCTGATCGCGCACGCGCCGCTGGCCGAGCTGCTGGCCGCGCAGGCACCGCTCTGGACGCCCGGCGAAGGCCACGGCTACCACGCGGTCACGATCGGCACGCTGCTGGACGAGCTCGTCCGGCGCGTCACCGGCACGCCGCTCGGCGCGTTCTTCCGCCGGGAGATCGCGGAGCCGCGCGGGATCGACGTCCACATCGGGCTGCCCGAGCCGGATGAGCGGCGGCTGCTGCCGGTCAGGCCCGTCGCGCCCGGCAGGATGCCCGGCGGGCAGGGGCTGCCGCCGTTCTTCGTGCGCGCGATGGAGCCCGGCCGGAGCGGCGGGCCGCCGGTCGCGGCCGAGGGTGAGCCGGCCGACGACCTGCTGGGCATGCGGGCGTTCCGCGCGGCGGGGGTGCCGTCGATCGGCGGGTTCGGCAGCGCCCGCGGTCTCGCCGCCATGTACGCGGCCGTGCTGCCCGGCGCGGACGCGCCGCTGGTCGGCGCGGCGACGCTCAAGGCCGTCACCGAGGTGCAGGCGGCGGGCGACGACCTGGTGCTGCCGTTCCCCACGAGCTTCGCGACGGTGTTCCAGCGCCCGGCGCGCTTCGCGGGCCCGGCCTCCTTCGGGCACGACGGCGCGGCGGGCGCGCAGGCCTACGCCGACCCGGACCTCGGCGTCGCGTTCGGCTACGTCACCGACACCCCGTCGGGCATGGGCGCCTCCTCCATCACAGGCGAGCTGACCGCCCTACTCGCCCAGGCCCTCGGCTGACCCGCCGCGGTCGTCGACGGTTTCGGCCAGGGGGAGCGACATGACGAAGCGGGCGCCGCCTGGGGTGTCGGCGAGGCGCAGGGTCCCGCCGTAGATCTCGGCGATCTCGCGGGCGATGGGCAGGCCGAGGCCCGTGCCCTGCGGGTCGCGGCGCCGGGACTCCGAGAGCCGGGCGAAGCGCTCGAAGACCCGCTCGCGCGACTCCGGCGGGACGCCCGCGCCGTCGTCGGCGACCTCCAGGCGCGCCCGCTCCCCGTCCCGCGCGACGGTCACCTCGATGCGCGACTCCGCGTGCCGCTCGGCGTTGCTCAGCAGGTTGCCGAGCACCCGGCTCATCCGCACCGGGTTCGCGCGCACGACCACGCCCGGCTCCAGCCGGGTCGTGATCCGCTCGGGGTCCGGACGGCGGTCGACCTCGCGGCGGGCGAGGTCCGCGAGGTCCACCTCCTGGACGGGCAGCGGCGCGCGCGAGTCGAGCCGGGACAGCTCCAGCAGGTCGACGACGACGTCGTTCAGCCGCTCGGTGTCGCGCAGCGCCGAGCGCACCATCGGCCGCCAGTGCTCGTCGCCGGGCTCGTCGAGCGCGACCTCCAGCCGGGTGTGCAGCCCGGCGATCGGGTTCCGCAGGTCGTGCGAGGCGTCGGAGATGAACCGGCGCTCCCGGCTCCGCGCGTCCTCCAGCCGCTCCAGCGTGGCGTTGACGGTCTCGGCGAGCCGCTGGATCTCGCCGTGGGTGTGCGGGTTCGGCACCCGGCGGCCGAGGCCCCGCTCGGTGATGTCGGCGAGCTCGTCGCTGATGCGGTCGACCGGCTCCAGCGCCCGCCCCACCGTGTGCCACGTCCACCAGCCGATCAGCGCGAGCAGCGCCACGAGCAGCAGCGCCATCGCCAGCGGCAGCAGCCACGCGTTCGCGAGGGTCGGCATCGGCGAGCCGGCGAGGACGAAGACGCCGTCCCCGTACGGGGAGGTCCGCATGCGCAGCCCGAACACCCAGACGCAGTCGTCCAGGGAGCGGGGGCAGACCTCGCCGTCGATGAGGATGGACCGGCCGAGCCTGGCGACGCCGATGAGCGGGGGCTCGCCGTCGATCGCCTCGCTGGCGGCGAGGACCCGCCGGCCGTCCCGGCTCACGACCTGGACCATGGGCGCCTCGCCGTCCGCCGGGACGAGCGCGCCGCCGTTCCGCTCCTCGACGAGGTCGACGACGACGCGCTCGGCGGTCCGCTCCGTGTTCTCCGCCACGGTGTTCTCGGCCCAGTCGCGGGCGAGCAGCGTGCCGAGGCTCAGCGCGAGGACCAGCATCACCGCCGAGACCGCCACGGTGAGGACGGTCGCGCGGCCCCGCACCGACATGAACAGGCGGGACCACCCGTGGTGGAGCCGCTCCCGCCGCTTCTCCGCCGCCTCCTCCAGCCGCACAGCCGTCCCCCCCGGATCCGGACGCAGGCCATCACTTCCAGTAACGCTTCACAGCTCAGCGTAGTTGGTGGTCTCGCGGGGGCACCGCGCGCCGTCCGGACGCCGCC
>NZ_CAACUY010000454.1 GCF_900659615.1 Actinomadura fibrosa | reverse complement strand
CCCGCCGCCCGCCGCCGCGTCGCGCGGCAGCGCCCGCGGCCCGGCGAGCAGCAGCGCGGCGCCGATCGGCACGTTGACGAGGAAGACCGTCCGCCACCCGGCGCCGAACAGGTCCGCGCTGACCAGCAGGCCGCCCGCGACCTGCCCCACGACCACGCCGCCCGCGATGACGGCCGCGTAGTAGCCGAGCGCCCGCGCCCGCGCCGGCCCGGTGAAGCCCCGCTGGATCATCGACATGACCTGCGGCGTCATCAGCGCGGCCCCGGCGCCCTGGAGGAACCGGAACGCCACGAGCGGCCAGGTGGACGGCGCCAGCCCGCACGCCAGCGACGTCACGGTGAACGCGGCGAGCCCGAGGTGGTACATCCGGCGGTGCCCGGCGAGGTCGCCGAGCCGCGCGCCGGTGACGAGCAGGACGGCGTAGGAGATGACGTACCCCGCCACCACGAGCTGCAGCCCCGCGCCAGAGGCGTGGAGGTCGGCGCGCATCGTCGGCAGCGCCACGTTCACGATGTTGACGTCGAGGATGGCCATGAACTGGCCGAGGAGGATGAGGGCGAGCACGAGCCCGCCCGGCCCGCCGCGCGTGTCCCGCTCCGGGACGGTCCCGCGCGGCATGTCGGTCGTCTGCGTCATGCCCACGAGCCTGATCGCCGTCGGGTACCGGTAACGAGAGCCCGGTGATACTGGTACTGACAGCACCTGGATCGTTCCGGTCCGAAGCGGCAGGCTGGGGGACGTGACGATGACGAGCGCACCGCCCAGGGAGGCGGGCGGACGGGGCGCGGGGCGCCGCAGGACCGAGCTGGCGGCGTTCCTGCGCAGCCGCCGCGAGCGGATCACCCCGGACGACGTCGGCATGCCGCCGGGCCCCCGGCGCCGCACCCCGGGCCTGCGCCGCGAGGAGGTCGCCCAGCTCGCCGGGGTCGGCGTCACCTGGTACACCTGGCTGGAGCAGGGCCGTCCGATCAACGCGAGCACCCAGGTCCTGGACGCGGTGGCCCGCACGCTGCGGCTCGACGGCGCCGAGCGCGAGCACCTGTACCTGCTCGCCGAGGTGCCGGAGCCGGCGTCCGGCGAGGCCGCCGGCCTGCCCGAGGACCTCCAGAGCATCCTCGACGCGCTCGACCCGACGCCCGCGTCGGTGACCAACGACCGCTGCGACGTGCTGGCCTGGAACGCCGCCTACGCGGCGATCTTCCCGCACCTGGTGAACGCCGCCCCGTGCGAGCGGAACTCGATGTGGATGGCGCTCACGCTGCCGCCGTGCTGCAACCCGATCGAGAACCTGGCCGAGGAGGCGCCGATGCACGTGGCGGTGTTCCGGCACCGCTACAGCCGCCACATGAACGAGCCGGCGTGGAAGGACATGCTCAGGCGGCTGCACGCCGCGAGCCCCCTGTTCACGCGGCTGTGGGCGGAGCACGAGGTCGCGCTCCCGGGCCCGCGGACCAAGGTGTTCCGGCACGCCGCCGTCGGCCTCATCCGGACCCGCACCACCCACATGGACATCACCGCGTCACCCGGCACCCGCCTCATCGTCTACACGCCGACCGACGACGAGAGCCGCGAGCGGATCGCCCGGCTGATGGAGGACCCGGGCGCGGCCGTCCCGGACCACACCCACTGAGCCGCCCTGGAACGGGCCCTGGGGTCCTGTGCCGACACGCCGACCGGCACGGCCCGCGCGCGCCGCGGTCAGGCGCGGTGGCGGCGCGCGATCACGGCGAGGTCGGCGGCGGCGATCACCGCGACCAGGGCGCACACCGCGGCTGCGGCCCACGGGCCGGCGCCTCCGCCGCGCGCCGCCGCCACGGCGAAGGCGATCCCGGCGGCCACGGCCGCGACCAGCGCGACCGCCGACAGGATCGCGCGCAGCCGCAGCGGGCTCCGGGCGGTCAGCGGCTCGGTCCCGGGCGGCTGCCGGTGGCGGTCCGGGCCGGCCGGCGGTCTCATGTCGTCCATGCGGGCCTCGTTCCCGGCCAGGAGGCGACGAAGCGCCACCTGACCAGGGAAAAGACCGGAGATCAGCCGGCGCTGGACGGGGCCCAGATGTTGATGCCCGCCTCGACCGCGTCGCGGTCGATCACGGCCAGCTCGTCGGCGGTGAGCTCCGGGCCGTCGAGCGCGGCGAGGTTCTCCTCCAGCTGCGCGACGCTGCTCGCGCCGATCAGCGCCGAGGTGACCCGCGGGTCGCGGAGGGTCCACAGCAGCGCGAGCTGGGCGAGCGACTGGCCGCGCTCCTTCGCGACGCCGTTCAGCGTCCGGACGTGCCGGAGGTTCTCGTCGGTGAGCAGGCTCGTCGAGAGCGAGGTGCCCTTGCTGGCCCGCGACCCCTCGGGGATGCCGCCGAGGTACTTGTCGGTGAGCATCCCCTGCGCCAGCGGCGAGAAGGCGATGCAGCCGGCGCCCTCGCGCTCCAGCGTGTCGAGCAGCCCGCCCTCGATCCACCGGTTCAGCATGGAGTAGGACGGCTGGTGGATCAGCAGCGGCGTGCCCAGGTCCCGCAGGATCGCGGCCGCCTGCGCCGTGCGCTCCGGCGAGTAGGACGAGATCCCGGCGTAGAGGGCCTTGCCGGACCGCACGGCCCGGTCGAGCGCCCCCATCGTCTCCTCCAGCGGCGTCTCGGGGTCGAACCGGTGGCTGTAGAAGATGTCGACGTACTCGACGCCCATCCGCCGCAGCGACTGGTCGAGGCTCGCGAGCAGGTACTTGCGCGAGCCCCACTCGCCGTAGGGGCCGGGCCACATGTCGTAGCCCGCCTTCGTCGACAGGACGATCTCGTCCCGGTACGGCCGGAAGTCCTCGCGGAAGATCCGGCCGAAGTTGATCTCGGCGGAGCCGTAGGGCGGGCCGTAGTTGTTGGCGAGGTCGAAGTGGGTGACGCCCAGGTCGAACGCGCGCCGCAGGATCGCCCGCTGGACGTCCAGCGGGCGGTCGTCGCCGAAGTTGTGCCACAGCCCCAGCGAGATCTCCGGGAGCTTGAGCCCGCTGCGCCCGCACCGCCGGTAGGGAGTCCGCTCGTACCTGTCACTGGCCGCCACATAAGTCATGGTCACGATTGTGTCAGCAGGCCCCGCCCGCCGTTCGCCCGGGAAAGTCATCCTGGGGAAGTGTCCTCGCGGGGGCGTGCCGATCGACTACAGATGACGGCCGGTGGCGGTCACCGGCCCGCGACCGGAGGTTGGACGATGAAGTACCTGCTGCTGCTGCACGCGCCCGACGGCCCCGTGACGGACACGAGCAGCCCCGCGTACGCCGAGGCCGTCGCCGCGTACGGGAAGGCGAACGCGGCGATGGCCGCCGCCGGGGTGCTGCTCGACTGCGCGCCGCTGCGGCCGCCCGCGTCGTCGACGACCGTCCGCGTCCGGGACGGCCGTACGATCGTGACCGACGGACCGGCCGCGGAGATCAAGGAGCAGGTCGGTGGCTACACGCTGCTGGAGTGCGACGACCTCGACGAGGCGCTGAGGTGGGCGGCGACGATCCCCGCGGCGGCGACCGGCTGGGTCGAGGTGCGCCCGGTCATGCCCGTGTCCCCGGCGTCCTGACCGCCGCGGACTTCCGCGCGCACTGGTGGCCGGCGGTGGCGGCGGTGACCCGCCTGGCGGGTGACCTCGCCACCGCCGAGGACGCGGTGCAGGACGCCGTCCTCGCCGCGATCGCGCAGTGGCCGCGGCAGGGCGTGCCGGACGATCCGCGCGCCTGGCTGATCGGCGTGGCGCGGCACAAGGCGCTGGACGCGGTCCGGCGGGACGCGCGGCGCCGCGCGCTGGAGCCGGAGGCGG
>NZ_CAACUY010000453.1 GCF_900659615.1 Actinomadura fibrosa | reverse complement strand
CGTCCGGCGTGGCGAGGAGGGACGCGGCGGTCCGCGCGACCGCCGGGAGCGGCCGCCGCAGCCAGGCGGTCAGCAGCCGGTTGCGCGCCTCGCGGCGCCGCCGCGCCGAGGGGTCGCGCCCGGACCGCGACGGATGGTGGTGGACGACCAGCTCCGGCACGTAGGCCAGCCCCCATCCGGCGGCGGCGAGGTCGAGCGCCAGCAGCTCCTCCTCGCCGGCGAAGTGCAGCACGTCGGAGAAGCCGCCGGCGGCGAGGAAGGCGTCCCTGCGGACGATCGCCGAGCAGGCGAGGAACCCGAGCACGGCGGGCCCGGGAAGGTCGGCGGGACGGCCGAGCGGGGCGCACGCCATCTCCTCGGAGACCGCCTCCGTCCGCTCCTCCGGCCCGACGAGCACCCGGGCGGCGAGCAGCGCCGTCCTCGGGTGGGCGTCGAGGATCTCCACGGCCCGCCGGAGAGCGCCGGGAGCCCACCAGGAGTCGTCGTCGGCGAACGCGATGTACGGGGTGTCCGCGTGCTCGGCGCCCGTGTTGCGGGCGGCGGCTCCGCGGTTGTCCGGCAGGCGCAGCACGCGGGCGCCCGCCTCCGCCGCGACGTCCGGTGTGGCGTCGCCGGAGGCGTTGTCCACCACGATGACGGGCGCCTCGTGCTTGCGGAGGCTGCCGCGCAGCTCCTCGGCCCGGTCGCGGGTCGCGACCACGACCGTGACGCCCGGCGTCGGCGCGGCGGGCGCCGGTCCCTCGGGCGGCGGGGCATCGGGTCTCGGCGTGTCGGACATGGCGCGGCTCCCTCGCTCGGGAAAGGACGGGTGGGTCAGCTCACGTAGCGGCGGGCCTTGGAGTCGCGCTGGGACGCCTCCAGGGTGCGGAGCCGCGCCTCGACGTCCGGGGGCAGGCGGCGGCGCTCCCGGACGACCCACGGCAGCCCGGCGGCGGCCTCGGCCAGCGCGCCCGCGGTGACCCGGTCGCGGGGCAGCGTCCGCAGCAGCCCGGACGTGCGCCGGACCGCCACCGGCACCGGACGCCGCAGCCACGTGAACCAGAGGGTGTTGCGGATGCCGTGGCGGCGCCTCAGATGGGCCTCGCGCAGCGGCGACGGCTGGTGGTGGATCACGACGTCCTCGGCGTAGCACAGGTGCCAGCCGAGGGCCATGAGGTCCGCGGCCAGGAGCTCCTCCTCGCCGCCGAGCCACAGCCGCGGCGAGAAGCCGCCGGCGGCGCGGAACGCCTCGACCCGCACCATGGAGGCCCCGGCGAGGAACGACCCGAGCGCGGGACCGGGCAGCCACGCCGGCCCGGGGACGGGCGAGTCGCGCAGCTCCGGCACGATCGGGTCCTCGCGGGCGCCGGGCTCGACGAGGATGCGGCCCGTCACGACCGCGAGCCGCGGGTGCGCGTCCAGCAGGGCGGCCGCGCGGGACGGGGCGTCCGGGTCCCACCAGGTGTCGTCGTCGCAGAACGCCGCGTACGGGGTGCGGACGTGGTCGATCGCGAGGTTGCGCGCCACGGCGCCGAGGTTGCGCGGCGACCGGACGAGCCGGAACTCCGGGAAGCCGGCCGCCACGGCCGCGGCGGTGCCGTCCGCCGACGCGTTGTCGACGACGATGACCGGCGGGCCGCCCGGCAGGGCGCGCAGCCGCTCCAGCGTCGCCAGCAGCGAGCGGCGGCGGTCACGCGTGATCACGACCACGGTGAAGGACATGCGCGGCTCGTACCCGCCGTCCGCCCCCTCATGTACCGCCCGTCCCGGCCGCCCCCTCCGAGTGGCCGCCCACCTGGCACGACATCGTTTACCTGCGACTTTTCCGGCGCACGTGTTTAGGTCGGCCTTTCCGGGCAATGCCGAATCACCTATAGGGGATTTACTTCTCTGCTCCCCTCGGGCTCGATGTCCAAGACGACGGCATCGCCCCTTCATCCCACGCTGCGCCGAAACGGGGCTCTTATGCGCGTGCTCGGAATCAATGCGATTTTCCACGATCCATCCGCCGCACTGGTGGTGGACGGCCACATCGTGGCCGCCGCCGAGGAGGAGCGCTTCAGCCGCCGCAAGCACGGCAAGCGCCCGGTCGCCTTCTCCGCCTGGGAGCTGCCGGAGAAGGCCGCCCGGTGGTGCCTGGACGAGGCCGGGCTGGAGCCCGGCGACCTGGACGCCGTCGCCTACTCCTACGACCCCGGCCTGGTCGAGCCGGGCCTCGACGGGCACGACGCCCAGTGGGAGAGGCTGCGGACCCTGTACGCGCAGCGCGCCCCCGCCTTCCTCTCGACCGCGCTCCCCGGGCTGGACCCCGGCATCGTCCGGTACGTGCCGCACCACGTCGCGCACGCCGCGTCCGCGGGGCTCGCGGCGCCGGGCCCGGGCGACGGGGACGTGCTCGTCCTCGACGGCCGCGGCGAGTCGCACTCGCACCTGTCCGGGACGTACCGGAACGGCGAGCTGAGCACGCTGCACGCGCAGCGGCTCCCGCACTCCCTCGGGCTGATGTACGAGGACCTCACCGAGCACCTCGGGTTCCTGCGCTCCAGCGACGAGTACAAGGTCATGGCCCTCGCGTCCTACGGGGAGCCGCGCTTCCTGGACGAGCTGCGCGAGCACGTCGGCGCCACCGGCGACGGCGGTTTCGCGGTCGCGCCGATCGACTGGGGGGCGCTCGCCAAGGCCCGCCAGCCGGACGGCGAGTGGACCCGCGACCACGCCGACCTCGCCGCGAGCGTCCAGGCGCGCCTGGAGGAGGTGCTGCTGGACCTGGCCGGCTGGCTGCACGGCCGGACGGGGTCCCGGCGGCTGATGCTGGCGGGCGGCGTGGCGCTGAACTGCGTCGCGAACTCGCGCCTCGCGGACGCCGGGCCGTACGAGGAGATCTGGGTCCAGCCCGCCGCGGGCGACGCGGGCACGGCGCTCGGCGCCGCGCTGCACCTGGCGCGCGGCGCGGGCGAGCGGGTCGCCGCGATGCCGGGCGCCGACCTCGGCCGGCAGTGGGACGACGCGGGGATCGCCCGGTACCTGGACACCGCGAGGATCCCCTACGAGCGCCCGGACGACCTGGCCGCGACGGTCGCCGAGTCCCTCGCCCGCAACGAGGTCGTGGCCTGGTTCCAGGGCCGCTCCGAGTTCGGGCCGCGCGCGCTCGGGCACCGCTCGCTGCTCGCGCATCCCGGCCACGCCGGCAACGTCGAGCGGCTCAACGACGTCAAGGGGCGCGAGCAGTTCCGGCCGATCGCGCCGATGGTCGCGCTGGAGCACGCGCCGGAGATCTTCGAGGGGCCGATCCCGAGCCCGTACATGCTGTTCGTGCACCGGGTCCGGCCGGAGTGGCGCGAGCGGATCCCCGCGGTCGTCCACGTGGACGGCACCGCGCGGATCCAGACCGTCGCCGCCGAGGACGAGCCGCTGGTGGCGCGGCTGCTGGAGGAGTTCCGCCTCCGCACCGGCGTCCCGGTCGTCATCAACACGAGCCTGAACACCGCGGGCCGTCCGATGGTCGACGACCCGCGCGACGCGCTGGAGTGCTTCGGGTCGGCGCCGGTGGACCTGCTCGCGATCGGCCCGTACGTGGTGCGGCGCGCGGGCCGGGACGCGGAACGGGACGCTGGGCCGGACGCGGGGGTGCACGCCCGATGAGCTACACCGTCGTCGTCCCGACGATCGGGCGGGAGAGCCTGAGGGTCCTGCTGGACGCGCTGCTGGCCTCGCTGAACGGGGGCTCCGCCGCCGCACCCCACGAGATCATCGTCGTGGACGACCGGCCGCGGCCGGGCGCGCCGCTGCCGCTGCCGCCCGCCGCCGGAGTGGAGGTCCGGGTGCTGCGGTCGGGCGG
>NZ_CAACUY010000452.1 GCF_900659615.1 Actinomadura fibrosa | reverse complement strand
CGCGGCCGGGAGGCGCGCGGTCCGGCGCGGCTGGGCGGGCGCCTCGGCGCTCGGCTCGGCGCCCGCCCGGCCGTGCTGGACGGCGAGCTCGCGGTCCTCGACGGCCGCGAGACCTACATGCTCTTCGACGTCGTCCACCTCGACGGGCACTCCCTGCTGGACGTGCCGTACCGGGAGCGGCGGGAGCGGCTCGACGGGCTGGAGCTGTCGGGCCCGATGTGGCAGACGGCGCCGTGGTACCCCGGCGAGGGCGGCGCCGTCCGCGACGCCGCCCGCGACCAGGGCCTGCCCGGCGTCGTCGCCAAGCGCCTCGACTCCGGCTACGAGCCCGGCACCGAGGCGGACGCCTGGCGCCTCATCCCGGTCGGCTAGCCCGTCAGTAGGCCACGGTGATGCGGCGGCGGACGGCGTCGCCGCGCTCCAGCTCGTCGACCAGCGCGATCGCGAAGTCCTCCGCGCTGATGCGGCTGGTGCCGTCCGCGTCGGTCAGCAGCTGGTCGCCGCCCAGGCGGAACGTGCCCGTGCGCTCGCCCGGCTCGATCACCGCGGCGGGCGAGACGTACGTCCAGTCGAGGTCGTCCGCCTCGGCCCGGATGACGTCCAGCAGCGAGGCGTACGCGAGGGCCTCGGGCTTGTAGGGCTCGGGGAACTCGGGCGTGTCCACGAGCCGGACGCCCGGCGCGACCTCCAGGCTGCCCGCGCCGCCGACCACGACCAGCCGCCGGACGCCGGCCTTGCGGAGGCCGGCCAGGACGGCGCGGCCCGTGTCCAGGACCGGCTGGAGCGTCTCCGAGCCGTCCCGGGGCGGCGAGGTCGCCACCACGACCGCGTCGTGGCCCGCGGCCAGCTCGGCGACGGTGTCGGCGTTCCCGGCGTCGCCCTTCCGGGTGCCGTCGTTGCCGGTGCGCGTGACGCCGGTGACCTCGTGGCCGCGGCCGCGGGCCTCGTCCGCCACGCGCCGCCCGACCATCCCGGTCGCGCCGAACAGCAGAATCCTCATGTCGACCTCCTCGAACGTCGTCGTCACCGCCGAAAGTATCCATCGGATACTGGTTACTTCAACGTGCTATTGGTACCCTTTGGAAACCATGAAGGGCGACGCTTTCGATCCGAACTGCCCGACCCGGCTGATCCTCGACCGCATCGGCGACAAGTGGTCGGTGCTCGTCGTGCTGAGCCTGTCCGGCGGCCCGCTGCGGTTCAGCCGGCTGCGCGAGCTGATCGGCGGGGTCACCCCGAAGGTCCTCACCCAGACCCTGCGGGCGATGGAGCGCGACGGCCTGCTGACGCGCCGGGTGTACGCCGAGGTCCCGCCGCGCGTCGAGTACGCGCTGACCCCACTGGGGCTCTCCCTCCAGCGCCCGATCGAGGCCATCGCCGAGTGGGCCGAGGAGAACGTCGAGGCCGTGGTCTCCGCCCGCGACCGCCACGACGCCGCCCTCACGCCGTCCTGACGCCCCGCCGCCCGTAGCCGGTTCGCCCGTAGCCGGTCGCCCGTGGCCCGCCGCTCCCGGACGCCGCGCCCGCCGTCGCGGAACCTTCCCGGGCCGTCCCACATCAAACGGACGTAGCACCCGCATCGGCGCGTCGTCGTCGAAAACGATCAGTAGCGGGTTAGAGTCCGGCCGAACCGGTGGAACGGGCCCCACCGGCGGTGCGGGCGGAAGGCGGGGGATTCGGCACATGATGGGCAAGACGCACGCCATGAGCGGGGCGCTCGCATGGCTGGCCGCCGTCCCGCTGCTCGCCCAGGAGCGGCTGATCGGCGACTTCGCGGTGTCGCTGTCGGCCGAGCAGGTCGCCGCGGGCGCCGTGGTCTGCGCGGGCGCCGCGATCCTGCCCGACATCGACCACCACAACGGCCGCATCGCCAACACCTTCGGCCCGATCACCGGCGTCATGTGCAAGTGGGTCGGCAAGCTGTCCGGCGGGCACCGGGAGGCCACCCACTCGGTCCTGTTCGCCGTCGGCATCGGCTACGCGATGGACCTGCTCGCCACCCACTACGTGTACGCCTGGTGGGCCTGCCTCTTCATGATCGTCGGCCTCGGGCTGCGCGGCGTCGGGTTCGACTTCGAAGGCAAGGAGCCGCAGTCGGCGCTGGCCGACTGCGCGCTCGCCGGCATCGCCGTGTGGCTCATGCACAACCTCGACATGAGCTTCGTCGGGTTCGCGGTCACGCTCGGCTGCCTCGCGCACGTCGCCGGCGACTGCCTGACGCCGCGGGGCTGCCCCGTCTTCTGGCCGCTGCCGTGGCGGGTCGAGATCCCGCTGATCCCGCGGACGGACGGCAAGGTCGAGCGGTGGGTCGTCACGCCCGTCCTCACGCTCGGCGTCGCGATCCTGGCCGTCCGGTCCGTGCTCGGCGACGTCACCGCCGACTGGCTCACCCGAGGCTGACCCCGGGCCGCCGGAGCCCGGACGCCGGACGCCCGGGCGGCGTCCGGCTCACCGCATGTCGTCGAAGTCGTCGCAGGACAGCGGACTGCGTGGAGCGACGGTCTGGGGGAACCTGCTGACGTCCACGGCGTCGATGCCGCTGATGGCGGTCGCCGTGCACACGATCTGCGCCAGCGCCGCGCGCGACGGGTAGCCCGCGGGCAGGGGCCCTTCGTCCGCCATGCCGACGATCAGCAGCGACGGGTCGTCGGTCGCGGTGAAGGCCCTGAGCAGCGGACGCGGGAGCACCGCCGTCGTCAGGCCGTGCCGCCGCTCGCTCATCGTGGGCGGCACCTGGAGCTGGGCGAGGGGCAGGTACGGATGCCCCGGCAGGCCCGGCCGCACGGCGGGCACCAGCATCCGGCCCTCCGACAGCAGGTAGACGATGCCGCTGGTCGCCGTCCCGGAGGCGACCGGTTTGGCGCCCGCCGACAGGACCCCGGTCGGCCGGACCCCGCAACCGGCCGTCGCCGCCGCGCCCGCCGCGGTCGCCGCCGCCAGGACCGCCGCCAGGACCGCCGCTCCCCCGCGGTTCGGCCCGCCCCATCGCCTCATCGGCCCTCGCCTCCGTCCGTGTCCGGGTCCCGCGGGAGCCAGAGAGTGAACACCGCTCCCCCGTCCGGCCCGTTGGCCGCCTCCAGGGTGCCGCCGTGCAGCAGCGCGTTCTCCTTGGCGATCGACAGGCCGAGGCCGCTGCCGTCGCTGCGGGAACGGGCCGCCTCCGCCTTGACGAAGCGGTCGAAGACTGCGCCGAGCAGGTCGCCGGGCACACCGGGGCCGTGGTCGGCGACGGAGAGCGTCACCCCGGGGACGCCCGCGCGCTCCTCCGCGGCGAAGCGCAGCTCGACCGGCGGGCGGCCGTGCTTCAGCGCGTTCCCGGCGAGGTTGGCGACGATGACGTCGAGCCTGCGCGGGTCCGCGCGGACGACCAGGTCCGCCGGGCCGCGCACCGCCACCTCGCCCGTCCAGCCGCGCGCGGCCAGCGTCCCGGCGACCGCGCCCGCCACCTCGACGTCGTCCAGGACGAGCGCGGCGGCGCCGGCGTCGAAGCGGCTGATCTCGATCAGGTGCTCGACGAGCCGGCCGAGCCGCCGGGTCTCGCCGGCGACGAGCCGGGCCGCGTCGCCGTCGCCGTCCTCCCCCGCCTCGTCGGCGAGCACGTCCGTCATGGCGACCATCGACGTCAGCGGGGTGCGCAGCTCGTGCGACACGTCGGCCACGAACCGGCGGGACGCCGCCTCCATCGCGCGCAGGTCCGTCACCGTGCGCTCCAGCGCCTCCGCCGTGCGGTTGAAGGTGCGCGCCAGGTCGGCCAGCTCGTCGCGGCCCCGGACGCGGACGCGGGTGCCGAGCTCGCCGTCGCCGAGGGCGCGCGCCGCGGCGCCGAGCCGGCGCACCGGGC
>NZ_CAACUY010000451.1 GCF_900659615.1 Actinomadura fibrosa | reverse complement strand
CGCCACCCCGTACCTCGCGCTCAACGGCGCGAAGGTCGGCGACGAGGCGCTCGACTCGCCGGACGCCCTGAAGGAGGCCGTCGCGGACGCCGCCGCCGGGCCGCCCGGGCCTGCGGGGCGGACGTCGCCGAACTTGCCGTCGGAGCGGCGCGGGGTCTCCGGCGGGGGCGGGGCGACCCGGGCGATGGCGAGGAAGCCGCCGATGACCAGCATGCCGAGGCCGAGCAGGACGGCGGCGGCCGGGATGTAGCTGCGGACGGCGTCGATCTGGAAGGCGGTGCTGTCCGCCATGCCGGCCAGCTGCTTCTGGTCCTGGTCGACGGTGACGAGGTCGGCCTGCGCGACGACCATCTTGCCCTTGCCGTCGGGGGTCTGGACGGTGCTGCGGATGTTCTCGCGGTGCTTCACCGGGATGCCGGTGCGCGGGTCGGCCCAGACGGTGTTGTAGGCCTCGGTGTAGCGGTCGACCTTCTGGTCCTTGGTGCCCTCGGGCAGGCCGAGGAGCTTGGCGGGCATCTTGGTGTCGAGCGCGGCGGTCTTGGTCAGCGGGATGACCTGGGTGAAGCGGTAGGCCGTGACGCCGTGGACCTTCTCGACGCCGTTGAAGTGCATCGGCGCCGGCTGCTTCGTCGTCATGTCGAAGAACGGGTAGTCGCGCTTGCGCACGTTGGCGAGCGGGAACAGCAGGCCGTAGCCCGACATCCGGACGGTGTTGTCGCCGTCGACGTTCGTGCCGCAGCAGTTGACCAGCTCGCCCGTCCGCCGGTCGAACGCGATCCGGTAGCCCTGGATCTGGATGGGCTTGTCGGGGTTCGCCTTGTCGAAGATGTTGATCGTCGAGTCCCAGACGGCGATCTTGTCGTTGCCCTCGTTGGCCCGCACGTCGCCGCGGACGGTGCTGTTGGCCTCCAGGGTGACGCCCGTCTTGAGCTTGAGCGTCGCGGTGTCGAAGTAGGCGGCGTTCGTCGCCTCCAGCCGGGTGAACTGGTAGCGGTTGAGCGGTGCCTGGACCACCTGGTCGGCCACGTAGAACCGGACGAGGGGCGCGAGCGAGAGGAAGAACGCGCCCAGGCCGATCAGGACCAGGCCGACCGGTCGCCGCATGAACACCTCCGGGGGCTGCTGTCGCCGCACGGCCGAGGGGCCACGCCCAGCGTCGCCGAGTTACCCTACAGTACCTGCCAAACCGCCCGTCCAATAACGCCCTCCTTACTCCCCAACGGACGGGCGCCGGGCACGTGAGCGGGTCCCCCGGCCGGACGCTCCCGATGGCGTCCTTCCGCCCGGTACCGGCAGGTAAGCTCCCGCGTACATCACGGATGCACACGCATACCCCCGAACCCCCACGAGGTGCCCATGGCCTCGGCGCCCCCCAGACCCGCCGGACGCGCGCCGGACGGCCACCGCGCGACGCTCGCCCGGTCGGTGCGCCTGCTGAGCGCGTTCCGCCGCGAGCAGAGCGACCCGGACGGCTTCTACGCCCTCGTGGCGCGCGACACCGTGGCGCAGCTCGCCTCCTACACGGAGCTGGCGGGCGCGACGGTGATCGACGTGGGGACCGGTGCCGGGCACTTCGCGCGGGCGCTGGCGGCGGCCGGGGCGCGCTGCGCGGGCCTCGACCACGCCCTCGGGGAGCTGACCGCGCACGGGGAGCCGGGGCCCAACACCCTGGTCGCGGACGCCCTCGCGCTGCCGTTCAGGACCGGTTCCGCCGACGTCTGCTTCTCCTCGAACGTGCTGGAGCACGTCCCGGACCCGTGGCGGATGGCCGGGGAGATGGTCCGCGTGACCCGTCCCGGCGGGACCGTGTTCCTGTCGTTCACGAACTGGCTGTCGCCGTGGGGCGGGCACGAGACGTCCCCGTGGCACTACCTCGGCGGCGACCTCGCCGCGCGGCGGTACGAGCGGCGGACGGGCCGTCCGCCGAAGAACCGGTTCGGGCACAGCCTCCACCCGGTCTCGGTGTCGGCGGCGCTCGACTGGGCCCGGAGCCGCGACGACGTGCGGCTCCTCGACGCCGTGCCGCGCTACCACCCGCGCTGGGCGGAGGGCGTCGTCCGCGTCCCGGTGATCCGGGAGATCGCGACGTGGAACCTGGTGCTCGTCCTGCGCAAGAAGGCCGGCCGGACGTGAGGCCCGCGCCGCCGACGCCGCCGCCGATCTCGGGCCACCAGGACACGCTGGACGGGCTCCGGGCGGTGGCGGCGCTCGCGGTCCTCGTGTACCACGTGGCGAGCACGGCGGGCGCGGTCAGCGGGACGACGGGCGCCGGGTGGCTGTACAACGGCGGCCAGGTCGGGGTGCCGATCTTCTTCACGCTGTCCGGGCTGCTGCTGTACCGGCCGTGGGCCGCGGCCGTCCTCGACGGGCGGAAGGCGCCCAAGGCGCGCGAGTACTTCCGCAAGCGGGCGCTGCGCATCCTTCCGGCCTACTGGGCGGTCATCGTCTGCTTCATGCTGACCGCCGGGCGCGGGCACATCGGCGACCCGGTCACGTGGGGCTCGCTCCTCACGCTCACGCAGACCTACCTGTCGGACCCGTGGTGGAAGCTGGGGCTCGGGCCGCCGGAGCTCGGCCAGGCGTGGAGCCTGGTGGTGGAGGTCTCCTGGTACCTCGCGCTGCCGCTCACCGCGGCCGTCCTCGGCTGGTACGCGCGCCGCGCCCCGGCGGACGACGTCGGCGTCCGGGCGCGGCGGCTGCTGTACGGCATCGGGGCGTACGCCGCGCTGTCGCTGCCCTACACGGCGGTGATGTTCCTCCCGGGGCACCGGCACCCGCAGATGGGGCTGTGGCTACCGCGGTTCTTCTGCTGGTTCGCGATCGGAATGGCGCTCGCGGTCGTCACGGTGTGGGCGCGACTGGACGGGCGGCGCCCGGTGGCGGCGCTGTGCCGGGCCGTCGCGGACTCGTGGGCGGCGTGCTGGACGGCCGCCGCGATGCTGTACGTCGTCGCGTCCACGCCGGTGACGGGCCCGATCACGCTCCAGACGCCGGACGCGTTCTGGACGTCGGTGTTCGACCTCGTGCTGAACGGCCTGTGCGCGGCGGCCCTGGTCGCGCCGGTGGCGCTGGCCCCGGCGGGGCATCCGGCGCTCGGCGCGATCCTCGGCAACCCGGTGATGCGGTTCCTCGGCCGGATCTCCTACGGCCTGTTCCTCTGGCAGATGCTGATCATCGTCGGCTGGTACGAGGCGACGGACCGGGCGTTCCGGGGGGAGGTCCTGACGGATCTTCCGCTGATGGCCGCGGCGTCCATCGCAGCGGCGACGCTGAGCTACTACCTGGTGGAGTGGCCGGTGCAGCGGCTGACCCGCCGCCGTCGCGGCCGTCCCCGCCCGGACCGGGGCCGCCCGGACCCCGGCCGCCCGGACCGGGGCCGCCCGGCCCGGGACCTCCTGGACGCGGGCCCTCTGGACCGTCCTGACCAGACCCGCCCGGATTCTCCGGGCCGGAGCCGGGCGCGGCCCAGCTGATCTCGATCCGGCCGCCGCCTCCGGCGCCGCGCGGCCGGGGCCGCCACAGCTCGACCGCGATCCGCCCGACGACGGCGAGGCCGAGGAGCTGCGGCGCGACGTCGCCGAGCGCGCCGGACGGGGCGGCCGGGTTGTCCAGCAGGTTCCACCGGTTGCCGACGGCGAGGCAGGCCGTCCCGGCGATCATCGTGAGGGCGATCGTCCAGGGCGAGGTCACGGCGCGCGGGACGGCCGAGCGGCGGGTGCGCGCCCAGCCGCACACGACGGCGACGGCGGTGGTGACGGCGAGGCCGGGGACGCCGGCGATCCAGCCGCCGAGCGCGGCGGCGAGGCCGATCGCGGCCCAGGCGGGCCAGCCCGTCCCGGCGACGGGGGCGCCG
>NZ_CAACUY010000450.1 GCF_900659615.1 Actinomadura fibrosa | reverse complement strand
GGGCTGGATGGGCGCCGGCGGGACGTTCGCGCCCGGCGGCAGCCCCTGCGCGGGCGGCCCGGCGCCCGGCCGCTGGTAGCCGAGCTGGGTGTAGGGCGGCGCGAAATGCTCGTCCTGCTTCTCGTCGTGCTGCTCGTCGTGCTCCGGCGGGACGTACGGGGACTGCTCGTGGGCCGCGTAGGACGGCTGCGGCTGCTCGGGCGCGCCGTAGGGAGACGGGCTCTGATCAGGCGTCCCGTAGGGGGACGGCCCCTGCGCGCCGGGCATGCCGAAGCCCGCGGCGGCCGGGTCGGGCTGCGGCGGCCCGGGCACCGGCGGAGCCATAGGCCCGGGCGGTACGGCATTCGACGGCCCGGCGTTCGGGGGCCCGGCGCTCGGGGGCGCGGCGCCGGGACGCTGGAAGCCCAGCTCCGTGTAGGGCGGTGCGGCGCTCGCCCCGTCCCTGTCGTCCTCCGCGGACGACGGGTCCGGCGGCGCGAGACCGGCCTGCTGCGCGGCGTACGGCGCCTCGCCGGGCACCTGGCCGGCCGGTCCGGGCGCGTTCTCCCAGCCGGGCTGCGCGGGCGGCTGGACGAACGGCCGGTCCGGCGGCGCGGGCATGCCCTGCGGCTGCGGCGGCGAGCCGGGCCGGAGACCGGGCTGGCTCTGCATGCCCGCCTGCCCCTGCATCCCGAACGGCGACGGCTGCGCGGGCGCCGGGACGCCGAACGGCGCCTGCGTCGGCGAGGCGGCGGTGGCGCGGGCGCGGTTGCGGCCGATGATCTCCGCGATGATCGCGGTGGGGACCGGGAAGCCGCGCGGCCGGGCGGGCATGCCGCCGAGCCGGCACCAGGCCAGATCGACCTCGTACATCGCGGCGAGCAGCGACTCGGCGCCCGGCCCCGATCCGGCGGCCGTCCGGAGCGGCTCCGGCAGCCGCATGTCCACCGGCCACAGCCGGCGCAGCGGATGCCCCTTCTGCTCGGACACCGCCTGCACCGTGTAGCGGATCTCGGGATCGAGCCAGGGGACGATGGAGCCCGCCACGTCCTTGCGGACGACGTCCAGGTCCGCGGCGAGCAGCGCGGCGGCCACCAGGCGCGGCTCGATGTAGGCGGGATCGGACGGATCACCGGACAGCTCGGCGATCGACTCGCTGAGCGTGTAGAAGGCGTGCCGGAAGTTGTCCCCGGGCGAGCTCTCGTTCCGCAGCGCGGGGACCAGGTTGGGCGGGCAGCGCGTCAGCCACTGCTGCACGAGCGCCTGATCGCCGTAGGGCAGCGCCCCGTAGTCGACGGTCGGGTTGCTGAGCGTGCTCCCGAGGATGGCGAGCAGCGCGTCCGCCCGGATCTGGAACCGGACGTCGTCGCGGAGCGCGCTGGCGACGGCCCACATCGTCCGGAGCACGACCACCGCGGCGTCCACCCGGCTGGCCCGCAGCCGCTCCGAGTAGAGCCCGACGAGCGTCTCCAGGGCGGGCGGGGTCAGCCAGCGCGGGCCGTCCACGTCCGGGAGGGGCTTGGCGCGGTACGGCTTCCACAGGTCGAGCATCTGCGCGTCCAGCCGCGCGTCGAACACGGGCGCGGACGCGCACCACAGCATCACGCCCCACGCGACCGCGACGGTGGACGGCGTCTCCCGCGTGAACTGCGACCACCAGTGCGGGTACTCGGGGGCCGGGAGCGCGGCGGCGGACTCCACGGTCGCGCGGACCCGCGCGGTCAGCTCGGTGTCGAACCCGTGGCCGACGAACGGCAGCCCGGCGGGCGGATCGAAGGAGAAGTCGGGACCCGCGGGGACCACGTGCGGCGGCAGCACCGGGACCTGCCCGGACGCCTGCGCGGGCCGGGCGGCCATCCGGACGGCGGGCGTGCGCGGCGGCGGGCACAGGTACCACTGGCCGTCGGACGGGTGCAGCCGGTACCAGCGGGCCCACGCCCCGAACAGCCACCACGTGCCGTCGGGCAGGACGAGCATCCGGCCGCCGATGGCGTGCTGGCGCTGCTGCGGCGGCGCCGACGGCCACCACGCGGCGGCCACCATCGCCCTCGTGTCGCGCTCAGCCTCCGCGAACGGATCCTGACCCATCCGGGGGCTGGGCGGCGGAGCACTGCCATAGCCCGGTCCCCACACCACGCTCGCCATGCTAGTCAGCAGAAGGGGCCCCGGGTCGCCCTCACCTCCGCTTGGACGCCGTCCGCCCAGGTCAGGCGGGCATCAAAGAAACCCGCCCGGAAGCGGCCGAACCCGGCGGCGCGCGGGCGCGACGAGCACCCGGTCAGCCCCAGCCGCATCAATCCCAGGAGGCGTCGCGGTGGCGCCGCGCCTTCTCCCGGTACACGGACGGCGTGTGCTCCAGCACGAGGCGGTCGTCGTCGGTGAGCTCCCGGACGATCTTGCCGGGCGTCCCGGCGACGAGCACGCCGGACGGGATCTTCTTGCCGGGCGGCACCAGCGCGCCCGCCGCGATCAGCGTGCCCGCGCCGATCCGCGCGCCGTTCAGGACGATCGCGCCGATGCCGATGAGCGAGCCCGCCTCCACGTGGGCGCCGTGCACCATCGCCTTGTGGCCGAGACTGACGCGGTCCTCCAGGACGGCGGGCACGCCGGGGTCGCAGTGCAGGCAGCTCAGGTCCTGGATGTTGCACTCCTCGCCGACGACGATCTCCTCGTCCTCGCCGCGCAGCACCGAGCCGTACCAGACGCTCGATCCCCGGCCCAGCGTCACCCGGCCGACCACGACCGCGCCCGGCGCGACCCACGCCTCGGCGTGGATTTTCGGACGGTCCTCACCCAACGCACCCACGTAGCTCATCCCGCCGATGCTAGAACCCGTCCGGGACGGCCGCCGGACGGGGGCGGGCGGACCGCATCCGGTCGGTGCGACACGGGCCGAGGTTGACGCGAATTTCCCGCAGATTAGATAGTTTGTCCGGCCTACCCAGGTTAAGAAACGGCAGCGAGAAGGGCGTTCCGGTTGCGCGAATGGTGTGGACCGGACAAGAGTCGTCCTGACGTTTCTTATGTGGTCCCGCTCACAGGCGGGTGAGGATCTCAACCGACACCTGACGGGGTGATCACCCCCGCCAACGACCCCCCAAGGCATCATGAGCAACGAAGCCGAAATCCTGCCGAACCTCCTCCAAGAAGAGTCGTTCGAGATCGTCATGCGCGGCTACAACCGCCGCCAGGTCGACGATTACATCGCCCGGGCCCAGCAGAAGCACCGCGAGCTGGAGGCCCGCCTCGCCCGGGCCCAGGACGACGCCGAGCGCATCCGCCGCGAGATGGCCGAGGTCCGGGAGGCGCGCAAGCCGACCGGCGACGACCTGAGCGACCGGCTGCGGCAGATCATCAACCTCGCCGAGGACGAGGCCCAGGACAAGGTCGCCGAGGCCGAGGCCAGGGGCGCCGAGATCCGCGAGGACGCCGAGCGGGAGTCCCGGCGGATCGTCGACGAGGCCCGCGCGCACGCCGACAAGAACCTGGCGCAGGCGCAGGAGAAGGCCGACCACGTGCTCGCCTCGGCCAAGAAGGAGGCCGACAGCGTCCTGTCGGCCGCCAAGCAGGAGGCCGAGCAGACGGTGACCGGCGCCCGGCTGGAGGCCGAGCGCACCCTCACCGCCTCCGAGCGCCGCGCCAGCGTGATCAACGAGGGCGCCACGCAGCGGCTCACCGCGCTCACCAAGAACCACACCCAGGCCCTCCAGCGCCTCACCGAGATCAGCGAGACCCTGCACCGGCTCCTCACCGCCGAGAACGAGGCCGGACCGCTGGAGAAGATGGTCGAGGACGCCGTCCGGCAGGCCCCGCCGCGCAAGACGCCGCCGCCCGCGCAGCCCGCGCCCGCGTCCGGCCCCGGCGCCGCTTCCTCCGCCCCCTCCGCTCCGGCGGGCCCGGCCGGTCACGGCGGTCAG
>NZ_CAACUY010000449.1 GCF_900659615.1 Actinomadura fibrosa | reverse complement strand
CCGGCGTCCGCGGCTCGTCGACGCGTCCGGCCCGCGCGCCCCGGCCGCCGGCCGGGCGGACGTCCGGCCGCGATACCGCGCCATCCTCGCCGTGGACATCGAGGGTTCGACCAGGCGGACCGACCCGGTGAAGGGCGAGCTGCGGCGGACGCTCTACCAGTTCCTGGAGGAGGCGTTCTGGCGGGCGGGCATCGAGGAGCGCTGCCGGGAGGCGTTCGTCGACCGGGGCGACGGCGCGCTCGTTCTCGTCCATCCGCTGGACGAAGTCCCGAAAACGCTGCTGCTGCATCCGGTCGTGCCGATCCTGGGCGACCTGCTGGACGAATACAATTCGGCCCTGACCTCCGTCCCGGACCCCGACAGGAGAATCCGCGTCCGCGTGGCGGTGCACGCCGGCGAGGTCCACAGCGACGGCCGCGGCAATTTCGGCGAGGCGCTCGACGTCGCGTGCCGGCTGCTCGACGCGCCGCAGACGAAGAGGGCCCTGCGGGGCGCGAGCGGGCCGCTGGTGCTGGTCGTGTCGGAGGACATCTACCACGGCATCGTCCGGCACGGTTACGAGGGCATCAGCGCCGACGGCTTCCTGCCGCTCGTCCGGCTGGAGGTGACCGGGCGGCGGCTCCGGGGCTGGGTGCGCGACAGCCCGGTCCCCGGAAGCGCGGGCGCGGGCGCCGGTCCGGGGCACGGGCTCCGCGTCCTGAGCCCGTTCGGCCGGCCCCGGCGGCTCCTGCACGGGCTCCGCAGGGCGCACCGCCGCGGCGGGCGCCGGACGCTGGAGGCCGTCCGGTACTGAAACGCCGGGCCGCCGGGTGTCGGGCGCTACCACGATCGTGCGCAGGGTGTTGACAGCCGATCGCGTTAGCGCAAACATCAGGGCACCCGAAAACGTGTGGAGCAGATCACATGACGACCGCGACGCCCCAGCCGCAGGCCGGCGCCGAGCCGCCCGGCCCCGGCGCCGGGCGTCCGCGCGCGGCGGTCATGGAGGACGTCGCCGCGCTGGCCGGTGTGTCGGCCATGACGGTGTCGCGGGTGCTCAACACCCCCGCGAAGGTCGCCCCGAAGACCCGGGAGCGGGTGCTCTCGGCGATGCGGGAGCTGGACTACCGGCCGAACTCGGCCGCCCGGGTGCTGGCGACCGGCCGCTCGGGGGTGCTCGGCGTGGTCAGCCTCGACACGACCCTGTACGGGCCCGCCTGCACGCTGTACGGCATCGAGCGCGCGGCCCGCAGCGCCGAGTACGTCATCACGATCGCGAGCCTCGGCGAGCTGAACCGGCGGTCCATCGAGGACGGCGTGGAGCGGCTGCGCGCGCAGTCGGTGGACGGCGTCGTCATCATCGCGCCGCACCGCTCGGCCGCCGAGGGCCTGCGGCGGCTGCCGCCGGACCTGCCGGTCGTCGTCGTCGGCGCGGGCGACGACCTGACGGTCCCGGTGGCCGCGGTCGACCAGCGCGCGGGCGCGGTCCGGGCCGTCCGGCACCTGCTCAGCCTCGGCCACGAGACGGTCTGGCACCTCGCGGGCCCGGCCGACTGGGTGGACGCCGACGGCCGCGTCGAGGGCTGGCGCGCCGTGCTGGAGGGCGAGGGACGGGACGTCCCGCCGCTGCTCAGCGGCGACTGGAGCGCCCGGTCCGGATACGAGCAGGGCCGGGTGCTCGCCGCCGACCCGGCGGTGACCGCCGTGTTCGCCGCCAACGACCCGATGGCGCTCGGCCTGCTGCGCGCGCTGCGCGAGGCCGGCCGCCGCGTCCCCGAGGAGGTGAGCGTGGTGGGCTTCGACGACGTGCCGGAGGCACCGTACTTCGCACCCCCGCTGACCAGCGTCCGGCAGCCGTTCGGCGAGGTCGGGCGGCACGCGTTCCAGCTCGTCCTGGAACGCGTGGGCGGCGGGGGCGGAGGCGGCGCTCCCCCGGGCGGGCCGCCGGCGCGGCGGACCGTCGAGCCGGAGCTCGTCGTGCGGGAGAGCACGGCGGTGCGGCGCGGCGCCCGCTGAGGGGAACCGCTGACAGGACCCGGCGACAAGGTCCGCCGACAAGGCTTGAGCAACCGGAGGGGAGCATCCGTGGCACCTCGATGTTAGCGCTAACACGACCTAGCGCTAGACCGAGATGAGGAGAACAGCACGTGCGCATCACCGAGATCGGCACCCATGTCCTGGGCACGCCCTGGCGGAACCTCACGTTCGTGACCGTCCACACCGACGAGGGCCTCACCGGTGTGGGCGAGGCCCGCATGCTGGGCCACACCGACGCGCTCCTCGGCTACCTCGCCGAGGCGGAGCGCCGGCACATCGTCGGCAGCGACCCGTTCGGCATCGAGGACCTCGTCCAGCGGATGAAGTACGGCGACTACGGCCGTGCGGGCGAGATCGTGATGTCGGGCATCGCGTGCGTCGAGATGGCCTGCTGGGACATCGTCGGCAAGGCCCTCGGCCAGCCGGTCTGGCGGCTGCTCGGCGGCGCCGTGCGCGACCGCGTCAAGGCGTACGCCAACGGCTGGTACACCGTGGACCGGACGCCGGAGGAGTTCCACGCCGCCGCGACCCGGGTCGTCGAGCGCGGTTACGACGCGCTGAAGCTCGACCCGTTCGGGGCGGGCCGCATGGAGCTGGACCACGCCGAGACGATGCGCTCGATCGGCCTCGTCGAGGCGGTGCGCGACGCCATCGGCCCCGAGCGCGAGCTGCTGGTGGAGATGCACGGCCGGTTCTCCCCCGCGACCGCGATCCGGCTCGCGGGGCTGCTCGCCCCGTTCGACCCGGGCTGGCTGGAGGAGCCGGTGCCGCCGGAGAACCTCAAGGCGCTCGCGAAGGTGTCGGCGCACACCGGCCTGCCGATCGCGACCGGCGAGCGGATCCACGACCGCATCGAGTTCCGCGAGCTGCTGGAGCTCCAGGCCGCCGACGTGATCCAGCCGGACGTCGGGCACACCGGCGGGATCTCCGAGGTCCGCAAGCTCGCCGCGACCGCCGAGACCTACTACGTGCAGGTCGCCCCGCACAACGTGGGCGGGCCGGTGCTGACCGCCGCGTCCCTCCAGCTCGGCGTCTGCGTGCCCAACTTCAAGATCCTGGAGCACTTCAACGACTTCGCGGACGCGGCCGTGAAGGACGTCGCGACGGGCACGCCGCAGGTCGTCGACGGGTACTTCGAGCGGCCGTCCGCGCCGGGCCTCGGCGTCGAGCTGAACGTGGACGCGCTGGCCGGCCTGCCCCGCCAGCACGCCGACTTCGACCTGTTCGCCGAGGACTGGCACCTGCGCAAGGGAACGGGCCGTTGAGCCGCGCCGTCGTGGTGGACGAGCCGGGCCGCTGGCGCCTGGCCCGCTCGGAGCCGCCGGAGCCGGGCCCCGGCGAGGCCCGGGTGCGGGTCGCCGCGGCCGGGCTGTGCGGCAGCGACCGGGAGCTGTTCGACGGCGCGCGCCCGCCCGGCTTCGCCGCCTACCCCGTCGTCCCGGGCCACGAGTGGTCGGGGACGGTGGAGGCGGTCGGCGCCGGCGCCGACCCGGGCCTGGTCGGCGCCCGCGTGGTCGGCGAGGGCTACCGCGGCTGCCTGGTGTGCGCGCGTTGCCGGGAGGGCGCCCCGAACCTGTGCGAGGCGGGGTACGACGAGACCGGCTTCACGCGTCCGGGCGCGTTCGCCGACCACCTGCTCGTGCCCGCCCGGCTGCTGCACGTGCTGTCCCCCGGCGCCGACCTGCGCGCGGCGGCGCTGCTGGAGCCGGCCGCGGTGATCGCCGCCGCGGTCCGGCAGGTCGCGGCGCGTCCCGGGGAGGACGTCGCGGTGGTGGGGGCGGGGACGCTCGGGATGCTCGCGCTCCAGTTCCTCGCCGCCTCGTCCCCGGCGCGGCTGGTCGCGGTGGAGCCGCGCGCCGGGCGGGCCGCCGCCGCGCTGGCGGCGGGCGCGACGGAGGTCC
>NZ_CAACUY010000448.1 GCF_900659615.1 Actinomadura fibrosa | reverse complement strand
ACGGCGCTGCGGGCCGACCCGGCCTACCGCGCGCTGTTCGCGGAGGAGCCGGGCCGTGCCGGCTGACCGCGCCGTCGCGCCGCTCGTGGCGCCCGTCCTGGCGGGCAACCGGGGCGCCCTGGCCCGGCTCGCCGGGTGGTCGCTGCTCGGCGCCGTGCCGACGCTGGCCTCGGGACGGCTGGTGGCCGCGGCCGCGGACCGCGGCTTCCTCGCCGGCGACGCCGCCCTGGGCCTCGCGCTGCTCGGCTGCTACGCGCTGCTGACGGCATGCGGGGTCGCGGCGTCCCGCCAGGCGGTCCGGCCGCTCGCCGAGATCGTGGAGACGCTGCGCGACCACCTGGTGCGCGCGGTCGCGGAGGGAGCGCTGCGCGCCGCGGTGGAGGGCAGGCCGCCCGGCGGCGCCGTCGCCGGGATCACCCAGCAGGCGGAGCAGGCCCGGATGCTGGCGGCCGCGGCGCTCATGAGCGTCCGCACCGTGGTCTTCGGCGGCCTCGCCGCCCTCGCCGGGCTGGTCGCGCTCGCCTGGACGGTCGGTGCGATCGCCGCCCCGCTGCTGCTGGCGGCGGCCGCCGTCCTGCCCGCCCTGTCGCGGGCCTGGTCGGTCCGCTACCGGCGGTCCCTCACGGCACAGGAAGACCTGGCCGGCCTCGGCCAGCGCGTGTTCTCCTCCCTGCGGGACGTGCGGGCGTGCGGCGCCGCGCGGCACACGGAGAACGCCCTGGACGCGGTGCTGCGGCCGAGCGCCGACACGGCCGTCGCCGTGGCCGCGGTGGAGGCGGCCCGAACCGCGGTGATCGCGCTCGCGGCGCGCGCACCGCTGGCCGTGCTCATCGTGCTGAGCCCCTGGCTCGTCGAAACGGGACGCCTCACCCCCGGCGAGGTGCTCGGCGCGGTCGTCTACCTGGTCTCGGGGCTGGAACCGGCGCTGCGCGCGTTCACGGACTCGGTGCTCAACACCGGCATGGAGCTGCGGCTCCTGCTCACCCGGCTCGCGGCCCACTCCGGGCCCGCGTGCCGGTCCGGAGGAGCGCGGCCCGTGGTGCGGACGGGCGGGCGCGCCGTGACCCGTTTCGACCTCTCGGCGCAGGACGTCACCTTCGCCTACCCGCCGCCCGCGCCGCCCGTCCTCGACGGCGCGTGCCTGGCGATAGCCGAAGGCGAGCACGTCGCGATCACCGGGCCGAGCGGCATCGGCAAGTCGACGCTGGCGGCGCTCCTGGCGGGATTGCAGGTCCCGCACCACGGCACGGTGCGTCTCGGCGGCGTCCCGCTGGGGGAGCTGGACGAGAAGTGGCTGCGGACCCGGATCGTCCTGCTCCCTCAGGACGGGTACGTCGTGCGCGCCACCGTCCGCGAGAACCTCGCCTACCTGTCTCCCGGCGCACCGGACGCGATGCTCGATCGCGCCGTCGCCGACCTCGGCCTCGGCCCGCTGGTGCGCAGGCTCGGCGGCTACGGCGCCGCCATCGGCCGCCCCGACGCGCTGTCGGCGGGTGAACGGCAGGCCCTCGTCCTGGCCCGCGCCCACCTGGCCGCCCCGCCCGTCCTCATCCTCGACGAGGCGACCCGCCACCTCGATCCGCCGGCCGCCGAGCGCGCCACCACGGCGCTCGCGGCCCGGGCGGGCACCCTCGTCGTCATCGCGCACCGCCTCGACGCGATCAGCCGTGCGGACCGCCGGATCGAGGTCGGCCCGAGCGGGCGGATCACCGCCCCGCCGCCGCCGACCGGTACCCGACGACCTCCTCGGGCGTGATCAGACCGTCCTCGATGGCCCGCGCGAGCATGTCCGCCTTGGTCGGCGCGGGACGGCCCGCCTGCGCGTACTTCACCCGGGCCCGCTTGATGTACATCTCGACGGTGTGCACCGACACCCCCATGCGCCGCGCGACCGACCGCTTGGACATCGACTGGAACCACCACAGCAGGGCGGTCCGCTCGCGCTCGGACAGCCGCGCGGCCTCCGGCCGCCGGTCGCACGCCAGGACCCCGGCCGCCGTCGGCGTCACGTAGGGACGGTCGTCGGCGACGCTGAGCACGGCCTCCAGCAGGTGCGCCCGCCCCTCGTTCTTCGCGACGAACTCGCACGCCCCCGCCTCGATCGCGGCCAGCACCATCTCCGGCTCGGTGAACTGGGAGAAGGTGATGACGCGCTGGGCGCAGGACGCCAGGTCGGCCACCTCGTCCAGCACCAGGCGCCCGTGCAGGTTCAGGTCCAGGATCAGCACGTCGAGGTTCTCGGGAATGCCCTCGACCGTGTCGGCGACATGGGCCACCCGCGCCCGCGCGTCCCGTTCCAGCCAGGTCCGCACGCCCTCGACGACCACCGGATGGTCGTCGACGACGCCTACGGCGAGCCCGGCGGCTTCCAGCGGCTCTCCACCCACAGCCGTTGCTCCTCCTCGTCGTGCACGACCGACAGCGGCAGGGCGCCGCCGGCCTCCGCGGTGATCACGGCGGTCGCGTCGGCGAGGACGCTGACCACCACGTACTCCGCCGTCGCCACGACCGTCAGCCGGGCCCAGGTCCGGGCCGCCGCGAGCGCGAGCATCGGCCCCGCGGCCAGGTCCCTGCGGACCTCGCGCGGCAGCGGCGGGAGCTCCCCGAAACCGAGCAGCGTGACGGCCACCGCGCGGCGCTCCGCGACGTCGGCGCAGGCCCGCAGCTCGTGCAGCAGCGGGTGCGGGGCGTCGTCGGTCTCGGCGAACAGCCGCCGCATGCGCGCGGCCTCCACCGCGGCCCGCTGGCGGACGGCCTCGTCCTGCGGATCGAGCCGCCGGTCCGCCAGGCCGTGCAGCAGCGGCGCGACGCGCGTGCGCAGGTAGTCGTACCGGCGCTGCCGCTCGGCGTGCACCGCGTCCTGCGCCGCGCTCCGCGCGAGGCTCTCCGAACGCTGCCCGGAGATCGCGGCGACCTGCCGCGCGGTCCGCTGGAGCTGCTGGGCCAGCCAGGCGAACAGGAACTGGACGCCCGCCGTGGTGTAGGACACCGTCACCAGCCGGGCCAAAGCTACCTCGTCCAGCGTCCCGTCGTAGGCCATCCGCGCGGCCATCACGCCCATGTTCACGGCGAGGAACGCGACGAGGCCGCCGAGCGGCCGTTGCAGGAAGAGCAGCACGCCCGTCCAGCCGAGGGTGTTGGACGCCCAGCTCACGTCGCTGATCACCCCGCCCGGCGGATACGCGGCGATCGCCATCGCCGACGCCGCCTGCGCGGCCGCGGCCAGCGCCCAGACCGTGCGGGTCCCGATCGGCGAGCGCAGCACCAGCACCGCCCCGGCCACCTGGACGGCCGCCAGCGCCGCCCACGCCGCGACCACCAGCGCCTTCGGGTCGTACACCCGCCAGCTCCGGGCGAGGATGATCAGGTCGTAGCCGGCGTGCCAGGTGGCGACGACGCCGGCCACGGTGACGCCGATCGCCCGCGAGTAGCGCGCCGACACGATCCGGGCGCGGTCATCCGCCGCCATCGGGCCACCACATCCGCACGCGCGTCCCCGAACCGGGCCGGGACACGATCTCGGCGCCGCCTCCCGCGGCGCGCATCCGGCCGCGGATCGACTCCTGGAGCCCCCGCCGCTGCGGCGGGACCGCCGCGACGTCGAACCCCGCGCCCTCGTCGGCGATCTCGATGCCGACGCCCGCCGGCGCGGTCCGCCAGTACCCCACGCGCGCCTCGGTGGCTCCGGAATGTCGGGCGACGTTGGTGAGCGCCTCCTGGGCGCTCAGCGTGATCGCCTCGGCGGCCTCGCCCGGCAGCTCGCACGGAGGCACGTCGACCACGACGCGCAGCTCGGGCAGGCCCGGCCGCAGCGCCGGCACCAGCGCCCGCAGCGCGACGTCCAGCCGGACGGCCCGCGGCGCGGCACCGCCGCGGGAGCGCAACCCGTCGATGACCCGCAGATCGGACGCCGCGCGCCGCGGCAGCGCC
>NZ_CAACUY010000447.1 GCF_900659615.1 Actinomadura fibrosa | reverse complement strand
GACGAACTCCAGGTCACCGGCGGCGTTCCAGCGGACGCGGTCTCCGGTCCGGTACATCCGCCCGCCGCAGGGGGTCGACCGGCAGCGCCCCGGGCGGCAGGGCCCGCTCCGCCTCGGCCGCGAGCGCCGGGTCGTGCAGCGCCCGCAGGAACGCCCCGGTCTCGCCGCCGAGGCGCACCCGGTCCCCGTCCGGGGGCCGGACGTCGGCGAGCTCGCGGCCAGGCAGGAGCCGCGCGCCCCAGAACGGCCACGGGAACGACGGCGAGGGCTCCCCGACGAAGCGCGGCACGGGCACCGGCAGCGGCACCCTCGGCGCCAGCAGGGGCAGGGCCGCGATCTCCCGCCGGACGCCCGGGACCGCGATCCCGCGGCGCGGGAAGCGGAAGGCGAACTCCCCGGCGACGAGGAGCACGGTGTTGTCCCAGCCGGTGGCGAGGCGCTCCACCGCGGCGCCGCGCAGCTCGGGGAACCGCTCCCCCACCAGCGCGGCGGCGGCCTCCTCGGTGATCTCCCGTTCCGGCGCCCACTCGGGGGCCGCGGACGGCCCGTCCGGTCGCGACGTCATGCCGCCGCACGCTACCCGCGCGGCCCGGCGGGCGCCGCCATGCCGAGACTTGACCGGGCCTTACGTGTAGCGGACGGGCCGCGGGAATGATGCCCTTCGCCCGATCTCCGACCGATGTGGGGAACGATGCGTTTTCTAGCACGCGCACACCAGATGCCCGCCCGGCTCATCGTCGGGGCGTTCGTCCTGAACTCCGGGCTGTCCAAACTGAAGGCCGAGGACGAGACGGCCCAGTACGTCCACGGCACGGCGAAGACCGCCTACCCGTTCCTGTCCTCGCAGGATCCGGTGGAGTTCACCCGCAAGCTCGGCAAGGCCGAGGTCGCGCTCGGCGCCGCGCTGCTGCTCCCGGTCGTGCCGTCGCTGGTGGCGGGCGCCGCCCTGACCGCGTTCGCGGCCGGGCTGACCGGCCTCTACCTGCGGCTTCCCGGGACGCGGGAGGAGGGCAGCCTGCGCCCCACCCAGGAGGGCATACCGCTCGCCAAGGACTCCTGGCTCCTCGGCATCGGCGCCGCCCTGACGCTGGAGGACCTGCTCGGCTCGCACGAGAGGAAGACCGTCATCCAGGCCGAGGTGGTCCCCGGCTGACGCGGCGGCCGGTCGCGCGCCCGCGGGTCCTTGACGGCGGGCGCGCCGCCCGGTGAGGATCGGCGCGTCCCCAGGAGGCCGCGCCATGACGTCCCAGCCCCAGCCGTCCCCGGTCATCCGCGTCGCCGGGCGCGCCGACGCCGGGCCCGTCGCCGGCGTCCTCGGGCGGGCCTTCGACGACGACCCGGTCTGGCGGTGGCTCCTCCCGGACGACGGGTCCCGCGTCCGGCGCCTGACCCTGCTGTTCCGGACCGCCCTGCGGCACGTCCACCTCCGGCACGGCGCGACCGAGGCCACCGGGCGGGGCGCCGCCGTCGAGGCCGCGGCCCTGTGGGACCCGCCCGGGCAGTGGCACATCCCGCTGGCGACGCAGGCCAGGCAGGCTCTGCCCCTGCTGCGCGTCTTCGGCGCGCGGGTGCCCGCCGCCCTGCGCACGCTCGGCGAGATCGAGGCCCACCATCCGCGCGAGCCCCACTGGTACCTGTCGGTGCTCGGCACGGACCCCGCGGCGCAGGGGAACGGTCTCGGTGGCGCGCTGCTTCGGTCGCGCCTCGACCGCTGCGACGCCGGCGCCCTGCCCGCCTATCTCGAATCGTCCAAGGAGCAGAACGTCCCGTACTACGAGAGGTTCGGGTTCCGGGTGACGCGGGAGCTCGCGCTGCCGGGCAAGGGCTGCCCACCGGTGTGGCTCATGTGGCGGGACCCCGCGCCCGGAGGCTGACCGGGACGGATCGCGCCGGGCTCAGCGGGGCTTCGGCCAGGCCGCCGCCATGGCCGGAAGCGGTCACGCGCCGGAATGCGTCCCCGGCGGGCGTGCGCGCTCCGCGACGGCCCGTGTCCCGGCCGCGTTCCTGCTGCCCGCCACCTGCGGCTCCCGGATCGGGCGGTCCGCGCCAAACCCGGATGGCACGATGCGGCCACCGGCGGCCCGGGTTCCGGACGGCCCGCGGACGCCGCCCGCCACCGGCCGGTCTCCGCCGCCTACCGTTCGAAGTGGACCACCGCATGCTTCCCGAGGCGATCGTTGACGGAGATGACGCCCCAGTGACCGTCACCGACCGGGTTCCGCCGCGAGCACCCCGACCCCGACCCCGACCCGGTCCGCGCCGTGCCGGGCGCCGCGCCGCCCATTCCCTGGATAGCCATGGCCGGCGAGTGGCCCGCATGGCCGGTGATGAGCCGGGAGCGGACCCGGACGACTCCGCCGGGCCCGCCGACCGGCCGGGCACATCCCCGAACGGGGTGGTTACATGAGCGTTCCGGCGGAGCTCTCCGCGTGGGAGGCGCCGCGCGCGGACTCCGACGCGCTCGCCCTGGACCGGCCGGGCGTCGCGCGGATCCACGACTACCTCCTCGGCGGCAAGGACAACTACGCGGCCGACCGCGACCTGGCCCGGCGGATCCTCCGGATCCTTCCGCGCGCGGCGGAGGCGGCGCGGGACGGCCGCGCGTTCCTCGGCCGCGCCGTGCGGACGCTCGCCGAGCGCGGCGTCCGGCAGTTCGTCGATCTCGGCTGCGGGCTCCCGGCGGCCGAGAACCTGCACCGGATCGCCGCCCGCCACACCGCCGCGCCCCGGGTCCTGTACGTCGACGGCGATCCGCTCGTCATCGCGCACGCCCGCGCGCTGCTGCTGGACGGGGGCAACATCGGCGCGCTGCGCGCCGACCTCCGCGAGCCCGAGGCGATCGCGAGCAGCCCGGAGATGAAGCGGCTCATCGATCCGGCGGAGCCCACGGCGCTGGTCTTCTCGTCCGTGCTGCACTTCCTGCCCGATCCGCACCGCACGGTCGCCGCGCTGGCCGCGTCCGCCGCCCCCGGCAGCGCCCTCGTGATCTCGCACGCCACCGCCGACGGCGCGCCCGCCGCGGTCGCCGAGGCGGCGCGGCTGTACGGCGAGACGTGCGGCGTGCCGCTGTTCCCCCGCGGCGCCGCCGAGATCGAGGCCCTGTTCGGCCCGTTCACGCCGCTCGCGCCCGGCGTCACCCCGGTCGCGCACTGGCGGTTCCGGACGGCGCCGCGCCCGGCCGCCCGCACCCTGCTCCACGGCGGCCGCGGGACGGACGGGTCGGATCCTGGTGGGCATGGATCGTCCTCCTCTGGAGCTGTGCGACCTCTGGAGCCGTGCCCCTAGAAGATCACGCCTCGCCGCGGCATGTCCCCGGCTTCGGTCCCGGGCATGCGACGGGGGCCGTCCGAAAATCCGGACGGCCCCCGTGGACCGGGCGCGCGGGCGCGTCAGGCCTGCTTGGTCTCCCAGAAGATCTTGTCGATCTCCGCGATCTTGCCGAGCAGCTCCTCGGCGACGCCGACGTCCATGCTGCCCTTGGTGCCGGAGGCGCCGGCGAGCTTGGTGGCCTCGTTGAACAGCGTGTGCAGCTGCGGGTACTTCTCGAAGTGCGGCGGCTTGAAGTAGTCCGTCCACAGCACCCAGAGGTGCTCCTTGACGAGCTGGGAGCGCTGCTCCTTGATGAGGATGGCCCGGGCGCGGAACTCGGGGTCCTCGTTGGCCGCGTACTTCTCGGCGATCGCCTTGACCGACTCGGCCTCGATCCGGGCCTGCGCCGGGTCGTAGACGCCACACGGCAGGTCGCAGTGCGCGGAGACCGTGGTCTTCGGGCGCAGAAGCTTGAACACCTGCGATTCCCTTCCCTCGTATCGGATCATGCTCAGGTCTCCGACATTACCCTTGTGCCGCGGGGGCCGTCCGGCCAGGGCGCTCGGTAATTCGGCCTAAGTCCCGGGCCCCGGGACGGGCGGCGGGTGCGGCCGGGGCGCGGCGCGGGAAGGATCTGAGGGGGCCGCGGCCGAGTGGGATTCGGTTTAGTGGTACCACTG
>NZ_CAACUY010000446.1 GCF_900659615.1 Actinomadura fibrosa | reverse complement strand
CGGGGAGCGCGTCGGACGGCGTGCCCGGGCGGGTCCCGGGACGGGCGGGCCCCGTCCGCCCCGCCATCCGCGGGGCGACGCTGCGGCACGCGCTGCACGCCGAGTGGACCAAGCTGCGGACCCTGCGCAGCAGCGCCTGGCTGCTGCTCGGCCTCGCCGTGCTGATGGCCGGGGTCGGCGCGGCCGTGACCGGCTCCGTCGACACCTCCGCCTGCCCCTCGCCCGCCGGATGCCAGGAGGACACGCCCAGGCTGAGCCTGTCGGGCGTCCAGATCGCGCAGGTCGCGGCCGTCGTGCTCGGCGTCCTCACGATCGGCGGCGAGTTCTCCACCGGGACGATCAGCGCGACCCTCGCGGCGGTCCCCCGGCGCGCCCTGGTCCTGCTCGCCAAGGCCACCGTGATCACCGGGACCGTCGCCGTCGCGGCCTCAGCCGGGGTCCTCGGCTCCCTGGCCGCCGGGCGGCTGCTGCTGCCCGGCCAGGGCTTCACCGCCGCGAACGGCTACCCGCCGCTGTCGCTCGCCGACGGGCCCACCCTGCGGGCCGCGTCCGGCACCGTGCTCTACCTCGTCCTGGTCGCCTTGCTGTCCTTCGGCGCCGGAACGGCGCTGCGCGACACCGCGGGTGCGATCACCGGCGTCCTCGCGCTGCTCTGGCTCGCCCCGGTGATCACCCGGGTCGTCGGGGACGAGCACTGGCGCGACCGGCTGGAGAAGATCGCGCCCATGCCGGCGGGCCTGTCGATCCAGTACACCAAGGCGCTGGACCGGCTCGCGATCGGGCCGTGGGCCGGGCTCGGGGTCCTCGCCGCCTACGCGGCCGCCGCCCTGCTGCTCGGCGGCGCGCTGTTCGTCACCCGCGACCCGTGACACCGGACCGCCGGGACCGCTGGGACCGCTGGGGCCGGGTCAGGTGCGGGACGGGCGCTCGTCCTCGTCCGCCGTGTCGTGGACGACCTCGCCGCGGACCACCGGGCCCGCCGGGGTCGCGCCGCCGTCCCGCTCCGCCGGCCCCGGCCCGAACGGCCCGAACCCGCCGCCGGGACCGCCGCCCAGCCCGCCGCCCAGGCCCTGCGGGAACACCGCGGCCGACCGCGCCTCGGCCTGCCGCACCCGCCGCGCCGCGTACCCGGCCAGGGCCCGGCGGACCAGCGGACGGGTGAACGGCAGCACGAACAGCAGCCCCACCACGTCGGTGACGAACCCCGGGATCATGATCAGCGCGCCGCCGGCCAGGACGAGCGCCGCGTCGCCGAGCTCGTGCTCGGGCATGCTCCCGCGCTGGAGGGCCTCCTGGAGCGCCCGCCAGGCGCGCCGGCCCTCCCGCCGGACGATCCAGGCGCCCAGCAGCGTCTCGGCGGCCAGCAGCCCGACCGTCGGCCAGGCGCCGATCGCGTGGCCGACCTGGATGATCGTGAAGATCTCCACGATCGGGGTCAGCAGGAACGCCAGCACGAGTACGAGCGGCAGCATGGCTCCATCTTCGGGTCGCGGGACACCGGACCGCCCGGCGCCGTCCATCCCGTTCAACGCCGGACCGCCCCCGAACGTTTCCCTCCGGGGCGGCCCGGGGCGGGCGCTCAGCGGGGGCCGCGGAACCTCGACACGCGGTCGTTCACGCCCCACTGGGTGATCCGCAGCGCCGCCTCGGCCATCACGTCCCGGCTCATCTTGCTGGTGCCGTGCACCCGCTCGACGAAGGTGATCGGGACCTCCACCACCCGCAGCCCCTGCTGGAGGGCCCGCAGCGCCAGGTCGATCTGGAAGCAGTAGCCGCGCGACTCGACCCCGTCCAGGTCGATCTTGTCGAGGGTGGCGGCGCGGAACGCCCGGTAGCCGCCGGTCGCGTCGTGCAGGTGGAACCCGAGCATCAGCCGCGCGTAGGTGTTGGCGCCCCGCGACAGCGCCTCGCGCCGCTTCGGCCAGTTCAGCACCTTGCCGCCGGGCACCCAGCGGGCCCCGATGACGAGGTCGGCGTCCTCCAGCGCGGCCAGCAGCCGCGGCAGCTCCTCGGGCTGGTGCGAGCCGTCGGCGTCCATCTCGACCATGACGTCGTAGCCGTGCTCGGCGGCCCACCGGAACCCGGCGATGTAGGCGGCGCCGAGCCCGTCCTTGGCGGTGCGGTGCAGGACCTTCACCTGCCCGTCGTCGGCGGCCATCTCGTCGGCGAGCTCCCCGGTGCCGTCCGGGCTGGCGTCGTCGACGACCAGGACGTCCACCGACGGCGCCGTCTCGCGCACCCGGCCGACGATGCCCTCGATGTTGTCCCGCTCGTTGTACGTCGGGATGATCACGAGCACCCGGCCGAGGTCGGCTGGGATCTCCATCGGTGTCAATTCCCCTCGTTCTTCCTGGATGATGACCACGCCGCCGCGCAGGCCGCCCCGGCGCCCAGCGCGGCGAGCGCCCACTCGGGCGCCTCTCCCAGCCGGTCCGACAGCGTACGCGACGTGCGCGCCGGCACGCGGGCGACCTGGATGTCGGGGACGAACTCCCGCGACCGGTCGACCATGCGGCCGTCCGGGGCGACGATCGCGCTGATCCCGCTCGTCGCGGCAACCAAGATCGTACGGCCGTGCTCCACCGCGCGCAGCCGGGACATCGCGATCTGCTGCGGCGGCAGGCTGGTCCTGCCGTAGGTGGCGTTGTTGGTCTGGACGACCAGCACGTCGCCGCGCGCGACGTCCCGGACCTCCTTGTCGTAGGCCACCTCGAAGCAGATCACGTCGCCGATGTTCACCGGCCCCAGCCGCATCACCCCGGACCGCTTGCCCTTGGCGAAGTCGCGCGGGATCCGCTCGAACCGCGTGATCAGCTTGGTCAGGACGTCCCGGAACGGCAGGTACTCCCCGAACGGCACCGGATGCCGCTTGACGTAGTAGTCGCCGGGGCCGGTGCGCGGGTCCCAGACGATGCCGCGGTTCTCGACCTTCGTCCCGTCGGGGGTGTCGGTGAGCGCGCCGACGAGCACCGGGACGCTGACGTCCTTCACCGCGGCGTCGATCGCGGTGTAGGCGTCGGGCTCGGTGTAGGGGTCCAGGTCGCTGGCGTTCTCCGGCCAGACGACCAGTTCCGGCCGGGCGACCTTGCCCGCGCGGACCTGCGCGGCGAGCTCGTGCGTGCGCTGGACGTGGTTGTTCAGCACCGCCTTGCGCTGGCCGAGGAAGTCCAGGCCGAGCCGGGGCACGTTCCCCTGGATCACCGCGACGGTCACCGGGCGGCCCGCGGTCGGGGTGGGGATCAGCGCCCCGATGCCGATGATCGCCACGATCGCCGCGACCGCGACCGCCACGGGCACGGCGGCCCGCCGGATCACCGTCCTGGACCGTCCACCGCGCGGTGTGCCCGGCGCCTTGGTCGCCCCGGCCTCGGGAGCGCCTGGTTCGTCGGCGCCGGTCTCGGCGGGCTCAGGCGAGGCGGCGGACGTCTCGGCGGACGCGGCGGACGTGGCGGCAGGCTCGGCGGCGGGCGTCGCGGCAGGGTCGGTGGCGCGGGCGCGCAGGACGGCGGCCGCGGCGTAAGCGAGCAGCCCGCCGACCAGGGCGGTCAGGAACGTGACCAGGGGCGCGCCGCCGAGGGAGGCGTAGGGCGTCAGCGGGGTGGCGGTCTGGCTGAACGCCAGCCGCGCCCACGGGAACCCGCCGAACGGGACGCGGCCGCGGATCACCTCCTCGCCGACCCAGAGGGCGGCCGTCCACACCGGCCAGCCGGGCAGCCGGGTGACCAGCGCGATCCCGGCGCCCAGGGGCAGGAAGTAGGCCGCCTGGACCAGGCTCAGCAGGATCCAGCCGTCCGGGCCGATCTTGATGATGCCGTCCAGGACGGGCAGGAAGAACGCGGCGCCGCCGAGGAAGCCGAGCCACGCGCCGGTGCGGGCGGCCTGCCCGCGCAGCGCGAGGGTCAGCAGCGCGACGGCGACCGGGGCGAGGGGGGTGAGGTCGGCGGGCGGGAACGCCGGCCACAGCAGCAGGCCCGCGGCCACGGCCAGCAGCGTCCGGGGCCAGCC
>NZ_CAACUY010000445.1 GCF_900659615.1 Actinomadura fibrosa | reverse complement strand
CCCGGCGCAGGCGCCGCTGCCGGGCCTGGCCGCGCCGCAGTCCGGCGCGGGTGCGCCGCGGTCCGCCGGGGGGCACCGCCCGACGGGCCGGCAGCGCCATGACGCCAAGATCACCGTCTACATCTCCTCGGACGAGCTGCTCGCGCTCGAACGGCTCCGCCTCGCGCTGCGCGCCGAGCACGCCCTCGCCGTCGACCGGGGCCGCCTCGTCCGCGAGGCCGTCGCCGCGATGATCAGCGACGTGGAGGCGCGCGGGGAGCGCAGCACCCTGGTCCGCCGCCTGCGCGGCACCGACCCGCCCTAGGCGGGCCCCCGTCCCTGTCAGCGCCGAGCGAACGCAGGAAGCGCATGGGTCACCCTCCCGGAACCCCGTACGGTCCGCCGCCTCCGCCCTACCCGCCGTCTCCGCCGCGGAAGGGCGGCAGGGGCCTGGTCATCGTGCTGGCCGCTGCGGGCACCGCCCTCGTCCTGGTGCTCGGGAGCGTCGCGGGCTTCCTCCTCCTGCATGACGGCGACGGCGACGGCGGGTCCGGCGGCGGCCCCGCCGACCTGCGCGAGCCGCTGACGTTCCAGGAGGTCGCGGCGGTCGCGTCGCCGCCGTGCGCCGCCGGGACGCTCCAGGACGACGACGGCACCGCCTGCTACCGGCTCGGCTCCGAGGCCATGACCGTCCACCGGCTGGAGGACATCCGCCTCCAGCCGCCCAGCGCGGAGGGCGGAGGGGTGAGCTGGGGCGTCCTCATCCGGCTGACCTCGGCCGACGGAGCGCGGTTCGGCCGGCTGAGCGGCATCGCCGCGAGCCGGGCGCCCGGCACCCCCGGACGGCAGATCGCCATGATCGTCGGCGGGCGGGCGGTGGCCGCGCCGTCGATCGAGGGCGGCCCGATCACCGGCGGCCAGGTGGTGATCACCGGTTCCGCCCGGCAGTACACGCAGGCCTACGCCAAGGGCCTCATCCGCAGGCTGATCGGGCGCAGGGCGTCCTGAGCGGCGGCCGGACCGGCGGCGCGTCGCCGGGCGCGGTGCGCGCGCCCGCCCGGCATGGGACCATGTGGCCGGTGGACATTCCAGGGGGCGGCGCGCGGACGGGGGCTCGGCTACCGTGAGCGGCGTGGGAGAGGCGTCGCCGGAGCAGCGGGCGGAGGAGGCCGGCGAGGGCCAGGGGTTCCGCGTCCACCTCGACAACTTCGAGGGGCCGTTCGACCTGCTGCTCGGGCTGATCTCCAAGCACAAGCTCGACATCACCGAGGTGTCGCTGCACAAGGTCACCGACGACTTCATCGCGCACATCCGCTCGCACGGCCGCGAGTGGGACCTCGACCAGGCCAGCCACTTCCTGCTGGTCGCCGCGACCCTGCTGGACCTCAAGGCGGCCCGGCTGCTGCCCTCCGGCGAGGTCGACGACGAGGAGGACCTCGCGCTGCTGGAGGCCCGGGACCTGCTGTTCGCCCGGCTCCTCCAGTACCGGGCGTACAAGGAGGTCGCGCAGGTCATCGCCGGGCGGATCGCCGAGCAGAGCCGGCGGTTCCCCCGGATCGTCCCGATGGAGCCGCGGTTCGCGAACATGCTGCCGGAGGTGCTGCTCGGCCTCGGCCCGGAGGAGTTCGCGCGGCTCGCCGCCAAGGCGCTCGCGCCGAAGGCCCCGCCCGCGGTGTCCGTCGAGCACATGTACCAGCCCAAGGCCAGCGTCAAGGAGCAGGCCGCGATCGTCGTGGAGCGGCTCCGGCGGCTCCGCCGGACGACGTTCCGGGTCCTCGCGTCCGACGCCGAGGGCACCTACGAGGTGGTCGCGCGGTTCCTGGCGCTGCTGGAGCTCTACCGGGAGCAGGCCGTCACGTTCGAGCAGCTCGAACCCCTGGGTGAGCTGCACGTCACGTGGACCGGCACCGACGAGGGCGACGTCGAGGTCGGCGACGACTACGAGGGCTCCCGCGAGCCCGCCGGCGCGGCGGGGAGCGGGACGTCCGGGGCCGGGAACCCGGCCGACGGGAACGCGAAGGACGGGGGGACACGATGACCGAGCCGCAGGACGAGCCGCTCGAAGAGCCGCAGGACGAGCCGCACGACGGGCCGGAGCTGCCGGGGCTGCGCGCCTCGATCGAGGCGATCCTGCTCGTCGTGGACGAGCCGGTGGCCGAGATCACGCTCGCGCAGCTCCTGGAGCGGCCCCGCGGCGAGGTCGCGGCGACCCTGCGGGAGCTCGCCGCGGAATACACCGCCCAGGGCCGCGGGTTCGACCTGAGAGAGGTCGCCGGCGGGTGGCGGTTCTACACCCGGGACGTGTGCGCCCCGGTGGTGGAGCGGTTCGTCACCGACGGGCAGCAGGCGCGGCTGACCCAGGCCGCGCTGGAGACGCTCGCCGTCGTCGCCTACCGGCAGCCGGTGAGCCGCGCCCGCGTGTCGGCGATCCGGGGCGTCAACAGCGACGGCGTCATGCGGACGCTGACGCTGCGCGGCCTCATCGAGGACGCCGGCCAGGAGCCGGAGACCCAGGCGCACCTCTACCGCACCACCGGGTACTTCCTGGAGCGGCTGGGGCTGCGCGACCTCGGCGAGCTGCCCGAGCTCGCCCCCTACCTGCCCGACGACCTGCCAGACGACCTAGTTGAGGACAAGTGAGCGAGAACGAGGGCGTGCGGCTGCAGAAGGTCCTGGCCGAGGCCGGGATCGGCAGCCGCCGCCACTGCGAGGAGCTGATCGGCGAGGGCCGCGTGACCGTCGACGGCAAGAGGGTGTTCCGGTTCGGCGAGCGCGTCGACCCGCGCCGCGCCGTGATCCACGTGGACGGGCGGCGCGTCGAGACCCGCGCCGAGATGCGGTACTACGCGATCAACAAGCCGCGCGGCGTGGTGTCCACGATGGCGGACGAGCGGGGCCGCAAGTCCCTCGCCGACTACGTGGAGGTGCCGGAGCGGCTCTTCCACGTCGGCCGCCTCGACACCGACACCGAGGGGCTGATCCTGCTCACCAACGACGGGGAGCTGTCGCACCGCCTCACCCACCCGAGCTACGGGGTCTCCAAGACCTACCTCGCCGAGATCCACGGGCCGATCCCGCGCGACCTCGGCAAGCGGCTGAAGGCCGGGGTGACGCTGGACGACGGCCCCGCCAAGGCCGACGGATTCCGGATCTTCGACCAGGTCGGGCGGCGCGTGCTGGTGGAGATCACCCTGCACGAGGGCCGCAAGCACATCGTCCGGCGGCTGCTGAAGGAGGTCGGCTTCCCGGTGCAGCAGCTCGCCCGCATAGAGTTCGGTCCGATCAAGCTCGGCCAGCTCAAGCCGGGCGGGATGCGCGCGCTGACCGTCCACGAGGTCGGCGAGCTGTACAAGGCCGTCGGCCTGTAGGCCGGGCCTCGGCCCGGAGGACCGGCCGCCGGGCCGCGGGGGGCCGGCGGGAGACGCGAGGAGGGGACGGCACAGTGGCGGTACGCGCGGTGCGAGGGGCGACGCAGGTCGACGCCGACGACCGGGACCAGATCCTGGAGGCGACGACGGAGCTCGTCTCCGAGGTCATGGCCCGCAACGGGCTGAGCACCGACGACGTCATCAGCGTGATCTTCACGGCGACGCCCGACCTCACGGCGGAGTTCCCCGCCCTCGCCGCGCGCAAGCTCGGCTTCTCCGAGGTGCCGCTGCTGTGCGCGACCGAGATCGCCGTCCCGCACGCCCTGCCGCGGGTGATCCGCCTGATGGCGCACATCGCGACGGAGCGGCCCCGCTCGGACGTCCAGCACGTGTACCTGCGCGGCGCCACCGCCCTCCGCATCGACATCGCCCAGTAGCGGACCGGCCCCGCCGCGCCGGTGCGGCGCGCGTCACAGCGGGTCCGGAGGCGCCGGGGACCCGCGGGCCGCCGCTAGGCTGGCGGGGTGAACGAGGACATGGCGGGCCGGCGCGTCGTCGTCGTCGGCACCGGGCTGATCGGCACGTCGATCGCGCTGGCCGTCCGCGAGCGCGGCGCCGAGGTGCTGCTGGACGACCGGGACGCCGCCGCGCTGGCGCTGGCCGTCGAGCTCGGCGCCGGCGAGCCGCTGCCGCC
>NZ_CAACUY010000444.1 GCF_900659615.1 Actinomadura fibrosa | reverse complement strand
CCGCGCTGGCGCTCGCGCCGGTGGCCGTCCTGCCCGCGTACCAGCGGCAGGGCGCGGGCGGAGCGGCCGTCGAGGCGGCCCTCGCCGCCGCGGCCGGGCGCGGGGAGCGGCTCGTCGTCGTCCTCGGCCATCCGGAGTACTACCCGAGGTTCGGCTTCGAGCGGGCGTCGCGACACGGCGTCACAGCGCCGTTCGAGGTTCCGGACGAGGCCCTGATGGCCCTGGTCCTGGACGGGCCGGGGCCCGTCCCGTCCGGGGCGATCGAGTACCCGGCCCCGTTCGGAGTCTGATCCGCACGACCGCGCGCGTCGTGCGGGCCGTGGCCTCCTGGCGGTTCGCCGGGGGGCCACGGCCGCCCGTCCGTCAGCGGCCGCGGCGCTGGTAGGTGCGCACCGACAGGGGCGCGAACACCGCGATCAGCGCCAGCGCCCACAGGACGGACGCGGTGACCGGGTGCGCGAGCGGCCAGGCCAGGTCGGCGGCGGGCGCGCCCGGGTTGCCGAACAGCTCCCGGCAGGCGGCGGTCAGGGCGCTGACCGGATTCCACTCGGCGACCACCTGGAGCGCCTCCGGCATGCCGCCGGTCGGCACGAAGGAGTTGGACAGCATCGTCACCGGGAACACCAGCGGGATGAGCTGGTCGGCGGTCTGCTCGTTCTTCACCACGAGCCCGAGGTAGCAGCCCACCCAGCTCAGCGCGTACCGCATCAGGGCCAGCAGCAGGAACGCCTCGGCGGTGCGCAGCACGCCGCGGTGCGCGCTCCAGCCGACCACGAGCCCCGCCGCGGTCATGATGGCGAGGGCCAGCACGCCGTTGAGCACCTCGGCGCCGGTCTGCCCGAACGGCACGGCCGACCGCGCGACCGGCATCGAGCGGAACCGGTCCATCACGCCCCGGGACGCGTCCGTGGCGACCCGCATGGTCACCGCCATGATCGAGCTGAACGTCACCATGGCGAACAGGCCCGGCATCAGGTACTCGCGATAGTTGCCCTCCCCGGGCACCTCGATGGCGCTGCCGAACACGTAGCCGAACAGCACGACCATGACGGCGGGGAAGATCAGCGCGGCGACGAGCTGGCCGGGCTCCTGGCGCAGCCGGCTCAGCTCGCGCCCGATCAGCGTGAACCCGTCGGCGAGGTTCCAGCGCAGCCGCCCGGCGAGGGACGGCGGCGCGGCCGCGACGGCGGGTGCGGCGGCGCGCGCGGCGGCGGGGGCGGTCATCGGACGGTCTCCTTCTCGCGTTCGGTTCCGTTGTCGCGGGCAGCCCCGCCTCCGGGACCGTCCTCGCGCCCGGACGCGGCGTCCGCGTCCTCGGCGGGAAGGCCGGTGAGGCGCAGGAACACCTCGTCGAGCGTCGGGCGGCGCAGCGCCACGTCCCCGACGGCCACCCCGGCGCGGTCGAGCTCGCGGACGACGTCGGCGAGCCGGACCGTCCCGCCGGCGACCGGGACCGACAGGCGGCCGCCGTCGAGCGCCGGGTAGGACCCGGCGAGCGCGTGCAGGACGCCGGCGGCGCCGGGCGCCATGGCCGGGTCCTCCAGGTGCACGTCGAGCCGGTCGCCGATGGACGCCTTCAGCGCGTCGGGCGTGCCGGTGGCGATCACCCTGCCGTGGTCGACGACCGCGATCCCGTCGGCGAGCCGGTCGGCCTCGTCGAGGTACTGCGTGGTGAGCAGGACCGTGGTGCCGTCGGCGACCAGCTCGCGGACGGCGTCCCAGATCTCGCCCCGGCTGCGCGGGTCGAGGCCGGTGGTCGGCTCGTCCAGGAACAGCACCTGGGGCCGCAGGATCAGGCTGGTGATCAGGTCGAGCCGGCGCCGCATGCCGCCGGAGTAGCCCTGGACGGGCCGGTCGGCGGCCTCCACGAGGCCGAAGCGCTCCAGCAGCTCGTCCGCGCGGCGGCGGGCGTCCCGGCGGGACAGGTGGCAGAGCCGCCCGAACAGCCGCAGGTTGCCGCGTCCGGTGAGCTTCTCGTCGACGGCGGCGTACTGCCCGGCCAGGCCGATGCGGGCCCGCACCTGGTCGGGCTGCCGGGCGACGTCGTACCCGGCGATGCGGGCGCGGCCGGAGTCGGCGTCCGCGAGGGTCGCGAGGATCCGCACGGCCGTGGTCTTCCCGGCGCCGTTGGGGCCGAGCAGCCCGCACACGGTGCCGGCCGGCACTTCGAGGTCCAGGCCCGCGAGGGCCTGCGCGGTCCCGTAGCGCTTGGTCAGCGCCTCGGCGACCACGAGGGGTTCGTCCGCCATGCTGCCTCCTCTGGGTACGGCGTACGCAGTCGGCGTGCCGCCAGCGTAGGCAACTGGGTACGATGTACGCAACTAGGATTCCGGTGAAGGGGCGGACGGCCCGGCACGCGGCTGCGCGGGCGGACCGATCGGCGCACGAGACGGGAGACCCTGGTGACCGACGACGGCGGCCACGCCGCCATCTGGCTGGTTCCGGAGCGGCAGGGGCGCGGGCCCCGGCCCGCCTACAGCCGCGCCCAGATCACCGAGGCGGCCATCCGGATCGCCGACGCCGACGGGATCGAGGCCGCCTCGATGCGCCGCATCGCCGCCGAGCTCGGCACCGGCGCCATGTCGCTGTACCGGTACGTGCCGAGCCGCGACGACCTGATCGAGCTGATGGTCGACCGCGTCCTCGGCGAGGACGAGATCCCCGAGCGCCCCTCCGGCGACTGGCGGGCCGACCTCACGCTCATCGCCGTCAGCACCCGCGCCACCTGGCGGCGGCACCCGTGGCTCGCCGGCCTGCACCGCGCGCGGCCGGCGTTCGGCCCGAACCAGCTCCGGCTCATCGAGTTCGCGCTCGGCGCGCTGGACATCGGCATCCCCATCGACGAGAGCCTCACGCTGCTCAACATGCTGAACGGGTACGTGGAGCGCACCGTGCGCGCGGAGATCGAGTGGACGCGCGAGAAGGAGCGCAGCGGCCTGACCCCCGAACGCCTGATGGCGGAGAGCGGCCCCTACGTCCGCCGGCTCATGGACAGCGGCGACTATCCGATGTTCACGCGGATCATCAAGGAGGCCCGCATCCCCCACATGACCGGCGACGAACAGTTCCGGTACGGGCTGAACCGCGTCCTCGACTGCATCGCGGGCGCCCTGCCCGCGGACGCTTCCTGACGTCCGTGGACGGCGTGCTGCGCGGGCGCGAGAAGCAGCGGGCCCGGATCGGGGCGCTGGTCGAGGCGGCCCGGGAAGGGCGGGGCGGGGTGCTGGTCGTGCGCGGCGAGGCGGGCATCGGCAAGACGGCCCTGCTCGACGACGCCGCCCGGACCGCCGATGCCGAAGGGGTGCGGGTCCTGCGCGCGACCGGCGCCGAGGCGGAGGCGCAACTGCCGTTCGCCGCCCTCCAGATGCTGCTGCGGCCCGTCCTGCCGCGCCTGGACGGGCTCCCGGAGGTACAGGCGTCGGCGCTGCGGGCCGCGCTCGGCCTCGCCCGCCCCGACGGCGCGGACCGGTTCCTGGTCGGCCTCGCCGTCCTCACCCTGCTGTCCGACCTCGCGGCCGACCGCCCGGTGCTGTGCCTGGCCGACGACGCGCACTGGCTCGACCCGTCCTCGGCGGGCGCGCTGCTGTTCGCCGCCCGCCGCCTCGGCGCCGAGCGCGTCGCGATGGTCCTCGCCGCCCGCGACGGGTTCGCCGCCCCGGGCCTGCCCGAACTGCCGCTGGACGGCCTGGACCGCGACGCCGCCGCCGCGCTCCTCGCCGACAGCGCCCCCGACCTCGCCGGCGGCGTCCGCGACCGGGTCATCGAGGAGGCGGCGGGCAACCCGCTGGCCCTGCTGGAGCTGCCGCGGGGACTGGACCGCGCCGAACGCACCGGCCAGGCGCCTCCGCCGCCCGCGCTCCCGGCGACCGGGCGCGTCCTCGCCGCGTTCGGCGACCGCGCCGAGCGGCTGCCCGAACGGGCCCGGCTCGCCCTCACCGTCGCCGCCGCCGAGGGCACCGGCGACCTCGGGACGGTCCTCGCGGCGGCGCGGCTCCTCGGCGCGACCGCGGACGACCTCGCCGCCTGCGAGCGCGCCGGCCTG
>NZ_CAACUY010000443.1 GCF_900659615.1 Actinomadura fibrosa | reverse complement strand
GGGGCTGGACGGGCCGGATCGGGATGGGCGGCGGGACGTCCGCCATGCCGTCCGCGGGCACGAAGGGCGGGCCGACCGGACGGCCCGCGGTGAGCGCGTCGAGCCGGTGGAGGAAGATGCCCTCGCGCAGCGCCCACGGGCAGATGTCGAAACCCTCGACGCCGAGGACGTCCATGATGGACTCGGCCACGATCGCGCCCGCGAGGATCTGGTGGGCGCGGGACGCCTTCACCCCGCGGAGCTGGGCGCGCTCCTCGTCCGACATGCGGGCCAGCCGCGGGATCCAGCCGAGCAGGTCGCGCCGGGCGAGGCGGCGCTCCCGGTACGGGCCCATCGCCGCCTTGGGCGCGCCGCAGAGCCGGGCGAGCTGCGTGAACGTCTTGGACGTCGCCACGGCCCGGACGGCCGGCGGCGCCTCCGCGATCTCCGTGACGGCCTCGCCGAGGACCGACACCACGTGCCGGCGCAGCTCCCGCCGCCTCGCCTTGCGGACCGGGGCGCGGCCGGGCAGGTGGTGGCGGGTGAGGCGGCCCGCGCCGAGCGGGAGGGACAGCGCGATCTCCGGCTCCTCGCCCGCGCCGTAGGCGAGCTCCATCGAGCCGCCGCCGATGTCGGCGAGCAGCATCGGGCCCGCCGACCAGCCGTACCAGCGCCGCGCCGCGAGGAACGTCAGCCGGGCCTCCTCCTCCCCCGGCAGGAACCCGAGCGCGATGCCGGTCGCCGCGCGGACCTCGGCGGCGACGTCGTCGCGGTTGGCCGCGTCCCGCAGCGCCGACGTGGCGAGCGGGACCAGCTCGTCGACGTTCGCCGCGGCCGCGGCCGCCGCGGCCTCCCGGACGGCGCCGATCAGCCGGTCGGTCGCGGGACGTCCGATGACGCCGTGCCGGTCGGTCCCCTCGGCCAGCCGCACGGCGCTCTTCACCGACCGCACCGCGACGGGGCCCTCTCCCGGGGTGAGGTCGGCGACCCGCAGATGGGCCGAATTGGAACCGACGTCGAGCACACCGAGGCGGAGGGGGGCTGCGTTCATGGACGGGCGTCTACCCCGGTTCGGCCGGTTCAGTCGGGGACGCGGGTCACACCGCGGTCACAGCGCAGCCATACGCCGTTCACGCGCCCGTCGCCTTCTCGTCACCTGGCGGGGCGGGCGGAACGGCGCGGGACGGTAGAACCGGCCGTCATCGGGAAGGCCGCCCGGAATACCCCCGTAGGAAGGAGCCCCCGGTTTGGCGGAGAACGACCCCGCCTCGCGGGCCAGGGAGGCGCGCCCCAGGGAGGCGCGAACCAGAGAACCGCGGACCAGGGAACCGGCGCGGGACGTCTCGCGGGCCCGGCTGTCCGCGGCGCGCGACGAGGCCGTCCGCGCGCTCGACCTCCTCGACGGCGCCCGGCGGCAGATGGCCCTCACCTGCCGCGAGGCCGGCCCGGCGCCCGTCGAGGACTGCCAGCTCACGGAGGCCGCGCTCGCCCTCGCGCAGGCCGCCCGCGAACTGACCCGCCTGGTCCGCGCCCGGACGCGCGAGTACCGGACGGACGGCGCCGCCGCGCACCGTTCCGCCGGGAAGGCCCGCAGGGCCGTCCCGGACGACGGCGAGCCGATCGTCGTGCTGGACCTCGCGTCCCGCCTCGGCGCCGGCTGGCGGCTCTGCCAGTACACGAGCGCCGACCGCGACGCCCACCGCTGGCACCTGCGCCACGACGGGCATCCGGCGGGCGCGGTCACCCACTATCTCGACCTGCGCGGCGAGCGGACGGGCTGGGAGGCCCACGACGCCCGCGGCTTCCGGTTGTGGCCGGGCCCGGACGGCGACGCGTTCGGACGGTCGTCGGGGCACCTGTGGGCGACCCGGGCGGCCGCCGTGCGGGCCGTCGCCCGCGCACACCGCTGCCCTTGATCCCCGGGCTCGCCGGATGCGGCGCACGCCGACGTTTCACCCCGTCCCGCAGGGTAGGGGCCTCCGCCCCGGACGCCCCTGAGGAGGACCACGATGAAGGCGCTCACCTGGCACGGCAAGCGCGACGTCCGCGTCGAGACCGTGCCCGACCCGACGATCAAGGAGCCCGACGACGCGATCATACGGGTCACCTCCAGCGGGATCTGCGGGTCCGACCTGCACCTGTACGAGGTGCTCGGCCCGTTCCTCGGCGAGGGCGACATCCTCGGCCACGAGCCGATGGGGATCGTCGAGGAGACCGGGCCGGGCGTCACGCACGTCAAGCCCGGCGACCGCGTGGTGATCCCGTTCAACGTGTCGTGCGGGCACTGCCACATGTGCGGCATGAAGCTGTACGCGCAGTGCGAGACCACGCAGGTCCGCGAGCACGACACGGGCGCGGCGCTGCTCGGCTACACCAAGCTGTACGGGCAGGTGCCGGGCGGGCAGGCCGAGTACCTGCGCGTCCCGCAGGCCCACTTCGGCCCGATCAAGGTGCCCGAGGGGCCGCCGGACGAGCGGTTCGTCTACCTCTCGGACGTGCTGCCGACCGCCTGGCAGGCCGTCGAGTGGGCCGAGGTGCCGGACGGCGGCTCCGTCACCGTGCTCGGCCTCGGCCCGATCGGGCAGATGTCCGCCCGGATCGCCCGCCACCGCGGCTACCGCGTCATCGGCGTCGACATCGTCCCCGAGCGCGTGGAGATGGCGCGGCGGCACGGCGTGGAGGTGCTCGACCCGGACGAGGCGGGCGACGTGCCCGCCGCGGTCCGCGAGCTCACCGGCGGCCGCGGCACCGACTCGGTCATCGACGCGGTCGGCATGGAGGCGCACGGCTCCCCCGCCGCCAAGTTCGCGCAGACCCTCACCGGGCTGCTGCCGGACGCCGCGGCCGCGCCGCTGATGGCGCGCGTCGGCGTCGACCGGCTCGCCGCGCTCGGCACGGCGATCGAGACCGTGCGCCGCGGCGGGACGATCTCGATCAGCGGCGTGTACGGCGGGATGACCGACCCGCTGCCGATGCTCCAGATGTTCGACAAGGGCATCGCGCTGCGGATGGGCCAGGCCCACGTCAAGCGCTGGATCGACGACCTGATGCCGCTGGTGTGCGACGACGCCGACCCGCTCGGCGTGCTGGACCTGGCCACCCACCGCTGGCCGCTCGACCGGGCGCCGGAGGCCTACGAGATGTTCCAGAAGAAGCAGGACGGCGCCATCAAGGTGCTGTTGCAGCCCGGGACCTGACGGCCCCTCCCGCCGGAGCGGATCACCGCCCCGGCGGGACGCCGTCCGGCCCGCCGGGGCGGCCGGCGTCAGCGGGTCCTGTGGGACAGGGCCAGGTCGAAGCCGTCGACGCCCGGGCCGGTCAGGTGGAGCGGGACGGCGACGGGCGCGTACCCGGAGGCCACCAGCGTGTACTCGTCGCCGGTGAGGCCGGCGAACTCGTAGCCGCCGTCCGCGCCGGTGCGGGCGGTCGCGACCACGTTGCCCGCGGGGTCGACCAGCGACACGTGCGCGTCGCCGAGCGCCTCGCCGGAACGGCCGCGGACGGTCCCCCGCACGGACGGCGCGGTCGCGAGCGCCACGTCCACCCGTCCGGGCGCTCCCCCGGTCGTCGAGACGGGACGCGCGGCGGGGCGGTGCCCGGCCGCGCTCACCGTCACCGTGTAGGCGCCGGGAGCCAGTCCGGCGAGGGCGAACGCGCCGTCCGCGCCGGTCTCCGCCGATCCGACGACCTCGCCGCGCCCGTCGGTGGCCACGGCCACCGCCCCGGCGAGCGGGCCGCCGTCCTCGGCGCGGACCGTTCCAGCGATGCCGCCGGTCCCGCCGAGCACCAGGTCGAGGTCGGCCGGGCCGTCCGCGAGCGTGAGGCTCGCGGCCTCCGGCTGGTGGCCGGGCGCCGAGCCGACGAGCACGTAGCCGCCGGCGGCGGGCGCGTCCACGGCGTAGCCGCCGTCCTCGCGGGCGGCGACGACGCCGAGCTGGCGGCCGTTCGCGTCGATCAGCGTCACCGTCGCGCCGGGGAGCGGCGAGCCGTCGGCGCGCAGCACGCGGCCGCGCACCGCGGGCCCGGACTCCACCTCGGCGAAGGCGAGCGCCGGAACCTCGGCGGG
>NZ_CAACUY010000442.1 GCF_900659615.1 Actinomadura fibrosa | reverse complement strand
AGCCGCCGCGCCGGCCGGGCGAGCTGCCCGTCCGCGAGCCCGGGGCGCAGCTCCCCAGCCGCCCGCCCGCCGAGGACGAGGGCCCGAACTCGCTCTTCCAGCCGCGCAGCGAGCGCATGCAGGACGGCGCGTCCGGCAACGGCGTCCGGCCGCCGGGCCGGCACACCGCCCCGCAGTCCGTCGTCCCGGAGGCGCAGCCGGCGGTGCCCGAGCCCGGCGCGCCCCGCCACATCCCCTGGGAGACGGGCCCGCTCCAGCAGGTCGGCGGGCACTCCGACCCCTACGCCGACGGCTCCTCCAACGGCGCGCGTCCCCCGGTCCCCGGTTCCGCGGGAGCGTGGGGGGAGGTCGGCGACCCGGCGGCGGACGCGGCGCGGCCGGACCTGTCCCGCACGATGCCCAACCCGCCGGAGGACGCCATTCCGGAGCCCCCCTTCGCCGAGCCGCCGGCCTACGACCACCCGGCGCGGGCCGCCGCGCCCCCCGCCCCGCGGCCGTCACCGGCCGACAAGGCGCCTCCCCGGGTGCCCGAGCGCTCCCCTATCTTTGACGCGATGCAGTCGGAGTGGTTCATGCGACGGACGGGAACCGCCGCGGGCGAGGACCCGGCGAAGGGCTGGGAGTCCCCGGCGGACGCGGGGTTCCGCGCCGCCGAGGCGGCGCGCGAGCCGGTCCAGGGCGCGCGCACGTCCGTCGGGCTGCCCAAGCGGGTGCCCGGCAAGAACCGCGTGCCCGGGGCGGTGGGTCGGCAGGCGACCCCCGCCGAGAGCAGGCCGGCGCCGGCCGCCCCCGCGGCCGCCCGGCCCGCCGGCGCCGGGACCGGCCAGGCGCAGCAGGGCTACGGCCAGCCGGCCGAAACAGTGCGCAACCGCTTCGCGAGCCTGCAGCGCGGCGTCCATCGGGGCCGCACCGAGACTCGCGGCGGAGGCACGTCAGGTGAGGCGTCGTCGCAGGGCGACGACGAGACAGGAGGCACCCGGTGAGCGGGCAGGATCTCAACTGGTTGGTGACGAACTTCGCGGACCGAGTCGCGAAGGTCGCGCACGCCGTCGTGGTCTCCTCGGACGGATTGCCGATGGCGTACTCGTCGGGCTTCCCGCCGGAGCGCGCGGACCAGCTCTCGGCGATCGCGTCCGGGTTGATGAGCCTGACGCAGGGCGCGGCGAAGATCTTCGACGCGGGCGGCGTGAACCAGACCGTGGTGGAGATGGACCGCGGGCTGCTGTTCGTCATGTCGATCACCAACGGGTCGGTGTTCGCGGTGCTGGCGGCGCCCGACTGCGACCTCGGGCTGGTCGCGTACGAGATGACGCTGCTGGTGGAGCGGGTGGGGCGGGTCCTGACCCCCGCGCTGCGCGCCCAGGACCAGCAGCCTCCGTACGCGGGGCCCCCGGTGACCGAGATGGGCGCCGGGCCCGCCCGCTATTGATCTTGACTGACTTTGACGGAGGTCGGCGACATGGATCGAGGCAGTTCCTACGGAGGCGGCCCGGGACCCGGGCGCTGGCCGGGTGACCACGGGCGGGTACCCGGCCAGGGGAGGCCGCCGGTCCGCGAGGAGAGCGACTCGAGCTCGCTCGTGCGCCCGTACGCCGTCACCGGGGGCCGTACGAAGCCGCGGTACGACCTGGCCATCGAGGCCCTGGTCACCGCGGCGCCCTACCCGCCGCGCGACGTGGCCGTGCTGACCCCCGAGTACCGGGCGATCATGGACCTGTGCCGGTCGGCCCGCTCGGTCGCGGAGGTCTCGGCGCTGCTGCGGCTGCCGCTCGGCGTGGCCCGGGTGCTCGTCGCCGACATGGCCCTCGAAGGACTGCTGCGGTTGCACCAGTCGCGTCCCACCACCGCCGGCGGCCAGCCGGACCTCCGCTTGCTAGAAAGGGTGCTCAGTGGCCTTCGGAAGCTCTGACCAGGTTCCGGTCCCGGGGCCGCACGGCGGGGAGGCCGAGCTGACCTCGGTCAAGATCGTCGTTGGCGGCGGGTTCGGCGTCGGCAAGACCACCTTCGTCGGGTCGGTCTCGGAGATCATGCCGCTCACCACCGAGGCGGTGATGACCGCGGCCAGCGCCGACGTGGACGACCTGTCGGCCGTCCCGGACAAGACGACCACCACGGTCGCGATGGACTTCGGGCGCGTGTCGCTCGACAGCGAGCTGATCCTGTACCTGTTCGGCACCCCCGGGCAGCACCGCTTCTGGTTCATGTGGGACGACCTCGTCCGCGGCGCGATCGGCGCGGTGGTCCTGGTCGACACGCGCCGCCTGGAGGACTGCTTCGCCGCGGTGGACTACTTCGAGGAGCTCGGCCTGCCGTTCGTGGTGGGCGTCAACGGGTTCCACGGCGAGTTCCAGTACGCCGTGGAGGACATCCGCGACGCGCTGTCGATCAGCGCGCACGTGCCGATCGTCCAGTGCGACGCGCGGAGCCGCGAGTCGACCAAGCAGGTGCTGATCACGCTCGTCCAGCACGCGATGTCGGTGCACGCCACGGCGCCGGCCGGGGCGCCCGCGCCGCCCGCGGCCCCCGGCGGGCAGCTCGGGAGCGCCTCGCCGAGCTGGACCTGAGCCCTTCCCCGGAAGCCCCGGTGGACGGCGGGGCACGCCGGTCATGCCCGCTCCGCGTCCCGCGGGCTACGGTCGCGTAGGTATGTGTGCACCATGCATCATTAATCTCCGTGATCGAGAAGAAATCCGTGCGGGGGGACGCGATGGGCGAGGTGCCGCAGATCAGGACGTTCGTGGCCCTCGGTGACAGCTTCACCGAGGGGCTGAACGACCCCTATCCCGGCGAGCCCGACCGCTTCCGCGGCTGGGCCGACCGCCTCGCCGAGCACCTCGCGGCGCACACCCCCGGCCTGCGCTACGCCAACCTCGCGGTCCGCGGCAAGCTGCTGCGCCAGATCGTCGCCGACCAGGTGCCGCGCGCCGTGGAGCTCGCGCCCGACCTCGTGACGTTCTGCGCGGGCGGCAACGACATGATCCGCCCCGGCGCCGACCCGGACGCGCTCGCGGTGCTGTTCGACGGGGCCGTCCGGCGGCTGTCGGCGACCGGCGCCAGGGTGGTCGTCTTCACCGGCTTCGACCCGCGCGACCACCGCGCCGGGTCCCGGCTGCGCGGCAAGGCCGCCACGTACAACATGCACCTGCGGGCCATCGCCGACCGCCGCGGCGCGACCGTCGTCGACCTGTGGCCGATGATGCCGATCTTCGGCGACGCCCGCGCCTGGTACGAGGACCGCCTGCACCTGTCGCCCGAGGGGCACCGGCGCATGGCGCTGCGCGTGGCCGAGGTGATCGGCTGCCCCGTGGACGGCGAGTGGTGCGAGCCCTGGCCCGAGACCGGCCGGACCGACTGGCTCACGCTCCGGCGCGAGGACGTCCACTGGGCCCGCACCTACCTGCTCCCGTGGATCGGGCGCCGCGCGACCGGCCGCTCCTCGGGCGACGGCCGCGGCCCCAAGCGCCCGACCCCCTCGCCGCTGTGGAAGCCGGACGAGCCCGTCCGGCCGGGGGAGCCGGGTGCCGGAAGCCGGGTCGGACCGGCCTAGAGCCTGTTTCTTGGATCAGGTGCGTAGCCAGATGAGCAGGACGGCGATGGTGATGGTGCCGGTGAACAGGTAGCCGCGTTTGTCGAAGCGGGTTGCGACGGCGCGGAACTGCTTGAGGCGGTTGATGGCGCGTTCGACGGTGTTGCGTTGCTTGTAGCGCTCGGGGTCGAAGCCGGGCGGGCGTCCACCGCGGCGTCCGCGGTCGCGGCGGTGCTGCCGCTGGTCGGCCGGCACCGGGATGGTGTGCGCGATCCCGCGTCGCCGCAGATACGCCCGGTTGGCCCGCGAGGAGTAGGCCTTGTCGGCCAGCACATGATCGGGACGGCGGCGTGGGCGGCCCGGCCCCAGCCGTGCGACACCGATGGCGTCCAGGACCGCGACGAACTGCGGGCTGTCACCCCACTGACCGGGAGTGACCAGGAAGGACAGCACCCGACAGCACCCGACAGCGGCCGTCGGCGGCCAGATGAATCTTGCTGGACAGCCCGCCGCGGGAACGTCCTAGTGCTTCGCCTGCCGGGCCACCTCCTCCA
>NZ_CAACUY010000441.1 GCF_900659615.1 Actinomadura fibrosa | reverse complement strand
CTGCGGAGTCGGGCCGCTGGGCGGTGCGTTGGGTGGGATGGTGCCGCTTTGGGAGGCCGAGTCGCTCGCGGGGGTGGGGATAGGGCGTGCCCGTCCCGCGGCTGGCCGGGCACGGCGACGCGCTGCTCGGCACCCCGTACCTGATCATGGAGCGGCTGGAGGGCGAGACCATCCCGCGCAGGCTGCTCCGCGACGCGCGCTTCGCCGAGGTCAGGCCGCGCCTCGCCCGGGAGCTCGGCGGCATCCTCGCCCGCGTGCACACGATCCCGCCGGACGCCGTCCCCGGCCTGCCGTCCGAGGACCCGCTGACCGGCCTCGCCGAGCGCTACGCCGCCTTCGAGGAGCCGCGCCCGGCCGTCGAGCTGGCGCTGCGGTGGCTGGCCGAGCACCGGCCGCCGCCGTCCGGGCGGCACGCGGTCGTGCACGGCGACTTCCGCACCGGCAATCTGATGATCGACGAGACCGGGGTGCGCGGGGTGCTCGACTGGGAGCTGGCGCACGCCGGCGACCCCGCCGAGGACCTCGGCTGGCTGTGCGTGAAGGCGTGGCGGTTCGGTTCGCGAGAACCGGTCGGCGGGTTCGGCTCCCGGGAGGACCTCCTCGCCGGCTACGCGGCCGCCGGCGGCGTCCCGCCCACCCCGGAGGAGCTGCGCTGGTGGGAGGTGTACGGCACGCTCCGCTGGACGATCCTGTGCCGCCACCAGGCGGAACGCCATCTCAGCGGCGCCGAGCCGTCCGTCGAGTACGCCGTCCTCGGGCGCAAGGTGTGCGAGCAGGAGCACGACCTGCTGCTCGCGCTGGGGCTCACCGAGCCGGCCGAGCCCGGCGAGGCCGCCGATCCGCTGGAGGGCGCCGGCACCGGGACGGCGTCGCCGCCGCACGACCGCCCGTCCGCGCACGGCCTGATCGACGCCGTGGCCGCGTTCCTGGCGGAGGCGGAACCGGCGGACGCCCGGCTGCGCTTCCACGCGCGGGTGGCGGCGGGCGCGCTCCGCATCGCCCGCCGCGAGCTGATCCTCGGCGACGAGCACTGGGTCGCGCACCGCGAGCGGCTCCGCGCGCTGGGCTGCGCCGACGACGCCGCCCTGGCCGTCGCGATCCGCACCGGTGCCCTGGACGGCTGCATGGACGAGGTCGTCGCGGCCGTGCGCGCGTCCGTCCGGGACAAGCTGACCGTGGCCAACCCCGCCCACCTCGCGAGCCGCTGAGGGCGGGACCGGTTCTAGGAGGGGAAGGGACCGGCGCGGCCGAGGAGGGCGGTGGCGGGCACGCCGAGCAGGCCGCCCAGCCAGGTGCCCGTGTCCGCCACGGCCGCCATGTCGATGCCGGTCTCGACGCCGCTGCGGTGCAGGGCGTACAGCAGGTCCTCGGTGGCGATGTTGCCGGTGGCGGCGGGCGCGAACGGGCAGCCGCCGAAGCCGCCCGCGCTGGCGTCCAGGGTCGCGGCGCCCTCGTCGAGCGCGGTGAGGGCGTTGGCGTAGCCGGTGTTGCGCGTGTTGTGGAAGTGGTAGCGCAGCGGTGTGCCGGGCGCCGCCTCCCGCACCCGCCGGGCCAGGTCGCGGACCTGGGCGGGCACGCCGACGCCGATCGTGTCGGCGAGCGCGATCTCGAAGGCGCCCGCGTCCGCCGCGCGGCGGGCGATCTCCGCGACGCGTCCGGGCGGCGTCTCGCCCTCGAAGGGGCAGCCGAACGCCGTCGCGATCGTCACCCCGGCGGGGACGCCCGCGCCGGCGGCGGCCGCGGCGATGCCGTCCCAGGCGTCCAGCATCTCGGCGGTGGTGCACCCCTGGTTGCGGACGGAGAACGTGTCGGACGCGACGACGACCACGTTGACCTCGTCCACCCCGGCGGCGAGGGCCCGGTCGAGGCCGCGCCGGTTGAGGACGAGCCCGCTGTAGGACACGCCGTCGCGGCGTGGCACGCCCGCCATGACCTCCTCGGCGCCCGCCATCTGCGGGACGCGCCTGGGGTTCACGAAGGAGACGGCCTCGATCCTGCGGGTCCCGGCTTCCACGCAGCGGGTGATGAACGCGATCCTGTCCTCGGGGGAGAGCGCTCGCTCCTCGTTCTGGAGGCCGTCACGCGGCCCCACTTCCAGGACTGTTGTATGCAATCTTCCCTCCGAATTGGAGTTTCAACTGTCCTTCTGACTATATTGCATGCAATCACGCAAGGAGAGTCCATGCCCCGCGCCACCGACACCGCCTACGAGACGCTGCGCCGGATGATCCTCTCGGGCGAGGCCGCGGCCGGCAGCCGGCTCGGCGAGGCGGAGCTCGCGGAGACGCTCGGCCTCTCGCGCACGCCCGTCCGGGAGGCGCTCCAGCGGCTCGGGGCGGACGGCCTGGTGGAGGTCCTGCCCCACCGCGGCGCCCGCGTCGTCCAGTGGACGGGCGCGGACCTGGAGGAGATCTTCGAGCTGCGCTCCCTGCTGGAGCCCTACGCGGCGGCGCGCGCGGCCCGGCTCCGCCCGGACGAGCCCGTCCTCGCGGAGCTGCGCGGGATGTGCGCGGCGATGGAGCGCGCCGTCGCCGACGGCGACCTCGCCCGGGTCGCCCAGCTCAACGCCCGCTTCCACGCCGCGGTGATCGACGCGTCCGGGAACCGCCGGCTGCCCGGGATGCTGACCTCCGTGATGCACGCGCCGCTGATCGTCGGGACGTTCCGCCGGTACGGCGCGGACGCGATGGCGCGGAGCATGAACCACCACCGGGAGCTGGTCGCCGCGATCGCCGCGGGCGACCCCGCGTGGGCCGAGTCGGTGATGCGGGCGCACATCCGCGCCGCCGCGGCCGGGCTCGGCGCGGACCAGGGCAACCAAACGGACGAGGAGACATGAGCGACGACGCATCCACCCGCGCCCTCGGCGACCTGCGGGTCGTGGAGATGGGCCAGCTGCTGGCCGGGCCGTTCTGCGGGCAGCTCCTCGGCGACTTCGGCGCCGAGGTCGTCAAGGTGGAGCCGCCGGGCGCGGGCGACCCGATGCGCGAGTGGGGGCGGGAGAAGCCGCACGGCCGGTCGCTGTGGTGGCCGATCCTCGCCCGCAACAAGAAGTCGGTCACGCTGAACCTCCGCACGCCAGAGGGGCAGGACCTCGCCCGGCGCCTGATCGCGGACGCCGACGTCCTCGTGGAGAACTTCCGCCCGGGGACGCTGGAGCGCTGGGGCCTCGCCCCGGAGACCCTCCGCGCGGCCAACCCGCGGCTGATCATCACGCGGGTCACCGGCTACGGCCAGGACGGCCCCTACGCGCCCCGCGCCGGATTCGGCTCGATCGGCGAGGCGATGGGCGGTATCCGGTACGTCACCGGCGACCCGGACCGGCCGCCGTCCCGCGCCGGGATCTCGCTCGGCGACGAGCTCGCCGGGACGTTCGCGGCCCTCGGCACGCTCGTCGCGCTGCACGCCCGGCACCGCACCGGCCGTGGCCAGATCGTCGACTCCGCGCTGTACGAGGCGGTGCTCGCGATGATGGAGTCGCTGCTGCCCGAATGGGAGATCGCCGGCTACCAGCGCGAGCGCACCGGCTCGGTGCTGCCGAACGTCGCGCCGAGCAACGTGTACCCGACCAAGGAGGGGCCCGTCCTCATCGCGGCGAACCGCGACACGGTCTGGCGGCGGCTCGCCGCGCTGATGGGCCGCCCCGAGCTCGCCGACGACGAGCGCTTCGCGACCCACGGGGCCCGCGGCGCCAACGCCGAGGAGCTCGACGAGCTGATCGGCGCGTGGACGGCGCCGCAGGACCCCGCGTCCCTGCTGGAGCTGCTGCACGGCAACGGCATCCCGGCCGGGCTCACCTACCGCGCCCGGGACATGCTCGCCGACCCGCACTACCGGGCCCGCGAGGCGATCATCCGGATGGCGCACCCGGAGTTCGGCGACTTCCCGATGCAGGGCGTCTTCCCGAAGCTGTCGGACACCCCGGGGGACGTGCGCAGCCTCGGCCCGTCCCTCGGGGAGCACAACGCCGAGGTCTACGGCGCGCTCGGCCTGACCGCCTCGGAACTCGACGGGCTCGCCGCCGCGGGCACCATCTGACCCGCCGGGCCGGCCGCCGCCGCGCCCGCCGCGCCTGCTGGACGAACTTCCACACGTGGTGGCCCGTCGTCAGCGGGTTCGTGCCCCACAGGAGGATCAGCTTCGCG
>NZ_CAACUY010000440.1 GCF_900659615.1 Actinomadura fibrosa | reverse complement strand
CCGCACGCCACCGACACGCGCAGGACCACGCCGTCGAGTCCGCCGTCCCCGGCCGCGCGCAGGACGGCCCGCCCGCCGCGGAGCTTCGTGCGCCCGTACGGCGAGACCGGCGCGGGCGGCCACGTCTCGTCGATCGGCGTGCCGCGCGGCGCGGGCCCGTACTCGTAGGCGCTGCCCAGGTGGACGAGCCGCGGCCGTCCCGGCGAGGCGGCGAGGACCTCGGTGAACCGCTCGGGCAGTTCGGCGTTCAGCCGGATCATCTCCTGTTCGGTGCCGCCCCAGACGGCACCGGCCGCGTTGACCACCACGTCCGCTCCCGTGCACAGGCCGGCCAGTTCGCGGCGCCCCGCCCGGACGAGGTCCAGGGCCACGCCGTCCTTGGCCGTCCTGGACACCGGGACGACCCGGGCGCCGGCGGCGGCGAACGCGGCGTGGATGTGGCGCCCGAGGAAGCCCGAGGCGCCCAGGAGGAGCACCGTCGTCCCGGCCGGTGGCCCCATCCTCACGTCCGCGATCTCTTGTAGAGGGCCTGCCAGAAGTAGCTCCACGGCAGCCCCCGCTCGTCCGCGACGCACGTCCAGCTCTCGCCGGGCCGGTACGCGTCGATGAAGGCGGGGACGGCCGCGGTCACCGCGTCGGCGTCGAAGATGTCGAGCACCTTGCGCAGCGGCCCGGTGCGCAGCGCCTCCTCGACCGCGGCGTGGCCCTTGAAGTGCCCGTCCAGCTTCGCGTCGAGGAACTTGCCGACCGGGTTCTTGACGTAGGACGCGGCGCAGGTCTCGTCGATCAGGTCGAGGTAGTCCCGCACGGTCTCGGGGAGCATCTCGGCGAACGAGTGGATGTTGACGCACAGGTCGAACCGCGGCGCCGCGACGACCTGGTCGATGTCGTCCACGTCCACGAAGCGGACCTTGGCGAACCGCGCCTCGTCCAGGACCTCCCGCAGGTAGGCCCGGCTGAGGTTCAGCGTGTTGGTGAGGTCGACGATCCAGTACTCGGCGAGGTCGTGGTTGGCCAGCATCGCGTGGCCGGTCCGCCCGTATCCGGCCCCGATCTCCAGCACCCGGGCCCCACTGAGCTCGACCTGCCGCTCGATGAATCCGAGCTCCAGCACGGCCTGGAGGTAGTCGAGGCAGACGGGCTCCCCGCCCACCCGCACCGTCAGCGGCTCCCCCACCTCCCGGTTGGGGATGTTGCGCAGCCGCTTCCAGTCCTCCTCGCCGAGCTCGGTGGCCAGGTCGTACACCAGGGTCTTGAGGTAGCGCACCCCGTTGGCCTCGGGGCTCCAGAAGGAGACGTTGAAATTCCGGTCGTCGGCTTTGAATCCGGTGAGATCGACGGCCGCGTCCGCGGTGACCCAGTTATCCTGAATTCGCTCCCACTGCGCACTTGCCTGGAGATTGCGCGCCATCTCGTTCCTTCCCTCATGGAGCACGGCCGCCGCGGCCGGCGAATGCTGACGCCAGCAGTGTCCACGACCGCACTAAAGGTGGCCTAACGCACTCCACTCGCCGCATCCACTAGGGGTTGAATTAGGGGTGGAGCGGCCGGAGCCGCCAGCTAAGCTTCACGATATGCGTGTATTGTTCACTTCTTTTCCAGGGCGAACGCACTTCTTCAACAGCGTGCCGCTGGCCTGGGCGCTCTGCGCGGCGGGACACGAGGTGCGCGTGGCGAGCGGGCCGGAGCTGGTGGACGCCATCACCCGGTCCGGCCTGACCGCGGTCCCGGTCGGGTCGGCCGAGACGCTCAAGGAGAAGACCCAGCGCGTCATGGAGGAGAAGGAGTACGGCTCCGTCGAGCGGTGGCAGGCGCTGGCGAGCGCACCGCAGCACCGCCTCGCGGGCGGCCGGGCCGACTCCTCCGAATGGGCGGACCTCAGCCGGCTGTACGACCTGGCGATCACCCCCGGGGCGAGCCTCATGAACGACTCGATGATCGACGACATGGTGGCGTTCAGCCGCTGGTGGGGACCCGATCTGGTGCTCTGGGACGCGGCCAGCTACGCCGGGGCGGTCGCCGCCGCGGCGGTGGGGGCGGCCCACGGGCGGGTGCTGTACGCGCACGACACCGACACCGAGATGCGCGCCCGCCTCCTGCGGCTGAAGGCCGAACAGCCGCCCGGCGACCGCCGGGACTCGCTCCAGGAATGGATGACCGGGTGGGCCGGGAAATACGGCCTGGAATTCTCCGAGGAACTGTTCACCGGGCACTTCACGGTCGACCAGCTCCCGCCTTCGTTCCGCATCGACACCGGCCTGCACTACCTGTCGATGCGCTACGTTCCCTACAACGGCCCGGCCGTCCAGCCCGAATGGCTGTGGAGCACCCCGGCGGTGCCGCGGGTCCTCATGACGTTCGGGCTTTCCGTGCGGGACTGGAGCCACCAGCAGGTCATGTCGGTGGGGCGGCTCCAGGACACGCTGGACGCGGTCGCCGACCTCGACATCGAACTGGTGGTGACCCTCCAGGAGGAGCTCCGGGACCAGCTCTCGCGCATCCCGCCGAACACGCGGATCGTCGGCTTCGTCCCGCTCCAGTGCATCGTGCCGTCCTGCTCGGTGGCGATCCACCAGGGCAGCCCCGGCGGGTTCAACATCTCCCTCCTGTACGGGGTACCGCAGCTGATGTTCAGCATCGCCCCCGACGCGCATCTGAAGAGCAGGCACCTGCACCGCACGGGGGCGGGCCTGGCGATCGCGCCCGCCGAGGTGACCGGCACCGCGATCCGCGACGCCCTGGTGCGGCTGCTGGAGGACCGGGCGTTCCGGGACGGCGCCCACGGGGTGCGGCAGGAGATCCTCGGCCAGCCGAGCCCCGGCGACCTCGTGCCGAAGCTGGCGCGGCTCGCGGCCGCGCACCGCCGCTGAACGACCGCGCACCGCCGCCGAACGGCCGGGCGCATGCCGAGGGCCGGCGCCGACGGCGCCGGCCCCGCGCGTTCCGAGCCGCTACCCGACGCCCTCGCCGACACGGGCGTACTCCTCGGCGAGGTGGCTCGCGAGCTGAGCGGGCGTCGGATGGTCGACGATGGTCACCAGCGGTATCTCCATCTCCGTGATCGTCATCAGGTTCTTCGTCAGCTCCAGCGCGGACAGCGAGTTCAGCCCGAGCTCGAGGTAGTTGTCGTCGTCGGCGACCGAGCTCAGCGACAGCAGTGTCGCCACGTGCGCGCGGATCGCCTCCCGGAGCAGCCGCTCGCGCTCCGTCGTGTCGGCGCTCGCGACGGCGCGCCGAAGCTCTTCCTGGTTCATGCCGGTATCACCAATGCCTTCATCGTTCGACAACCGTTTCGCGATCCGACGGGCGGATGCCGTCGGTCCTGCCCGCGACCTCCTCTCTGCGCTTTCCCTCCGGAGCCGTCGGCGCGGCGTCGTACAGCCAGTACCGCTCACGCTGGAACGCGTACGTGGGCAGCGGGACCGTACGGGGAGGCGGCTCCTGCCCGAGGAGCCCGGCCCAGTCGACGGTGGTGCGCGCGGTGTGCAGCCGGGCGAGGGCCTCGAACAGCGTCCGCTCCTCGGACCGCGCCTCGCCGAGCACGGGCAGCACGACCGGGGGCCGCGCGCCGGCGGGCAGGGCCGGGCAGGGGCCGAGTTCGAGGAGCACGCCCGCCCCGCCGGAGACCGCGACCGCCTCGCCGGAGACCGCGACCGGCTCGCCGGAGTCCCGCGCCCGCTCGGCCCAGTACCCGGGCGCGGCGATCCGCTCGTCCACGGGCCGTCCGCCGCCGATGACCGGAACGCGCGGAGCCGCGCAGGCGGGCTCGGCACCGGTGGAGCCGCTGACCAGGCGGCACGCGTCCGCCAGGTCGAACACCCCCGCCGCGTAGGCGGCGGCGATCTCGCCGGGTCCGTGCCCGATCACCAGGTCCGGCCGCACGCCCGCCGCGTCCAGCAGCCGGACGAGCCCGGCCTGCAACGCGAACAGGCGCGACCGCTCTCCGGCGCCGCCGGGGGGCCGCCCGCCGCCGAGCAGCACGCCGCCCGGCGGGCACTCCAGCAGCTCGCACGCCTCATCGACGGCGGCGGCGAACACCGGGAAGCGCTCGTACAGTTCCGCGCCGGCGCCGGGCCGCAGCCCCTGCCCGGCGAACGCCCAGGCGACCCGGCCGCCTTCCGGCGGCGCGGCCCCGCCGGTCGCGATC